>CAZLRK010000086.1:0-14661 GCA_964561845.1 uncultured Desulfobacterales bacterium | reverse complement strand
TACCGCTTTCATGGCGGCGGCACATGCTTGTGCAACCGACTCTGCTATATCGATAGGCCCCATGGCGCCTCCACACAGATATATTCCATCTACGCTGGTCTCCAGCGGTGACATTAATGGGTCACTCTCCTTAAAAAATCCCAGGTGATCTAATTCAATGTTTAATGTCTTTGATAATCTCTTGTTTCGAGTGTTTGGTATAATTCCGGTAGACAAAACAAGAAGTTCTACCTCTTTTTTTAACAGTTTTCCGGTTTCCAGATCTTCATACTGAAGTGTTAAATTCTTAGATTCAGGTTCTTCAAAAACTTCGTAGGGTCTTGCCTTGACATATCGTACACCATTATCAACAGCCTTTTGATAAAAGCTCCAAAATCCCTTCCCATATGCTTTGAGATCATTGTAAAATATTGTAGTCTCTACTGACGGATCATGTTCTTTGGTTATTATCGTCTGTTTCGCTGCAATCATACAGCATATTTTTGAACAATACGGGACCCCTCTTCCCTCAGCCAGTCCACGGCCAGCACATTGAATCCATGCAATTTTTTTGGCATGTTTTTTGTCCGACGGTCTTATGATCTCCCCGACAGTCGGTCCGCCTGCATTCATTAATCTTTCAAATTGTACATTCGTAATGACATTTTCATATACGTCATAGCCTAATAAATCTCCTACAGGCTTTGCGTTAGTAATACCCGTGGCAACAACAATGCTCTTTACTTCGAAATTCAGATTTTTATTGGATTGCCATAGGGTTATCGCCTTCTTACCCTCCTTTTCACACGCTTTAACACATAAAGCTATGGGGCATTCTCTGCACTGGCTACAATCTACGGCACAGTCTCCTATGCATGCCCCATCTTTGCGCATTTCGCCGTGTCTACATTGAGGATCAACAGATACAACGTTTGGTACTGCTTGAGGAAAAGGCATGGAAACCAGTTTTCGCACCCCGCCGACTTTACCGTCCATCTCATCGGTAATGCTAACAGGACAGGCTTCAACGCACGATCCGCATCCCGTACATTTTTCCTCGTCAACATATTTTGCTCTTTTCATTAGCTTAACTTTAAACTTTCCATTTACCTTTTTTACTTTCCTGACTTCTGTGTTCGTAAGAATTTCGATATTTTCATGATTATCCACATCGAACATCTGGGGAGCTTCTATGCAAATAGAACAATCGTTTGTTGGAAAAGTTTTGTCAAGCCGTGCCATCATACCGCCTATACTTGCGGTATCATCCACCAAATAAACCTTTGTTCCATATTTGGCAGCATTCATTGCACAGTTAATTCCTGCAATACCACCACCGATGACCAGTATGGAATCGTTCATGTTTTTACCTCGAACAGAGTTAAAAAATTGAAAACCGGAATCAAAATTTTTTCTTTTACCAATTCCGATTTCCGGCTTCTTTCTATTAAAATTGCGATTATGAGACCTTAAATTTCAGTTATTATAACAGCTTTTGACTTGCAAACAGCTTCACATGTTCGGCATCCCAGACAATTTTGAGGGCGTGCAGGATATGCTTTGTTTGTGAATTCAAAAACATCCGTCGGGCATAGTTTAATGCACTCTTCGCATCCGTCACACCTATCCGCATCAACATATACCAGATAGACTTCAAAATCCCTTAGCTGTTTCGGCATATTTCTTTGTTTATGGCACCCTTAAGCTGCTCTTAATCATAATCTTACTCTTACTCATAATCTTAAACATTAGAACCGATTTGATTACGATTATGAGTAAGATTATGATTACGAAAAAATTTGTATCAATTTAAAGGCAACTTAAATTGCCTGTCTAAAGGAAATAACTTTCGAAAAAGAGCACTAGTATATCAGCATATATTTCAAACAAAACACAAAATACTAAACACCAAATCCCGCAAGGCGGGAATGAATTAGTCCTTTTGCGAATTCATCAATTCTATCAATCCCTGTCTTTCAACTCATCCCATTTATAATCTATTAATTCAAGCAAAACACCGTTCATTTTTTTGGGATGCATAAAAGCAAATTCGCAATCACGAAAAGGTCTTGCGCCTCCTATAAAGGGATAATCTTTTCCCTTAAGTTCATTCATAGATTCCCGGGTATTATCCACATTAAAACTAATAAGCATTACACCCTCGCCTCTTTTTTCAATAAACTTGGCTACATCACCGTCCGGCGTGATTGATTCCATGAGTTCAAAACCGACTTCACCTACCCAGTATCTTGCCACTTTAATCTTTTCAGGCTCATCAATGTAGGCATCATCAGGCTCGGATTTGCCCAATACCGGTTCCCAAATTTTCTTAGCCTCCTCCAGGTTCTTGACGGCTATGCATATATGATCGATTTTTTTTACTTTCATCTTTGTTTCTCCCCATTTGGATTGATGATTTTCGATCCTAAAATGTTACTTTCTCAAGAGGTATCGTTATCGCCGAATCAGGGCATACAGAACCACATTCATTACAGTCCTCGCATAGAAACTCAGTCACAACAATCCTATCATCCTGTACCCGTATTGCATCATCCGGGCACACTTCTATGCATAGGGGATGTGTCACGCCTCCACACATCTTACATTTATCTAAATCTACTTGTGCAGCCATATTTAACTCCCTTGTTATTAGCCTTCTTTATATAGTCTCATTAAATACATGCCTTCCCCTCTCGGGATGGCCTTAAGCATTTCAATTTTTAAATTAATATTAAAGAAAATACTGACATCTTCAAGTATGGTTTGAAAGAGCTTTTCTCTGTACAAAGCAACTTCTTCCATTGGAACTCCAAACTCTTTTGCATGAGTCGGCCATGGATCCCTTGTGCAATTAATAAATATTTCAGAAGGATTTTCACCTTTTTCCACTGTTGTTGTTGCACCATCGGTTATCCAGAGCCCAGCGAGGGCTTTTCCCAGATTAAACATAAAGGTTTCTTCGCCTTTTAGCCAATTCAAGCGGGGTAAAAAGCTCTTCCCGATATCCTTTCCGAAGATCTCTGCAGCTTTTAATGTGACATCCAAAGGTTTTGTGTCGGGACCCGCCACCTCTAAGGCGGTTTTTCGCCACCTGTAAAAGGTCTTTCCAATCTCAGATTGGGCGGCATGCATATTTTTCCATAATTTACTTATTTCTTTTTCAGCATTCACTGGCATTGTTAACCTCCTTTTTGAGACCTTTTAAAAATGTTCAATTTTGTTCAAGTTCAAGGAAGACGAAAATTTTAACCGTAAGAATACTTGAAGTATTTTGAGGATTAAAATTTGAGTCTGACACAGAAATTGGGCAAAAGAGGACTTTTTTAAAAGGTCTCTATTATATCCGTATACCTATTCTATAGCCGTCATGCACCGCGCTTGATAAGTTGCGGGGTACCAGTGCGTCGCCAATGACAAAAAGTTCGATTCCTTCTGATTGAATGGTCTTTTTTAGACATTCATTGGGCTCTCTCTCACTTACAACCACCGTGTCGCATTTAACCGGCCATCGGTATCCATCGTATGATTTTACCATAACTCCTTCATCAGTTATTTCTTCGATATCACAGTCATTATAAGCCATCACACCGTTCTGCCTGAGATAAATCATATATCTCCATTTAAAGGACGGATTTACATCAAATCCTGCGCTTTTCTCTTTACCAACTATTGTCACCTTTTTCCCTTGATTTGCCAGGAATAATGCAACACCGATACCTGGTTTCCTGTTGCCCCATACGACAATTTTGTCACCCACTTCAGCCCTGCCACCCAGTACATCGAGAACATTTACCACGTTTTCCCTGTCAAACCCCGTACCTTTACCCTTTGAATAAATGGGTCCTGTCGCCAATACGACGCTATCCGGCATTTCATCCTCGATTAATTCTTCTGTTACCTCAGTCCCCAGATGAAACGTCACACCCGCTTTCTCACACATTACTTTTTGATATTCGATGCAGGTCCAAAGCTCATCATCTCCATAAGGCGCCTTGGAAGCCTCGATTAAGGTTCCACCCAGCTCTTCCTTCTTCTCATAGACATGCACTTCATGGCCCCTCTGAGCTGCAACATAAGCACACTCCAGACCGGCAGGTCCGCCACCGACAATCATGATTTCTTTTTCTTCTTCTGCAGATGCCGGTTTCATAAAGTTCGGATCAGCCTCATGTGCACACACCGGATTAATGTAACAGGTCATGGGGGCATCGCGGAACAGTCTTGCCAGACATAGATTACAGGCAACACAATGTCTGATCTCCTCTTCCCTGCCTTCAAATACTTTCTTTGGCATCAAGGGATCTGCAATCATTGAGCGGCATATTTCCCATATATCCAGCTCACCGGCTCCGATTGCCTTGTTTGGCAAATCCGGTTTAAAGAGTCTATAGGCCATCTGGACAGGTATTTTTACATGCTCTTTTGCCCGTTTAGCCAGATGTATCCAGTTGCCCATGGGAATGTCACGACTGATTACAGGAAAGATTGATTCTTGCCACCCAAGTGTAACGCTAATATAATCAGCACCGGCCTCCTCGGCTATCTCATAGCTTTGCATGGACTCTTCGGGTGTGTTTCCCCGGACATCATCTAACAACTCCTCAGAGCACAATCGAATACCAACAGGGATATCAGTTCCGCATACTTCCTTAACACCCTGGATGATTTCCACCACGGCCTGCATTCTTCCCTTGATATCTCCGCCATATTCATCTGTTCGTCGATTGGTATAGCTTGATATAAAATTGGAAATCAGATATCCCACAATTCCTGAAATCTCTACCAGGTCAAATCCTGCCTTGATTCCCCTTTTAGCGGTATCTATATGTTGCTGTACCATCTCTTTGACTTCAGCATTTGTCATCTCTATCATTGGTTTAAAAATTCTCAGACGCTGGGGAACAGTGGATGGTCCGTGCCCATGTTCAACTTCCACCGCACCGACTCGACCACAATCCATTAATTGGAATCCGGCAACGGCTTTTTGTTCATGAATTGCGTCAGAGATTCGTTTTAAACCGGGAATATATTTATCATCCCATGCAGCAGCCTGTCCCACATATCCCTGGCCCTTACGTTTCTCATCCATGTAAACGCCCTGCATAAAGCAGAGACCTCCCACCACCCCTTTAGCCCTTTCACGCATATATGCAACACCCGAATCTGTAATAAAACCATCAAGACCGTTTAAATTTTCTTCAGTTGCGGCATACTTTATTCGATTGGGAACAATGAGATTCCCTATCTGAATCGGCTTGAATAAGTGGGGGTACCTTTTTGCCCCAGGGTATGATGAATAATCCCATTCAAATATTTGCTTTGCCATCTGTAAACCCTCCTGTATTTGTATAAATACTATTATCGCTAAGGTAGCTTTAATGTAGCTTCAATATAGCTGTTTAGTCAAGGATAAAATGATAAGTATAAAGAAGAAATTTCATTGTGACAATTTGCTCTTAACAAGAACCCAGAATCCCATAAAAAACTTTTTCAGATCATAGAATGATTGGATGGTTTTAAGAAACCGTATAAATACACTAGGGCGGATATAGAACTGTCTTAATGCCTGCTTTTGAAGCTTTCTCAGTTCTTCGATTGTTCTACCCTCCGGAATAAATGGAATTTCATCCTCTCCCTTCCATCCTGACCATGTATTGTATTTTGCCCATTCGTAAGTTCTTATCTTACCGGCTTGATCAAGATCTTCGAACATTTTGGTTCCGGGATAAGGAACGGTAATTGTAAATTGAGCCCACAACGGATTGAGCCTCTTTGCAAAACCAATTGTTGTCATACTTTCTTCTCTTGTTTCCGTTGGAAGTCCCAGCATAAAAAATCCTCGAATTGTAATTCCAACTTTTTTGGTTAATCGAAACGTGTTTTCAATCTGTTTAATGGTGACGCCTTTATTTATTATGTCCAGAAGACGCTGGCTGCCTGTTTCAACGCCATAACTTATCTGCCAGCAACCTGCTTTTCGCATTAACTTGAGAGTTTCTTCATCAACGGTATCAACACGGCTCTCACAGGTCCATTTTATCTTCCTACTGATACCGCTTTCTATAAACGCATTACACATACCCTTTAAAAAATCTTTTTTAACCGTCAAAGTATCTGCTTCGATGTTGATCTGAGAAATATTATATTCTTTGATGAGCGAACGTATTTCGGAAATTATTCTGTCAATGCTGTGAGCGCGAAATGTTCTACCAAAGGTTCGCGAACAGAATGTACAAGAAAACGGACATCCTCTTGCTACGATAATCGTAGGGCAATAGGACCCCCCGGACACACGAGAGGCTGTCAGGTGGTATTTTTCCATAGGTAAAAGATAACGGGCCGGAGGTGGGATAATATCCAGGTCCTTAATATAAGGCCGGGTTTCTGTTCTGATCACCTTATTATTCAACCGATAACAAATTCCCATTATTTGATCTAAATTAGCATAATCATCTGTCTTGGCGATTTCGGCCATTGTCAGCTCCCCTTCACCTATACAGACGATTTGAGCATCATTGATTTCTTTAAGGGTTCTTTCAGGAAGAACAGTACAGTGTGCTCCTCCCAATACAATCATACCTTCGGGATAGGCTTTTTTTAATCTTCTACAAAGCTCTTTGACGATTCCGAAGGCCGGTGTTAACATGGAAATTCCGATAATAGTATATTGTCCGTGTACAATCTCTTTCGTAACGTCATCGATAGTTAAATTCAAAGCCGGTGCATCGATAATGCGAACAGGAATATCTTGGGAATCGAGATATCCCGCGATGTACGCGATACCCAATGGTTCGCTCACAGCCCCAAATTGCTTCATATCCTTCCCATAGCGATCTTCAAGACTCAAAGGAGGATTAATTAATATAACAGTATGCTTCATTTGAAAAATGTAGTGTATTTGTATTCACGTATCAACCCGATACTGCATGCCTTTTCTAACCGTAAAAGCGAACAGCCCGAGTAATAACACATAAAGCAGGATAATCGCATGGGAGGTTAATGCAAACTGGATACTCTCGGATGCAGGAACTCCTAAGATTGTCAATGCGGTTATCCACCCCCCTTCATGGTTCCCGGCATTTGCAAATCCCTGAATGGGAATAAGCTGCAGAGGAAATTGAATTGTAATAAGAAACCATATACCCCCTATACTTAAATCCAAACCGACTGCTCTTGCTGTGCAGTATAAGCAGGCGCCTATTGCTGCCCAAATCCCCAAACTTATAAAAAACTCTTGCGAAGTAATAGAAGCAACCGATCCCCATTCTGAAATTCTATACATTATGCCCGTGGTCCTAAGTTTCGCTTGTTTTCCCAGCCATTTGACCACATTTGGCAAGATTATCAAGCTGACGCCGAAAAGGACCCACAGTATACGAATCATGGTAGGAATCGCCACATCCAATATCAACGATGCGCCTAGAATCCATATACCCAATGTTAAAATATCAAGCAATCGAGCCTTTAATAAAACCTTTGTGCCTTCAATTAAATTCGAATTTGAGAGAGATTTTAATATTACCGGAAGAGCTATATCACCAGTTCGAAAAGGAAGCAGATAGGTGGCAAATCCATGTAAACATGCGGAGATAACAGCATCAGGCCACAGGCGAAGCTGTCTCATAATTATTTTGAATCTAATAGCCCGAAGAAAATAATTGATGGAATAGCACCCCATTCCCGCTACAACCCAGTGTAATCTAACTTTATGAAGTGCTGTCCAGAGTTCAGGGCCTTGATGGATTATAATCCCTAATATAATAATTGCGAGAAGCCATGATGCTAACCGCCGTAAACCTTTACTCCACCATTTTTTTTTTATCAACTGTGACAAAGAGGATCTCGTCTTTTGTATCAATTTGGCTTTTTGAAACAAATTTTTACAGTCATCATTTCAAAACAGCCTAAATCAACAAAATCGTTAATCAGGTCTAAATTTACATAAGTATAATAACCAGGGAAACGTAGTAAAACAGTAATCATCTTTAATTTCAACAAATTCACTCAGAAATCGCTTAAATTCTTTTCGTTTCCATAAATTAATATGTCCGGGAGACCTACCTCCCCGATTCCAATATTCTCCTCGCACCAAATTTCCCCAATGAAAGAAAGGTTCATATGGAACTGAGATTATTAGATACGCCCTATCTTTTGCAACACGTCTGACTTCTTTAATTGCTTTTATCGGATCGGGTAAATGTTCAAATATTTCATTTGCAAGGATATAATCAAAGGTATCCGTTTTAAATTTTAATTCATTAATGTCCATCCTCAAATATTCACAAAAAGGATAATACTGCTTGGCAAATCCAAGTTTTTCTTTATCCAAATCAATAGCTATCAGATCTCTTATAACCCTTTTGCTTTTAAGATATGAGATCAGATGCCCTTCTCCACATCCCACATCCAAACCGAAAGATGAAACCGAATTAATACTTTGCAATATATTTGCTATCTTTACTAAAAAGTTATTTAGTAGCCATCTAATGACTAAATTGTCACTAACGTAATTTTTATCAAACTCACCTTTTTTGAATATAGAAACATCTAGTTTATTCATCGAAATTCAATCTATGTTTCAATATTAGCAACATATTAGCCATTTGAAACCAGCTTCAAAGGTGATTAAATTCACTTTAAATCTTTATTTGCCTCCATATCAAACCACATGGCAAAAAGGGAAAAAAGAGCTGCACTAGTGAAAGAAAAAAATGCGGCTAAAGCATTTATTGAGAGAATATGCCCTGTTGTAAACCAGTAATAAAAGACCCTCGCAAATAATACGACTGTTGTAAGACTAAAAAAGCCACCAAGAAAATAAAAGAAAATCAACGGATGGAAGTCACGGATTACATATTTCTCCTTCATCCGCCAGAAAAACATCTTTATCAGCAACCAGCCGATTGTAAATATGACTTTTCTAATTTTTATACCTGATTTTTCACCGATATCGTAAAGAGGCTCAACCGGCACGTCAATTACCCTGAAGTTGTATACATTAAGCCGTACCAGAAGATCATTGGGTTGTCCATAATACCGGTACATTTCGTTCCAGTTTATTGTATGTAATGCCTTTTTGCTAATAGCGGTATAACCTGATTGAAAATCTGCTATATGCCAATAACCTGAAGCAATTTTTGTCATCAGTGAAAGAAAAGCATTGCCAAAATATCTGATTTTTGGAATTATTTTATATGCTTCTCCGGTAAAGAGTCTGTTACCCTTTGCATAGTCCGCCCTGTCTTCCACAACCGGATTAAGGAGTGCCTCGAGATTGTGAGGATTCATCTGGCCATCACCATCCATTCGTACTGCAACATCGAAATTATTTTCCATAGCCCATTTATATCCTGTTGCAAGAGCTCCTCCGACACCCTCATTTGTCTCCAGACTTATTAATACAATTTTATTGTAATTTTCTTGAAAATGCTGCACTGCTTCAGCTGTATTATCTGTGCTGGCATCATCCACAATTACAATTCTATCAATAAATTCCGGCATTGTTTCAATGACTTTGCCGATTTGTAATGCCTCATTATATGCCGGAACGACAACACATATTGATTTGCCTTTATACATAATTTTTCCAACCGCAGATTACACAGATTACTCAGATTAAAATTCAACTGACCAACAGAATACTTAATTATCAATAACTATTTTTGTTGATTAATATAATCTTGGTGTCTTGGTGCCTTTGTGGCAAGTTACCTGAACAGTTACAATTATCAGTTTACATGCATTTATACAAGCCATATCCGCCTTTGGAGAAAAGTAAGTGCAAATGATTTCTTATAAAATCTCCAAGAACTTCTTTTTCTTTCTCATCAAGATTGATGTTTACCCATTTGCCAAAAAGATTTAATCCGATGATCAAATGTGTTATTCCCTTTTTCTTAAAATCCATTAGGAGATTTTCCGCTGAGAAAGCATTACCAATAGTTTTTTGAAACGATTTGATATTAAAGAAAATAATCTCCCTGTCGCTGTAATATCCTCTATTTCCAAGAAAAATTCCAAATATTCTCGTGTTATCCGAAAGGTTCTTGTTTGCATATTGCATGGCGGCATATTCCGGTCTGTATTTTTCTATGTATTCATTTCGTCCTACCCTGCCGCTTATATAACTTAGTGGAGCAATATATCTAAATTGTTCAGCGATATATCGGATGTTTAAAAACAGTATAAAGCATACAAGCATAAACACAATTCCTATCCTTACCTTTCCTCCTGCTTTATAATATTCCTTCTTTCCAAACCTGCATATCTTATATAGACCAAATACGGATAATATGACAAGCGGTGGAATAATAGGAGCAATATACCTGATACGCATATCCCTCATAAAAAATGTAAGCAATAGAAACAGACTCGCAAATGCAAGTAAAACTTTTTTTTCTCTCTGCAATTCAGGTGAATCGTCTTTTCTTCCATAAAACGCAAAAAATGGTAATATAACCAAAAAGGGATTTAATTTACCGTCAAAATATCTTGGATTATTATCCTGACCCTGAAAGAATATTCTAAGTGGAATGAGCAATGTTTCCCACAATGACTCCTGGTATAGCATGCGGCGTTGGGCAAAAGGTCCTATGGAGTTTATTGAATCTACATTCGCCGGATTAAACCAGTTGTCAAACAACGGATATAGTGGATTATTTGTCCAGATAAAATTCTTAATCAACCATGGTGAAAACAGCAATAATGAAATGAAAAGAAAAAAAGCGCCGTAGTAAATTGCTCTATATTGAGAACGCGTACTGTTTTGAAAATATCTTGAATAGATAAATGGTATAAAAAGAGTCAATAGAAACAATACGATCAGACCATTGTATTTTGTCCCTAATGCGAATCCACACGATAGAGCGGAAATAATCAGGTATTTCAGCTGAAAATCCTTTTCTGCCCATTTAAGTAGAAAAAGAATGGAGGTCGTGGAAAAGAAAACAAGACTCAAATCAACATAAACGGTAACCGAAAGCTTCACAATAATCGGAATTGAAAGGAACAAAAGAGTCCCGAAAAGTGCGGATAAATTATTGATTCTTCGTTTTAAATAGTCAAATATCAGCCATCCGGTGAGCAGTGCAAAGATAAAATGAATGTATTTTGCCAGATTATCATTCCCAAAATAAAGTGGAATCATATACAAAAGGTCTACATTCATTGGGTAATAACTAAATTCCAGAGAAGGTATTTCATAAATACCGCCATGATTCAGGTAAAGTTTTGGAACTGCCAGATGGTGGGTAAGCGCATCCTTACTTACCGGAGGTACGCATGAAAGAATGGTAATAGATGATATCAGAGCTAATAAAAAAATAATAAGTGTTATATTTAGAGCGGCTTGTGTTGAGGGTTTAATCATTTTATTCAATCAGTTTTTTTACGATCTCCGCCGGCAATTGGCCCTGGTAAACTTTATTGTTTATAACAAAACTGGGGGTGCCGGTAAGCTCAAGCTTGATACCATCATGAATATCACGCCACAGCATGCTTCGTATTGCTTTGCTATTTATTGAACTTGCGAGTTCGGCAGGATCCAAACCAGCCTTTTCTGCTATTTCCCTGACACTGATGGTATCTTTTTTGCCCGTAATTTTGAATAGAATATCATTCACTTCCCAAAATTTGCCTTTGGTTGAAGCATAGATTGCAAGAAGCGCCAATTTACCGGAACCCACATGGTAAGGGCTTTTTACGATTGGGTTGAATTGATTATCCATGGGAAAATGACGATGAACAATTTTAATTTTTCCAACATGTTTAGCCGCGATCATACGTAAAAAGGAATGCATTTTTTTACATTGAAAACACTGATAATCGGTAAACTCAGTTATAATATATTCAGGGTTGTCAGCGCCTATCCATGGGTGTCCTTCATCTGTCAGTCCTTTGGAAATGTCTGTATGAAATGTCATGGGGAACTTCCAGTAATCGGGGTAGAGGGCAACAATTAAACAAACAACAATAATAAACGGTGAGAGCAATGATATGCTTTTTATTTTATTCAGCCAAAGAAATGCCAGGTCTTGTCTTAAAGCATCAAATAATCCTGAATTGTCAAACCGTTTTCGAATTATCCATACATAAAAGAGCAGCATAAAATTAATGCCGAAACTCAGAACACACATGATGCAGTAGCTTTGAATATAAAAGCTTGATATTATAGCAAGGATGATACTGGCAATACTAAAGGCAATCGAAATAAGGAATAGTAACGACCAGACCCTTCTTCTATCGGCTTGCTTACTCCCTGCGAATGACAAAAAGATTAGGAAAAAAGTGTATCCAATCACTCCCCAAACAGCCACAGGAATACTCAGGAAAATTGAGTAAGAACTCTGAGAAACGGTGTCACAATTTATTGATTTTGATATGGCACAAAAACTTATATATCCAACGTCTGTAAAAACGCGGTAATGGGATATGGACAGATAAATGGAATCCCCAAGACCGAGGATGGCAAGCAATACTACCGTAAAGAAATAAACAGGAAATGGTAAATGCTTAATTTGTGCTGCTTTTTTCATTCTTATAAAAGTCAGGCTATTCAATTTTTTTTGACATTTCAATCAAATTTTTCTTTATTATCGGAGTTATAAGCTCTAGTGAAACAGGGGCTGAATGATAGCCCTTTGAGATCGTTTTTAATTTGGTTTGTATTGATTTCAAACTAAATAAAGTAAACAATCTCTCCGTGTATTTCTCAGCACCTAATGAGTCATCCGCTCTTAAACTATTTTCAATCTGGCTGAAAAGAACCATGATGTCATTGGGAGAGTTTTGAGCAGCTCTCTGCATAAACCACTCCGCATTCTTGTGTTTTCCCATCAAACTGAGCGCAACACCCGTATTTAATAATATGCTGTTATTTTTTGGCGCCAGAGATAAAGCCTTTCTGAAATATGGCAGGGCATCTTCAGGTCTTCCCTGCCATAATAATATAAACCCTTTAATGTTATAATATTCACTGCGAACAGAACCTTTTAAAATAATTATATCAGCGTTTTTAGAAGATTCTTCCCATCTTCCCAATAATATTAACGGTTTTATCATATCATATCGGGCTTTTATAAACAACGGGTCGATTTTCAGCGCCTTTTTGTATAGTTCAACAGCCTTTTGATATTCATGTTTGTGAAAGTAGATACTTGCCATATTACCAATAATATCAGCATCTAAAAAATTACGTGTTTTATTAAGGGAAAGAGATTTTTCTAATAGCGCCAGCGCCTTTTCGTATCGATACGGTATAGCGTTATCCCCCCAACCCAGATCTATCGCTAAAACCGAAATTGGTCGAGCGCTTTTAGGTGCCTTGGCCATCGCATCTATCCACAACGTTCTTTTAGTAGCCCAGACCATGTTTCGCGCGTATGTGCCGGCGCCCATCCCTACGAGTAAAAGAATTATAAAAGAGATTAAAATAATGTATATGGAAAATTTCTTTTTAACATAGTAATCCATCAACCATTTAAGTCCGGCAGCAAGTGGTAAAAACAAAAACAAGGATGGTAAATAATTGCGATGTTCAAAGATCAGTTCAAGGGGTATTATTGAAGATTCCACTATATGGTTTAAAAAAAAGAAAAGAATGCCGAATGCGATGAAAGGCCTTTTTCGAATCTGAGAAATTCCGATTCCGATCAGACAAAAAACTAATAAAATAGACGGTAAAGTTGTCCAGGGATTAATCAATGAGGTGGACACCGATATATCGTGTTCAATGGATAATCGATTTGGTACAGGATAAAAGATTTGTGTGAGATAATAGATGACTATCCTGGGCTCTGTTATCAAGCGCTCATAAATAGAAAACGGGCGAATTTTACTTGAGAGTGAAATAAAAAATAACGAAAAAGAGTCATTTTTCTTGAGAAAAAGGGCTCCGAAAAAGACAAAAATAATAACCAATAAAGAAGCTAATGCAACCCATAAAACCTTTCTTTTAATCTTTGGCAAACCTGGTGTTCCAAAAAAGATAATTTCAATCAAAAGCAATGATAAGGGCAGCATCACTGCATTTTCTTTTGACCCGAGAGCGCATATATAGCTGATTAAACAAGCTGTAAAAAAGAGTGTCTGTTTATATGTTTCATCGATGAGTCGTCCCTTTAAGTAAAAATAAATTCCAAGGAGATAAAACATCGCTGCCATGGAGGCCATCCGTTGAACAATGTACGTCACCGCCTGAGTCTGAATAGGATTTATTGCCCATAACGCAGCGCTTAAAAGGGCGATGAAATGGGGATCAAGCTCTTGATACTTTTTTTTTATAGTAGGGGTGCTAAACAAATTAAGAATTGTTATATAAAGAAATAGGGTACTCAGAACATGGATGATAATGTTTACAGCATGGTATCCGATTGTATTATCTTTTCCAAAATACCAGTTAATAGCAAATGTCAGACATGGCAATGGTCGATATAGTTTTTCACCGGTTCCGGGAAAGGCAAAAAAGGTTTTCCAGATGGTTGCAGGCATCAGGTCTTTAATGTGCAACGGGGAATTGTTGACGATATTCGGTTTGTCGTCGAACTGCCAGGAAGCATGAAATGTATTGGAATATATGGGAAGGATCAGGAAAAATAAAAAGATAAAAGCAATCCAAGCTCTGATGTTTGAAGTTGAATTACATTTACTCAAGTTTCAAACCTCATTATGGTAATTTTTCAAGGA
>CAZLRK010000085.1:0-14868 GCA_964561845.1 uncultured Desulfobacterales bacterium | reverse complement strand
ACCATAAACTGGCGGGTATCTGCGTATTCAAAAACAGCTTGGCAGGCAGGTTTACGATACAATCCACCAGACGGGCTTCAATCAGCGCTTTGCGGATGTCTCCTTCACCGGATGTTTTGGAAGTCAAAGCGCCTTTTGCCAGAACAAAACCGGTCTGGCCACTGGGGCTTAAGTGATACAGGAAGTGTTGTATCCAGGCATAGTTGGCGTTTCCCGTCGGGGGTGTGCCATATTTCCACCTGCCGTCTTTGCGGAGAAGATCACCACTCCAGTCACTGTCATTAAACGGTGGATTGGCAATCACATAATCGGCTTTTAAATCCTTGTGGCTGTCATTTAAGAAAGAGCCTTCGTTGTTCCATTTTAGCTGGGAACTGTCGATGCCCCGAATCGCCAGATTCATCTTTGCCAGCCGCCAGGTGGTCTGATTGCTCTCCTGCCCGTAAATGGAAATGTCGTTCACCCTGCCTTGATGGTCGGCCACAAATTTTTCCGACTGCACGAACATACCACCGGAACCGCAACAGGGGTCAAACACCCTGCCTTTGTATGGCTCCAGCATTTCCACCAGCAATTCAACAACGCTTCGCGGGGTATAGAACTGGCCACCCTTTTTCCCTTCTGCCAAGGCAAATTCACCGAGGAAATATTCAAACACATGCCCCAGCACATCAGCGCTTCGGGCTTTGGCATCACCCAGGGCAATGTTTCCCACAAGGTCGATTAAACCGCCAAGATTGGTGGAGTCAAGATTGCCTCTGGCATAGACTTTTGGCAACACGTCCCGAAGCGAGGGGTTGTCTTTTTCAATGGCATCCATGGCGTTGTCTACCACTTTACCGATTTCCGGCAATTTGGCTCTGGATTGCAGATAATACCAGCGGGCTGTTTCAGGCACAAAAAAGATATTTTCTGCTTTGTATTCATCCTTATCTTCCGAATCGGCTCCGGCGTATTCGCCTTCGCCACTTTTCAGTTTATTGAACAATTCTTCAAAGGCATCAGAAATATACTTCAAAAATATCAAACCCAGAACAATGTGTTTATATTCCGCAGCATCAATATTTTTCCGAAGCTTATCGGCTGCTTTCCAGAGCTGTTTTTCAATCGGCTCTTCGGTGTTGTTCTTTTTGGCTTTTGCCATGTATTTCTCCAGTTACTGATTCAGTTTTTTATAACCGTCAAGAAAGTCGAGCGATCTTGCTGATTCCTAGCAACCTATTTGTCATGTAGGGCTATCGGATTTCTCAGCGGCGAGGGAACAGAGTCCGCTGAAAAAATAGTGTTATGTGTTTTCAATAATTTTTGTACCTTTAGACTGATTATGATACTGCATAGTAGTTCACTATTATCCAATGTAGTCCTTCCACCTCTCGCATGTGGTATAATATGGTTAGCTTGATAATCAGACCAATTTACTTTCGCTCCCATTATTCACAGCATTATATATCGTGCTCGCAATGTCAATAATAAAATCAAGATATCAAAGGTTTACAGCAATCTGAACTTGTTATATCTGAATAAACTAAGTTTATAGTTCTTGTATTTTTATGTAAAAAAGTTTAAATTATAATCTTTAATTTAAGGATTTAACTAGTGAACAAAAAAGATTTAATCAGAAAGATTGTTGAAAAATATACTTTTAAAAAAAGGAAAAAAGAAAATCCGGATTCTTGTCCATGCTATAATGGGACAAAATGTCATGATTTAAGTGATGAAGAATTAATTTGTCTTTTTTGTTTGTGCCCTGAATATCAGTACGATCTGGAACATATAGAAGGAGGATGTAAAATTGATGGTATTGGGAAATGGTTTTATCATAATGCACATCCGACAGGAAGAATTTGGGACTGTTCTGATTGCTCAATTCCTCATACAAAAGAATATGTTAATAAGTATTTGAATGAATTATCTATTGAAAAACTTGAGGCAATTTAATCCACAGATTTGCGCCTACACGGCTTGAACTGAGACGCAGATTACACGGATTTGAAGGCAGAGGGGATTATATTTAGAGCCTTAAGAAGTAGCCTCAAAGGGTTTCCAGTAAAACTTTTTTATCTTTTTGTAGAAGGATATTGTCCATTCCTGAAGGGATACCAACAGAGAATAAAGCGACGGCACGACAACAAGCGTCAGGAAGGTTGCGGTCATAAGGCCGAAAATTACTACGATGGCCATGGTTTGCCACCACTGGGTGGACTCGCTCACAAGGGAAATACTCATTTTATGAAAATCATAGGATACGCCGGTTACCATGGGCAAAAGGCCCAAAACGGTTGTTATGGCCGTAAGAAGTACCGGGCGAAGCCTTGTGGCGCCTGCAGCCACAACAGCATCATTAAGGCTCATGCCGCGCGTTCTCAGTTTATTCGTATAGTCGATTAAAATAATTGCGTTGTTGACGACCACGCCTGCCAGAGAGATGACTCCTACACCCGACATGATAATACCAAAGGGAGATTTTATTACGATAAGGCCGAGAAAGGCGCCGCCAAGTGATAAGATTACGGATGTTAAGATAATTGTTGGTTGGGATACGGAATTAAACAGCGTAACAAGTATAAGAAAGATTAAAAAAATGGCGATTAAAAATGCCTTTGAGAGAAATTTCTCCGCGTCCTTCTGAAATTCAAATTCTCCGGTAAACTTTATTCCATAGCCTGCGGGAAGGGGAAAATCTTTTAACAGCTCCTCTGCCTGGGTTCTTGCCACAGGGCCCGGGACTTTGGTTTCATCAACATTTGCCTTAACAGTTACAACCCGGTTGTGGTTAATTCTAATAATGTCGCCCATACTGCCGGAATAATCAATCAAAGCCAAAGTTGTCAGGGGAACGAGTTGACCCGAAGGTGTCGGGATCATCAACTTATGAAGAACATCCGTAACCGTGCGATCATCTTTAGAGAGCGTGACGGTAATGTCATAATCCTTATCGCCTTCACGATAGGTTGATACATTCAGGCCTTTATAGGCGGTTTTTAAAGCAAACCCGAGTGTATTGGTGGAAAGCCCGAATAGCGCCGCCTTTTGCCGGTCGATCCTAACACTTATTGAAGGAATCCCCTCAACGTAATCGTCCTGAATATCTTCAACAAAAGGAACCTTCGCTATAATTGCCCGAATCTTTTTTGATAGATCTCCCAATATGCGAAAATCATCGCCTGAAATCTCGATGTTTATGGGCGCACCGGTGGGCGGACCTTCCTCTGCCTCGGCCACGGTTATACGTGCACCGGGAATGTTTTTCACCCGTTTTCTAATTTCTTCGACATTTAAAGTAGACGGTATTCTGCGATCCTCCAGGTCAATAAACTGGACACCGACATGGTTTGGAGCGTTAGTGCCAAAGGAAACGCCTCCTGTTGTTTCTACAGCCTTTGCGTAAATGTGTTCGATATTTTCCAGATCGCTCGGTCCGAAAAATGCCTCTCCTCCGGCTTTTATATGTTTTTTGGGTAAATATGATTCTTCATAGAGATTGACCGACAAAGTGTCCGGGTCTTTTGTTTTATCGTTGATTTTATAATATTGGATTGTTCCGTTTACGGCTATTTCTATTTTTCTAATAATCCGATCGACGTAATCCAGATCTGCGCCCTCCGGCGGGACAACATTCACATAAACGCTTTTTGGATCTATATTGGGAAAGAATTCAACCGGTTTTTTAAGTCCAATATTGAGGAACCAGATCTGAAAAAGTAATACCAAAAATGCAAACGATATGAGTATAACCGCAAACCGGTGATTTAGCGCGCTTCTTAAAAAACGGTTATATAGTTTAAGTATGAATCCCTTTATTTCAACAGGTTTTTCACCGGCAGCGGCCACTTCCTCAGCACTCATTTGCGTGGTTGGCGCCTTAGATTTTTCCTTAACTCTCACGAAAATAGAAGAAAGGGCCGGATTGATAATCATAGCCACAAAAAGACTCGAAGAAAGGGTAATAACAAGCGTAATCGGCAGATATTTCATGAACTCTCCCATTATTCCGGGCCAGAAAATCATGGGGAAAAAAGCTGCAAGGGTTGTGAGCGTAGAACCGATCACAGGATATGCTACCTCGGAAGTTGCCTTCATGGCCGCCTTGATACGTGGGACACCCTGTTCCATATAACGATAAATGTTCTCAACAATAACGATGGCATTATCTACAAGCATCCCAAGTGCAAGAGTAAGGGAGAAAAGCACTACCATGTTGAGCGTGATACCAAGAGCAGACAGAACCGTAAAAGAGAGAAGCATTGAGAAAGGGATGGCCAGGCTCACGAGAACGGCATTTCTGAATCCAAGTGCAAAGAACAAAACAACAATAACAAGCACAAGTCCGGAAAGAATATTATTCTCAAGATCCGCGACCATCATACGAATATCTTTTGCATAGTCCATGAGCTTGGTTATCCGGGTTCCTTTTGGCCATGTGGGTTTAGTCCTTTCAATAAGCTCATCGATTTGATCCGTTATCGCGATGATATTTTCACCAACACGTTTTTTAACAGCGATGTTCACCGCCTCATGACCGTTTAACCGTGATCTGCTTGTCTCATCTTTAAAACCGTCAACAACACGGGCCAGGTCTTTTAGATAAATTGGTCTGCCTTCAAATGAACTCAATACAAGACCGTAGATTTCATCCGGTGTTTCAAACTCTCCGGGGACACGAAGCTGGTAGCGGCCGTCACCAAGTGTAATTGAACCGCCTGAAGTGTTCTGGTTTTCGCTGTTTATCGCTCTTTGAAAGGCAGTGATGGGTATCCGATAATATGCCAGTTTATCCGAATCAACTTGAATCTGAATCTCACGTTCAAGACCGCCTGTTACCTCTACTTCAAGTACGCCCGGAATCGACTCAATATCCTCTTCAAGATCATCGGCTATCTCCTTTAAACATGTATTTCCGCAAGTCCCGCTAAGAGAAAAAACAACGATGGGCATCTCTGAAAAGTTTACCTCAAAGACCGATGGATCATCTTCCAGGTCGGTGGGCAACTCATTTTTGGCCTCATCAACTTTGTCCTTTACCTTCTGAAGAACTTCATCGATATCGGTTTTGGGAATAAATTCGATATTTATCTGAGACAGGCCTTCCGAGCTGATGGAATGTATCTTTTTAACACGGTCGAGACCTTTTAGCTTCTTTTCGATGGGTATGGTAATTGACGTCTCAATATCGACAGACGAAACACCTTTATAATCTGTGGAAACAAAGACGTTGGGGATTGTAATATCGGGAACGCTTTCCCTTGGTATGACTATGTAGCTGTATACACCTATAAAGAGAATGATAATAGCGAGCACAATAACACTGATACGGTTTTTAACGGCTGTGTTGGAAATGATCATTTCGTCAAATCCTCCGGATTCCGCACACTGCGAATCACATTGACTTTTTGTCCAACGGTTACACTTCGCTGACCCACAACAACAACCCGATCACCTGCCTTAAGGCCCTTTGTCACTTCAACCCGCCACCCTTCCTGCAGACCAAGTTCAACCTTTCTTGAATGAATCTTATTATCATTTGCGATATAGACGATTTTATCATTATTTCTTGAAATTACGGCATAAAGGGGAACTGAGATGCTGTTTGACACCTCTTTTTTCACAATCTCAACACGTACAAACATATCCGGCAGAATCTCTCCCTTAATATTATTGAGTTCAAGTATCAAATTATAGAGCCTAGCCATGGGATCAGCAGTTTTTGATAGAAAATATTTTTTTGCAGAAAATGTTTTTCCTTCAAGCGCGTCGATCCTTACATTAAATTTGTTTAATCTACGGACTGCATCCACATCGGACTCAGGGATACCGACCTTCACCTTCACTCGCGTAATTTGTAAAATCTCAACCACATCCTTTGAATGATTCAGATATTGTCCCTTATCGATGAAAAGATGATTTATAACGCCTGATATGGGAGCCTTTATCTTACATCTTTCGAGGTTTATTTTAGCGCTATCCAGAGAAGCCTTAAGGGTTTCTACCTGTGCAACAGCATTGTCCAGCTGCGTTCGCGTAGAAAGCTTTTCTTTATAAAGTTCTCTGGTGCGGTTTAGCAATGCAAGGGCGGCATCATAGGAGGCTTTTACGGAGTTAAAGGCATTTTCATAATCACGGGAGTCAAGGATGGCGATAATATCGCCCTTTTTTATAGGGTCTCCTTCTTTAATATTTATTTTTAGAACTTTCCCATTAACTTCTGTCAGAACCTTAAGGGAAACCCAGGGTTCGATGACACCCGGCAGGTTGATACGGTCCCGAATAGGCATTGGTACAAGTTCCAGCGCTACGACATTCACATCAGGACTTTTTTGGCGCAGTGTGGACATCTTTTCAGCTTTGAGTATTTCCCTCTCTGTTTGAATACGTCCAAAGAACATCCAGATAAAAGCCAGCAATATCAAAAGAAAAAGAGCCGGAAGCGCTCCCCAAATCCGTTTTAGCCATTTTTTATTTTGTTTTTCTGAATCAGAAAAATTGTTCTCATTTTCCATTGTTTTACCTTCTTAACTATTTATGAATTCATAAATAGATGAATTCATAAAGTGATTGGTGTTTAGTATTTTGTGTTTTGTTTGAAATATATGCTGATATAATAGCTTGTTACTAAACACTAAACACCAAATACAAAACACTCTCGTAAAAAGGTCGTTTTCTGACTTTTTACGAGACCATCACTAACTAATTTTTACCTTCTCAAGAATTGAATTCAAAAACACTCCTTTTGCACGTTTTAATCTTAATATAGACAGCTGGTAGCTATTCCGCGCGTCTGAAAGCTGTTTTTCCGATGTTACAAGAAGTGTGTTGGCATCCATCACATCAATACTGTTTGCGAGTCCATATTTAAATAGTTTTGAGACAGCATTGTAATTTTCATTGGCAAATTTGAGTTGATCATTTAGTGATTTAATAACACTATCTGCATTCATAAGCTGAAGGTATGCCTGATCGATTTCAATCGATATCTGTTTTAATAGATCTTTTAAAGCAAAATCCGCCTGTCGCTTTTTAGCAAGAGTTTCTTTTATATCGGCCTTTCTCAATCCACCGTCAAATAGAGGAACGTCAATCCTGGCCCCCAGGGAGAGGCTATCTTCGACCAGAAAGTTAGAGGAAGGTTCTTGATTGTTGCTTAAGTACATACCCTCTATTGAAATTGTCGGCCAGTAAGCGCTTCTAGAGAATTTAACATAATCGTCGGAAATTCTTTTTTGAATATCTAATGATTTTAGTTCTGCCCTGTGAGATATACCTTCTTTTTTTAAGGAATCTAAATTATATTCATGGATAGGTTCTAATTTAAATTCTGGATCCTTGATTTCATAATCGTTCGTTATTCCGGAAATATGGGAAAGAACTCTTTTTGTTAATTTGAAATTATTTTTTGCGCCGATAAGATCTGTTCTCGATTTTGAAAGTTCGGCTTCTGCCCTATAGAGAGCGGTTTTTGGAACCTCCTCAAGTTTTAAACGCAGAGAAACCGATTCCTTATGGCTTTTAAGCCTTTCAACATTGGCCTCGGCAATTTCTAAAATCCTTTTGGTTTTCAGGACGTCATAATAGGCGGAAGCGACACCGAACAGATAGGCCTCTTTCACAGCGTTAAGGTCATATTTGTTCTTTTTAATAGTATCCTCTGTTATTCTTAAGGCTATAAGCTCTTTACCATTTAATGTAAATGACTGGGCGAGCCTAAAGCCCCAGGTTGATGTCCATTCCGGTTGAATCGTGGTTCCAGAAGAAACTTCCTCTTCACTATAATGGGTGTAATTTCCAAATGATGAAAACCTTGGAAAAAGCACGGAAAGAGCCTTTTCTTTGGTTCTTTCCGCAATATAGAGATTTTCTTTTGAAATATTTATTTTTTCCGATTGTTTTAATGCTATCCTGTAAAGGTCATCAAGTGAATAAACCTTTTCAGAAGTCGATAGACCATTAACCTCCTGTGACAGGAGGATTGTATTGAAAGTTATTATATCAGTGAATAAAAATATTAAGAAGAATATGCTTATCTTTCGAAACATTATTGGTGACCTCTATATGATAATAAATTCAGACATCGTCAAATAGTTGAGTAGTTAAGTGGTTGAGTAGGAAAAAATTTATAGTAACCGTTCACGGTTCAGAGGTTCAGGGCTTACGATTTTTTATATTATTGCTCTTAATCTCAGAGCAAGCTGTTGAACCCTAATTGAAAATAATGCTCAATTTGGCGTTAATTGTTATTCGTTATTAGAAATTGATGATCGTATCATTTTATATATCTATGATTGATGAAATATAAAAACGGATTTTATCCCTTTTAAACAATTAACCCATAACAAATAACGAATAACTCCCAATTGGTTTTTACTCAATTGGGGTATTATGATACTTCAAAGCTGGTTCTTGTCGTCGGTTCAATTAAAATACTTTTAATAAGGTTTTGCATGTAAAAATCGATCTGAGACTTCAAGTTGAAATCATTTCTTGAAAGCAAGCTATGCAAACTGATTCCATCAAGACAGGCCAGGAGATTATTTGCTATTGTTTCAGCATTCCGGGCGATTTCAGGCTTAAAAATGTTTCTGGAGATGCCGTCGAGCAATATATCCATAACCATTCGATGCAACCCAACATGGCACTTGTTAATCAGATGGCGTTGTTTAAAGATTACTCCTCCTTCCACCAGGCTCTGCTGTAAAATTTCTAAGGATAATCTCATGATGGCGGGATCCAGAGGATCGATCCATTTAACCGTCATTTCAGCGACAGCATATAACCTTTGAATCGGGTCTTCAATTGTTTCCAAATATTGCGACAATTGAAATTCAAATTGGGAAATCCATTCCATTATCGCTGCAATAAAAATTTCTTCCTTTGTTTCAAAGTACTCGTAGATTGTTCCTTTACCGATTCCGGCAGATTTGGCGATCTGCCCCACATTAGTACCGGCGTATCCCTTTTGAGAAAATAATTTCAGTGCTGCAAGCGCTATTTCTTTTATCTTCTGTTCCCTGTCAACAAACTTGGGTGACATAAGTCTAACCTTTATGAACCTTTCAAATTTAAAAAAATCGTGAAGCTATCCTTTTCCCGACCAGCTGGTATTATTATAAAACCGATTTACTAGTTGTCAATAATAAAATGACCTAAATTATATTTTTATTTAATAGATGTTAAATCAAATAGTTGGCATTATATCAGCTTTTCTAAAAGCTTTGCTAAAAATAATGTATGGCCGAACGGTCGGTCATTTATAAAAAAGTCATGCGGTCTATAGCATATAAAAGTTATACCTAAAACCTGCATAAAGGTTCTTGAAGCAAAATTTAGGTTATAAGTAGTCCATCATTTTAGTAACACATATTATGCTTGCATGTAGTTCAATTTATCGGTATTACAATTTCGACAAAATTTGTTCGTCTAAGGATTTTTTTTAAATTGTAAATAAATTTTTCGGTACAAGTTCAGCCACTAAGGCACCAAGGCACAAAGAAGAGATATCACTAAAAAGTGAAGAATCCATTGTTAAAAAGATATATACGCCAGATAACGTGCTTATGAGAGAAACGCAAATACTCTGTCATTTAAAATTTTTAGACAAACATTTTGATTTACTTATAAATTTTAATGTACCTCTTATTAAGGAGGGTATTAAAAAATTATATTATAATCTTTGTGTCTTCGTGTCTTTGTGGCTGAACTATTACATTTTTTATAGAAACAGAAAGGTATCTTTTTATGGCGCTGAGCATTTCCAGGAAAAAACAAAATTACATTTTTGACATTGAAACTGTTGCAGGTCATATAGCAAACACCCAGAGAAGAAACGGAGAGATTCCCTGGTGTGAAGGTGAAAAAACAGATCCATGGGATCATGTTGAAGCTGCCATGGGGCTTAGTATTGGAGGATATCTTATAGAGGCGCGTCTTGCGTATGAGTGGATGGCTCGAATGCAGCTTCCGGACGGAAGTTGGTATACCTCTTATAGAGACAGTGCTCCTGAAGATAAAACACGTGATACTAATATATCATCATATATCGCTGTCGGTGCTTTTCATTACTATATGATTACCGGTGATATTGGTTTCCTTAATGAAATGTGGGAAACGATCAGCTCAGCCATTGGTTTTGCACTAAGTTTGCAGGCTCAGAGCGGTGAGATATATTGGGCCATAAGCCCAAAAGGCGATGTAGACACAATGGCGCTCCTGTCAGGATCCTCATCCAATTATATGAGTATAAAATGTGCACTGGCCATTGCAAGGCAGCTTGGCTATAATATGCCCGCATGGGAAAAGGCTTTTGAAAAACTTGAAAATGCAATTAGAAACAAACCCTATCTCTTTAACATGACCAAATCCCGTTACTCCATGGATTGGTATTATCCGATACTTTCAGGCGTGCTTACAGGTGAAAAAGCGAATAAAAGAATTGATAAGTTCTGGAAAAAATTTGTGCTAACCGGGCAGGGCGTCCGTTGCGTGTCCGACCAACCATGGATTACCCTTGCAGAAACATCTGAACTTTCTTTGGCTTTATCTGCAATGGGAAACTCAAATCTTTCAGAAATTGTTTTCAACTGGATTTTAGATAAAAAAAATAGCGATGGGTCCTATTGGTACGGGTTTACATATCCGGACATGACCGTCTGGCCTGAAAATAAAACTACATGGACTAATGCGGTTATTCTTATGGCGGCAGATGCCATTTACGAACTTACGCCTGCTTGCCGACTCTTTAGTCATCAACTATGGAATACCTCTTGAACATCGAACATCGAACGTTCAACGTCGAACGTCGAATGTGGAAGGCGCTTCGCTTTGTCTTTATTATAAATGGCAGAATACATTATTAGATGTTCATTGTTGGACGTTCATCTTTTTAATTCGATTTTAAATTAAATTGTGGAGCGTGCAGACTTCGCCATAGTGGCTACGACGGCTGAAAGCGATATCATTATTCGACGTTGGAAGTTGGAAGTTGGAAGTTGGACGTTCATCTTTTAATATGTTCATTGTTGGACGTTCATTTTTTATTTTAGTTCATAGTTCAGTGTTTAATAGAATATGTTGCATTCAGATTTACGTCAGGTCAGTAGCCCTGAACGGTTACAGCATTTCCTATATTTTTAGCAGCAGACCTCCTGTGAGGGCAATAAAACCGCTTATCATAAATAAGGTAAATGAACCCATACTTTCATAAAAATAACCGCTTATAAAAAATCCTACCATCATGCCGAGACCATAGGTTACGGCGTTATTTATTGCTTGACCCAGGGTCTTTGCTTCATCAGGAGTTAGAGAGTCGATATAGAGGATACTGGCCATATGAAATGTTCCATAGGTTACTGCATGAGAAATTTGTGAGATCAGTATCACAGCAGGAGATCTGGCAGCAAAGAGTGTAAACCACCTTAATGCTGCCACCATGAATGAAAAGAATAGAACGTGCTTCAAAGAAAATCGTTTAAATATCTTCTCTGAATTTATCATTACAAGAATCTCGGAAATAGACGCAAATGCCCAGGTAATTCCGATGAATGAGCTTTTATAACCGAGATTCTCAAGGTGTATGGAAAAAAAACCATAGTACGTTCCGTGGCTTACCAGCATTAAAAAGGCTGAAAAAAGAAAAATAATAACGCGTCTTTTGAATAGAAATTTTGTTTTTAAAGAAAACGACCCCAGTTTTTCAATCTGAATATTGGGAATTCTGGTAGAAATTACGGCCTGCATTATAGAACCTGTCAGAATAAGAATAAGTATTATATTGACGGAATAAATATCGATTGTCTTTCCGAGGATTATGACGGTTAAGATAAAACTAATAGATCCCCATGCCCTTATTCTCCCATAACTTTTCTTTTCCTTGCCCAATACATCCATGGTAAATGCTTCAAGAAAAGATATAATCGGGCTAAAGAATATTCCGTAAAATATTGTAACCACAAACATTACTAAAAAATCAACAGTATATAAGTAAAAAACCCAGATTGCAGCACTTATAATATTACAAAATATGAATATTGGTTTTCTTATCTGAAAGCGATCTGCCAGAGAACTCCAGACGAGAGCGAACAAAACAAGCGTTACCGACCTTAATGCTGACAGGGCGCCTATTTGAAATCCACTGAAACCGAGATGATAGCAATATAGGTTAAAATAGGGCAAAAAAATGCCCAGCACCCCAAAATAAATAAAATACTGAGAGCCGATAATCCATTTTATTGACCCGTTGTAATTTTTTATCATAACAGGTTAATACTTTATTTTAATGGAATTCGCAATAAGTTATAACCTGAATCATGCATGATTCAGGTATAATATCCTTGCTTTTAATATATTATTAGTATATAGTATTTTGATCTTAAATTATATTTTTGAGAATGTGTGATTTTCTTTCATAGTGAGACCTTTGAAAAATGTTCAATTTTGTTCAAGTTCAAGACAGGCAAAAATTTTAACCACCCCAGTACGATCTGCCGGACCTACGGGGCAGGCATACATTGAGTATTTCGAGGATTAAAATTTGAGCCTAACACAGAAATTGGGCAAAAGGGGGCGTTTTGCAAAGGTCTCATAGTGATAGATGGTGAGGTAGCAGTCATGTCAAAATTAAATATTCTTGGTTTGATTTCGTTAATCGGTGGTGGTCTTCTGCTCGGCTTTCAAGGACTTGCAACATTTATGAGTGCAGGAACCGGTATGGGAGCAGGAACCGGTGTGGGACAAGAAACCGCTTGGAAGAGCCTGAATCTAATGGATATATTTGGCGAAGCAAGCTTTAATTGGATTGATAGTATTTCCACACTTTATGTTAAAGCAGCAGCAAACTATGTAGCAACAATGCCTTTATTCATTTTATTTTTTTGCTTTGCCGCCTTGTTTTTTATAATGAATATGTTTTTTAGGGATTAAACATTTAAACCCTAAAACTTGATGAATTCGTAAAAAAACGAATTCATCAAGTTTTAATCTGCCTAAGGCAGGTTAATCTTCAAAATACCTCAAGTAGTTGTGGTTAATCCCTCCCTTAATATCCCGCTAAGTAGGATTGATCTTGAATCACGCTCCCTTACAAGCCAAAGACAAGTTTACATAGAAATGTCTCGTAATATTTTATCTGTTTGAAAAACAGGTCGCTTCAAAGGTAATTAAATTGTGAAATGTGTAAAACTCGCGTATAAGTGAGAGTAAAGAAAGAACAGTGCATGACATATTAATAAAACAAGTAAGCAATAAATGCGATTAGCCTTTGAAACATACCGATTCAATCCCTGTTTTTTCTTAACTCTCACTAACACGCTCAGACAGTTACACGATTTAAAATTTAAAAACCTTTGAAGCTATATAATTCTAATTACTTCCATGAGACTAAAATATATAATGTCTCATTATTTAAAAACAGAAAAAATGGATCTTCTTATTCCAAGAACAACTTTTTCATTTTTTAATATCTTTTCCAGTTCTCCAGGATCAAGATGAATCGCGCCGCAATTTTCATTTACACATATGTCTATCATTATATCTCCCCTGTCGACTTGAACTAAGCTCTTGGTGCCGCAGCGAAAACAATGGTATTTGTGCTGTTCACGGTATTTCTTACTTGCTTCCTTAGTTGCATCTTTCCTTAGTTTCTTAATAATTTTTTGCTCTTGTTTCTTGAAATAGGCTTCTTCAGATCCGGCTTCCGGCTGAATTTTAACACGCATGTGATCTTTGGACATAATACTTTCCTCCTTTTAGTTTTAGTAAGTGGAGATATAAGAGAATTGAAGTTGTGCGTCAAGTCTTAACGGCTGTTGCTTCTACCTTTTCGTGGCTGAACCCAATTTATTAATAACGTTCAAAAGTGTGCGCATAATTGCTTACCCAATAAATAGGATCCATTTAACCATCATTCGGCAATGCATATTTCCAAAAGACGATATCAATTTACCTATTAGGGGGTGATCAAATATTTGGAATTTAACAGACAGTTTCTTGAACAATAAGGCTTATGTAGCGCAAATCCCAAATATTTAATCACTGTGAGCAGTCGAGGAATTATACAGTGATATAGTCTTTTGGAAACATCCATTACCTTTTCAAATTTTAACCGCTTACAAAGAAATGAGCACACTTTTGAACGTTACCAATTTATTTCGAAAAATAACTTTGACAAAGACATATTTGTTTATTAAAAAAGTAGTTTAGTAAAGAGTTTGCTTTTTTTACTTATTACGATACAATCAGAAAACTATCGCAAAATATATAAATTTATTTGAGATAGAAAGGAAAACGCGTGAAACTTAAAACCTTTAAGAATAGTTGTGAAGGTATAATCCTTATTGAAGAACTCCCGGATCAATCAGAACTCAAACAAATGGTGTCGGAAAACATAGTTTCATTTGGGCTTTGCCCAAATGGGGGAGTTATTGCATTAGATAATGCCGGTAAAGTACTTTGTACTCAAGTCGAAGT
The DNA here is from genome assembly GCA_964561845.1 of uncultured Desulfobacterales bacterium. Lineage (GTDB taxonomy): Bacteria > Desulfobacterota > Desulfobacteria > Desulfobacterales > JAUVVS01 > JAUVVS01. The sequence goes on along the minus strand of CAZLRK010000085.1, from coordinate 414 downwards.
AATTGAAAATAAGCATATATGTGAAAATGACTTTTCTCCATGCAATCTAAAAGCCGAGTTGACAGAGATTCAGGAGATATATATGTTAATGCGCAATTTTCCAGTAGAAAACTTTTTAAAACAAGAAGGAGTCTTACCTAACAAAATGGTATCTTCGAAAAGAAAAAAAAATAAGCCTGAAAAATCAAAAAAATCTGTACGTTTATCAGCGGAGGCTTACGATGACGAAGATGAAGGTATTTCTCCGTTTCTGGCGGAAGATGTAGCTTCTAAAAAAAGGACTGAAATAAAAGAAACTGTAAACAAAATCCAAGATACTAATAATCATGAAATATAGAGACCTCTGCAAAACACCCATTTTTATTTTGCCCTGAAAAACCTGGTCCTTTGGGCCAGGTCAGAGACCTATGGCTC
>CAZLRK010000084.1:0-14958 GCA_964561845.1 uncultured Desulfobacterales bacterium | reverse complement strand
CAAATATGAAAAGTCGAAATTATTGATATTTTTATGTGCGGAAAGTGAGTTATATACATTGCTACCGCTTACTTTGGCAATCCATTTATAGATGCTAAAGTATGGCGCATACCTTTTATTTAAGAAATTCGCACGGAACAGTTCCCGGCGGGAGACAAGTTATCTGGGGTTTTTTTATGCGGCAGGCGAGTGTGTCTGCAGAAAGGAGGCGAAAATGGAGATGAAAAAAGTGCTGGCGGGATGGAACAAGATCTGCCCCGGCTGCAATATTGGGCGCAAATATCCGGATTCCTTTATCGGCAAAAAAGTGAGGAATCACTGGGAAAAAGGTTGTATCTCGCATAATGCCTATGTTGAGGTATACGGCAGTGACGAGCCTTCGTCGAAGAAAAGCAAGGAAAAATTCGACGATAAGTGATTTCGCCGGTGCGTTATTCTCTTGAGATGGCTCTGCCTTTTCATATCGTTCTAATGCTTGATTTTAGATAATGATGTAAGGGGTAAGCTCGATACCTTAATTTTGGAAGTTTTTCACAGGTAATAAAGCCTGGTTCGGCATTGATTACATCCGGTATGCGGTTAACTGTTGTGGAAGATGTGGCAACACTTGTGGGCGGGTCGTAATTTTCAACATATGTATCAGGATAACCATGAATTTCCCATTTATTTATATCAAGTTCCCCTTCTTTGTAACACATACGCGTAAGCATAGTCTTTATTTTAATTCCCTGCTCCGTTTCAATCTCGCATATACCTGTAAAGGGGTCAAGTCGAAAGCGCCGGTAAAAGCCGACAAAGAGTATGGGGTGAAAGTCCCCCGCATGGTAATGGTTAGCGACCAGCTGTGGCCCCGAGTCATGCGTCGGCTTCTCGTAAGGGGGCGGCAAAGCGTTAACAGGGGGCGTACAGGCCTCAACCGAAGCAGAGATTGTCATGGATCAGAACCTAGAACGAGATCTCCGTCATGGCCGCTCGATCCTATCTCCGTAAACAACAGCTTCAAGACATCAGGACCTCGCTATCCTATAAGTGCCTCTGCCTCTACCTCCACCAGGTGCTCCGAGCCGATGACATTGGCGCAGATTAGCGTGTTGACCGGCAGGATGCCACGGAAGCGCTGGCTGTGGACGCGCGAAACCGGTTCCCAGTGGTCCTCTTTCCTGATGTAGATGCGCGTTCGCACGACATCTTCGAGTCTTGCCCCAAGGCACTGCAGCGCGCCTTCGATCTTGTCAATGACGAAGTGCATCTGAGCGGCTGGATCGCCGCCGCCGATGGTACGGTCACCGTGCGTAGCGGTGGTGCCCGAAATCAGGATACGGTTGCCTCGCCTCACTGCACGGCTGAAGCCTGCCAGTTCTTCCCAGATCGTGCCGCTCAACACACGAGTGCGACCGTCTTCCCCGGTGTGGACCTTATAAGGCGAAGGCAACGATTCGAGATGATCGCTGAGATCCCCTGTGGCGGTGAGGTAGGGTGGACGCCGGTACTCGTCGCCGCAATCGCCCGGGATAAGGCGCAGTCGCGACACAGCCTCGTCAATCTCGGCATGATCGTTTTCGGAGAGCGAGAACCGGAATAGCTGCAGATTTTCGTCGCAGTGCTCGCTGACGCCAAGGCGCGCTCCGATGATGATGCCGCCTACAGCGGGCTGATCGAGGATGTACCGGCAGGCAACGTTGGCCATTGACACGTTGTGTCGCTTGGCTACCTGGTGTACGATCTTCAGCAGATCCTGCAGCGCTTCCCAGCCACCCCCCTCACGGATGAAGCGGCCGTACTTCATCTGAGACCAGGTCTCGAGTGTGTCCCAGTCCGGCTCCGGTTGATCGAGCCAACGCTCAGTGAGGAATCCTCCCGTTATGGTGCCAAAGGCCAACACCGTGACGCCATGCTCCGCACACAGATCGAGCATGCCGTTAACTCGTGCGCGCTGATCGAGTAACGAGAAGCACACTTGATTGGAGACGACCTCAATACCACTGTGCAGGATCATCCCCAGATGAGCTGTGTCGACGTTGGTCAATCCCAAGTACCGAATGAGTCCCTCGTTCTTTAGCTCCTGGAGGTAAACCAGCGAATCCAGGTAGCTCGGGTCTGCATAGTTCCAGGTGTGGAACTGCAGCAGGTCAAGGCGGTCGCTACGCAGGCGGTCGAGTGCCGTTTGAACGGCAGTACGCACATCGTCGCGGTTAGTTGGTCCCGGATTCGGCACCCACTTGGTGAGAAGCTGCACGGAGTCTCGCCCGTGCTCTTGGACGAAAATTCCGGCGATCTCCTCGGCCGATCCATAGTGATCGGCCATGTCAAAGGTGGTGAAACCAACCTGGACATAGGGCTCCATCGCCCTTGCGGTTGCTGCCAGATCCAGTTTGTAGCCATCGCGTTCCATGTCGGCGATCTGCCAGAGGCCAGTCAGGACCCGCGAGATGCTCAGGTCTGGGGCCATATCCCATCGTTCTACAAAGTCCTTCATGATTGTCTCCATTCCTTGCAGCGGTTATTGATCCCCTGGCTGGCGTGATCACGGGTTAACACGCTGGCCAGGGGTGTGGTCCGTCAGAGCACCGTTCCGCAACACCGGGTCCCCGTTCACGAACAGATGCTCGAAACCGGCCTGATAGTGGTGCTGATCGGTGTAGATGATGATATCCTAAGTACGTTCGGCGTCGAAGACCGCCAAATCGGCGAGCATTCCCTCACTGACCTGCCCACGGTCGTCAAGTCCGAGCAACAGCGCCGTATGATAATAATTTGCTTACTTGTAAAACACGGCAAGGCCGCCTTTAACGATGTACATGAGCATATCCCGTACCATGTCACCATTTTCATCGAATTGATTTTCTCCCAAAGTCCCCATCACCGGTGGATGATACGGACCGATCGAGGATAGTCCGATGGCTAAATCAAGACGATTATCGCCGCTAATCTCGAATGCCTTGGCCGCAATTTCCACACAATCGTTGGCAATTCCTTCAACCAATCCCGGATCGTAGCCGAACTTTTTCTTGAACTCGGCGGCCCACTGTTGAATGTATGGTCGCTTATCTTCTAGTGAGAAATAGCCGGAATAAATGGTTCCTTCAGCAGCTTTGCCAGCAACCTTAATGTATTCCGGGTGACCAATACCGTCGGTACCAAGAATCTGGGCATTCAAGCCGAGTTCTCTGGCCTGGCGTGCGATCATAGCTCCTTCTTTGTAATGGCCGGCGATGAATAGTACGTCGGGATTCAACCCCTTTATTTTAGCAAGCTGGACCGAAAAATCGGTATCGTTTGGTAAATACGCTTCCGAGGCAACAACATTTTTTTCAGCAACTCCGATTTCCTTTAAGCCGATTTGGAAGACTTCTGCTAGACCTCTGCCGTAATCATCATTGACGTAGATAACGGCATAGGTTTTCCATTTTCTCTGGTCATTGGCCCATTTGGCAATGTACCTGCCTTGAAATGCGTCGGTCGGTACCAGTCGAAATGAGTAAGGGCCGGCTTTGGTATAGGCCGGGGCAGTTGCGCCAATGGCAATTTGAGCCAAACCGTGTTTGTTCATGATTGGTGCTTGTGCCAGGGCAACTGTACTCGTAAGGGGTCCGATCATAATTATAATTTTTCTATTATCGATAAACCTTTGAGCGATAGACGCGCCTTCCCTGGGGTCATTTTTATCATCTGCCACTTCAATCAGTTCCAACATCATCGCTTTTCCTTTTCCTTTCGGCACAACCCCCCCACGGGCATTGATCCTTTCTATGGCAAATTTTGTTCCTATCTCGGCCTTTTTACCCCAGGATGCGGCTCCACCGCTCATAGGTGCGCAAAGACCTAAGCCAAGGGTATCAACGGCAGTGGCTGATATTGCAATCCCTGCTATAAAACCGATGACTAATACCACAATTAAAAAAAGCTTTGTCTTCATGATCCCTCCTTTTTTGGTGTTCAAAAGTTAATGGTTATCTCTCCTATCCCTCACCTAAATACGCTTTGATCACGTTTTCGTTTTGCAGCAAGTTTTCCGCCGAATCCTGCAGAACGATTTGCCCCCTATTTAAAATATAACCCCTGTCAGCTATGGAAAGAGCCTTTTTTAAGTTTTGTTCCACCACAAAGATCGGTATTCCAACTTGTCTTACTTTTTGAATAATTCCAAAGACCTCGTCCACCAGTTTCGGGGATAGCCCCATGGACGGTTCATCCATGATAATCATTTTTGGTTTTGCCATAAGGGCTCGGCCGATGGCCAACATTTGTTGTTCGCCGCCGCTCAGAGTGCTGGCATCTTGGTCTAATCGCTCACCTAAACGAGGAAAAAGGTGAAAGGTTTTCTCCATCTCCGCCTCAAAATCGTAATCTTGATTTCCCCTATGTATAAAGGCTCCCATTTCGAGGTTTTCCTTTACGGTGAGCCGTGCAAATACTCTCCGTGCTTCGGGTACCGGCGAGATACCCTTGCGGACTATTTTGTGTGGACTTAGTCCGTCAATCCTTTCTCCGTTGAATTCTACCTGCCCGGAAGTAGGTTTAACTATCCCCAGAATAGTTTTCATGGTTGTCGATTTTCCGGAAGCATTTCCGCCCAAAAGGCACACGATTTCCCCTGAGCCTATTTGAATTGAAATGTTATTCAACGCTCGGATGGGACCATAATGGGTTGTGACTTCATTAATTTTCAACATTTTTGATATAATTTTGAATTTTTTTGTAAACGCTTATTTGAAATCGTAGGCCTTTTAAGTTATGCAAACCAAATGGTTTTCAATTCCGAAATGAGCAATTTCTCTGGAAGAAAACCTAATCTCGACCAAGATAAGCCTCAATAACTTTTTGATGATTGCGGACTTCAGTATACGTCCCTTCCACGATTTTTTGCCCATAGTCCAAAGCAACCACGCGAGTACAAAGATTTTTAATAAAATTCATATCATGTTCGATTACGAGAACTGCCACGCCTTTTTTATTAATAGCTTGAATGGTTTGTGCCAATTGAAGAGACTCAGCCGGATTCATGCCGGCTGTGGGCTCATCAATGAGAAGCAATTTGCCGTCAGATGACAGCGCCCGAGCGATTTCAAGACGCCGTCGATTTGCATAGGAAAGGGTCCAGGCCGGATTCATCTCTACGCTACGTAGCCGTGTGCCGAAGAGCGCCATAACCTCCCGAGCGTGAGCCTTCAGTTGCTCACGTTCCTTGCGAGCACTCGGCAAATTGATTAACGCTGAAAAAAGACCCGCCCGAGTTCGGCAGTGACCGCCAATCATCAAATTTTCGAGAACGGAAAGGTTATTGAACGGGCGCTGGTTTTGAAACGTTCGGGCGATACCCAGACTGATGATCTGGTGAGTTTTTAGTTCTAGCAGATTTTTCGAGTGATTATCGAAAAATACTTCGCCGCCATCAGCTTTGTACATGCCGGATAAGACATTGAAAAAAGTGGTTTTACCGGAACCATTGGGACCGATGATTCCAACAATTTCACCTTCTTCAACATCAAGGCTGAAATTTTTCAACGCGGTCAGACCGTCAAAGCGTTTTATTAGGGATCGCACTGATAATAAAGCCATTGTTTACATCTTGTAAGTTTGTTGGTATAATTTTTTCCCGAACAGTCCTTCTGGCCTGAAAATCATCATTACCACCATGAACGCGCCCATGATCACCATGCGGTATTCACTTGCCGCCCTGAAGATTTCAGGGCCACCGATCATAACAATCGCACCGATAATGGTGCCTGAGATGCTTCCCAGGCCTCCCAGAATCGGTATGGAAATGATTATGACTGATTCGAGGATTGTAAAGCTGTTTGGACTCACGAAGCTTTGGAAAACCGCAAAAAAGCTTCCGGCCAGCGCGCCCAATGCGGCGGAAAACCCAAAGGCCATGGTTTTGTAATAAACAAGATTGATGCCCATTACCGCCGCGACATCTTCATCTTCCCTGATGGCCATCCATGCCAGGCCGACTCGTGAATCCATTATTCGCACACAAGCGTAGATGGTAATAAAAACAAATAAAAGGATCAAATAATAATATGCCGGATAACTTTCAATGACGATTTGCCAATCGGAAAATCCGATGCGTGGCGCCGGAATCCCCGGTATCCCTCGTGGTCCTCTGGTCAGTCCCATCCAGTTATTGGCGATAATATAGACAATCTGGCCGAATCCAAGGGTGACAATAGCTAAATAGTCATCCCGCACTCTCAACGTCGGAAAGCCGAGTATGATGCCCAAGAGGACGCCGAAAAGCATTCCCACCGGAATGGTTAGCCAGAACGACATACCGTACTTCACCATCAAAATGGCCGTTGTGTACGCCCCCACAGCATAGAAGGCGGCATGACCGATGTTCAACAGGCCTGTAAAACCCATTACCACATTTAATCCCAGGGCGAGAACGATGTAAAGGCCGATATAAATAATGACCCGCATGGCGTAGTTGCTCGGAACAACCAAGGGTATCATCAAACAAGCTAATACGATCAGAAGCTTCATGTACCACTTGGACAGCGCAACAATCCCAGCCATACGAACCAAAAGATTTTGCTTTTGTTCCTGTATTCCGGCCTGTGATCCACCGGCAAGGTCATCGAGTTTTGTCTCGTCTTTTTGATTTTCCAATTTCACCTAAGAGTCCTTCCGGTCTGAAAATGAGGACCAAAATTAGTACGCCGAAGGCAAAGGCGTCGCGATACATGGAAGATATATATCCGGCCCCGATACCTTCAAAAATGCCGAGAAGAATTCCACCGATCATGGCCCCATAAATATTGCCGATGCCGCCCAAGACGGCAGCCGTAAACGCTTTTAATCCGGCATTAAAGCCCATAAAGGGATCAATGCAGTTGTAATTGATAGCAAACAGAATTCCGGCCACCGCACCCATAGCCGATCCGATTGCAAAGGTCAGCACAATCACTGCATTGGTATTGATACCCATCATTTCGGCGGCCTCGGAATCGGCAGCGGTTGCGCGCATGGCCTTTCCGATATAGGTTTTCTTGATATAAAGGCCTAAGGCGATCATCAGGATTAATGATGTAGCCAAGATAAAGACTTTTTTAATAGGGATAACAACATTGCCGATAATTATAGGAAGAAAGCCGAAGTCGACATCGAACGTTTGAAATTCGGCTCCCCAGACAATTCTGGCCATGTTTTGCAGAAAGATTGACATTCCCAAAACACTGATGATGACGGCAAATCGGGGGGCATTGCGCAGAGGGCGATATGCGATTCTCTCAACACTGATCCCCAGAACGGTACTCAGCATGATACCCATAAGGGCGGCGATGGGAAAGGGGGCCGCCAAGGCGGTCATAAACCACCACGTAAAAAAGGCCCCGCACATAAAGATTTCACCATGCGCAAAATTAATCAGCTTTATGATGCCGTATACCATGGTGTAACCAATGGCCAGCAAAGAATACATGGCGCCTAAATTAATTGAATTGACCATTTGTTGCCAAAACATAGTGACACGTTCCAGGTGAATTCATAATATGGATAGTTTAATTGGCTAATACTCTAACTCGGGTATAGCCAACAATATGCGGTAAAACCCAAAAATGAAAATTGAAAATTGTCAATCGGTAGAATTGACTATTGATGATTGAATATTGGGGAAATTCTTTCATAATCAAAATATTTATCGATCAAACCCATCTATCTCCCCGGCAAAGGATAGATTCGATTTTATTAGCATAGGAGAAAGACTTTGCTGTAGTGTTTTGCAATCGTTAGTCTTTCATTTTTTTGTAAGGATTCAGAAGGGTAATGCCCCTTACTCTAGTCGCGGGGAAGTTTCCTGGCCTCTTCTTCCATAAAGCGCCTGTATCTAGCGATATGTACCCGAACGATAGATGCGACTTTCATCACTTCACCATTTTCAATCGCCTCGATAATGTCCCGCCAATCAGCCAACACTTCAGAATGTGCGATTCTATTTTTGTTAAGATGAAAACTAAGTGGTTCCATGCTTATGTATAGCGTACCTGATATCCACTCGAAGATCGGATTACGTGAGATACGGGCCAGTTCCTTGTGCATACTGAGTTCACATTGATAAAACTTTTTTAAATCTTTTTTCTCTGAATTAAGTAAGGATGTCAATTCTTCAAGTAGCTTTTTTATCTTTTGAATATCTTCGGGTGACGCTCGCTCCGCAGCGTGTGCGGCGGTGGCTGCTTCTACAACCTCCCGAAACTCAGCCAGATGCTTCATTGAAATCCGACCGTGGCGAATTAGCACGGCCAGCGTCTCGCTGACATGTTCAGAGTCTAATTCTTTGACAAAGGCCCCGCCCTTTGCCCCTTTTTTTATTTCAATAAGGCCTTTTTGTTGCAAAGCTCTTAAAGCTTCGCGCACGGTACCTCGGCCGATTCTGTACCGCTCCTGAAGTTCTCGCTCTGGGGGAAGTCTATCCCCGGGTTTTAGCTTTCTTGATAAAATGATCTTTTCAACCAGATTTAGCATTTGCTCGTGTTTGTTCTGCTGAACCACGTTAAGCGCTCCTTTTAAAAAATGCCGTTAATAATACTACCATTAAATTTTAATGGTAGTACCATTATCCTTTTATCATAAACTCAATTCAAATGCTACTGTCAAGCTTTTTATTATTTTTTTAATTGTTTTAGAATAATATCTTGTCATTGAGACTATGCTTATATATTTTATTCATCTTATATCAATCAGTTAAAAATTAAATGGCCATTTCGAAGTTGAAATGTTAGACAATCGAGACAAATGATCAAACTATTGCCCTATCAAAATATTTCTTAACAAAGTCCAAATTTATCTCATAAATATAATATAATTAAAATTTAAAGATATGCTTTTTTTATTATTTCAGTTTGGCCGTCACAAGGCGATTTCCTCACCGATATCAGGTCAGGATTTGCTTGGTCGAATAATCTAGTTATAAATCTTAATTGAGAAAGACTGAAGTCAGAAATGATCCAACCATCCTTTATCAAAAACAAATCGATTTTTAGGCGTGTTCTCAGCGAATAACAGATCATGGAAATCATGCAAGCGGCATTCAACATCATGGAAAAAACGGGTTTTGAAGTGGTTTATGATGCCTAATCTAAAGTCAGTCGGAATTGTATATTGCATAAAACGATGTACCATATACCTGATACATCTGATTTTTTGCCATGCCCAGAATATTGTGTCTATCCCCCCAGTTTGTTTTTGAAAATTTCGGCTATTAGTGCTTGCCAGTATCCAAAATTGGTAAGAGAAAATTATTATTAGAATGTCACAGTGGGCTCGCAATTCAACATTTTTTGGGAACCACAACATATGCAATGAGGCGAATCCTCCACAGATCAGGTATAGACACTGGCTTTCTGCTTTTTACACGTACCTAAACGAGACATCCTGCCAATGCTTGCTTTCGGACATATTGTGTACATAGATCATCACGTCTATGGGTATGATTGAGTTTAGAAATCAGGAACAAATTAATCAGATTTTAGATAATGATGTAAGGGGTAAGCTCGATACCTTAATTTTGGAAGCTTTTCACAGGTAATAAAGCCGGGTTCAGCATTTATTACATCCGGTATACGGTTAACTGTTGTGGAAGATGTGGCAACACTTGTGGCCGGGTTGTAATTTTCGACATATGTATCAGGATAACCGCGAATTTCCCATTTATTTATATCAAGTTCCCCTTCTTTGTAACACATACGCGTAAGCATAGTCTTGATTTTAATTCCCTGTTCCGTTTCAATCTTGCATATACCTGTACAACCGGTAAGTTTTCCCGCCGGAAATGGCGCCAACCACATCGACTCCCTTTTCGATCATCAATTTCACCATTTCTGTTCTTGCCACTACTCCAACTCCATACATTAATGCCTTGATTCTTTTCATTCAAAACCTCCCTGAGAGTTTAACCCTAATTGAGCGAAAATAATGCTCAATTAGGCGTTAATTGTTAATTGTTATTAGTTATTAGAATTTAATGATCGTCTCATTTTATATATCTATGATTGATGAAATATAAAAACGGATTTTATTCCTTTTAAACCATTAACCAATAACAAATAACGAATAACTCCCAATTGGTTTTTTACTCAATTGGGGTTTAACCATTCCGGAACGCTTCTTGAGTGCCATTTTTTGCCATAGACTAAATTGTCGATATATGGAAATACGGTTTGTGCAATCCGTGAGCGGGCAAGAATCCATTTTACAAGTCTATGAATTGTCCGATCGGGTCTGCTAAAAGGGCATATTCCCATACAAATAGAGCAGTCGGTCCCCACTTTGCCCCAGTAATCAAAACACGCCTCTTCATTGAGCTTCCATTTCTCAATACCATTGAAAATTGTTTTTGCGTCATGGGGGATTGACTTGGAAGGACAGGAATCCGCACACTTTTTGCAGTGTTCGCAGAATCCTTCAACACGTAAAGATAATTATTACAACTATAAAGACCGTATTAAAAAACAAAAGTGCCGACACTAAAGTCATTTAAATCCCCTCACACAAAGCTTTTTTCGTAATAGTTCACCGCAGAGGCGCAGAGAACGCAGAGAGAATGAATATTTTTCTTTCTGCTGAGAGGGCAGAAAGAAATAATCTCACGTATTAAAATCTTTACAACATTATATTATAATGGATATCAATAAATTAAGAGGTAAAATTATCGGTTCGGCTATATATGAGAGACGGCATGGTTCAAATTGTAAAAGAATTAAAGGAATAATTCGCCTAAAGCGGATGGATCTTTTTACTTTCCGGCATCCCTGCCCTGCCTGCCCCGTAGGTTCGGAAAATCGTACTGGGGTGGAATACGAAGTCCATTTAACCGGGGTCACCGGAAAATAAAAAAACTAACCCTCTGCGCCCTCTGCGTCTCTGCGGTGAACTGTTACCTTTTTTCCTTTACTGGAAGCTCTCTTCTGAATAAGTTCAGCCACAATGCTTACTGCAATCTCCTCGGGTGTTTCAGCCCCGATATCGAGCCCTATGGGAGAGTGAACCTGATTTAGTCTTTCATTTGTAATTCCATCTTCCATTAGTGACTCATAAATCAGTTTCCTCTTTCTTCTACTTCCAATCATTCCAATATATAAGGGATTTGCCTGTATTGCCTCCTTGAGTACAACCCTGTCATGGATATGTCCTCTCGTAATGATTGCGATATAAGTAGATGAGTTCAAGGTAATTTGATTAAAGGCTTTTAAAAAGGGAGACACAATAAGTTCATCTGCATTAGGAAACCGATATTTATTGGCGAATTCTTCGCGATCGTCGATAACAACAACATAGAATCCTACCCTCTTTGCTAAAGACGCAACAAATGTGGATACATGGCCCGCGCCAAAAAGATAAAGAACATCATCAGACCTGACCGGTTCCGCAAAGATTAAAGATCCTCCTTCTTCCGATTCAATTAACTCTGGCTTCCTAACCTCAAATAAACTCTGAAAGCGCTGTTTTTCATCATCCAAAATTGATCCGATGTTACCTGTTAATGTACCATCTTCTTGAACTAAGGCACTGCATGTCTCATCTTTACATCTAATCCCCTCGGACACTAAGGTCAGTAATAATCCTTCGCGGCCATCAAGGATCAGCTCTTTTATTTTTTTAAATATTTTTCTTGCTATTGTGTTTTCAGGAAAGACCGGCTCCAGAAATACATCCACAATACCGCCACATAACATTTCAGATTCAGCTACTTCCTCTCCGGTAAGCTGAAAATTAATAATAGAAGACTTGCCTTCTTCCAAAATTTTTTTAGCTTCCTCTTGAACCTGGTATTCCAGAAATCCGCCCCCAATTGTTCCAATTATTGATCCATCCCCAAACACAATACATTTGGTCCCAACCCCCCTGGGGGCCGACCCTACTTGTTTTATTATACGAGCCAGCACAAGCTCTCGCCCTTCTTCTAAATTCTTATCTAATTCTATAAACAGATTATTCACTTCTTTCTCCCCTGTCAAACCCCGTTAAGTGGTTAAGTGGTTGAGTGGTTAAATGGTTTTAAATACTATGATACTATCGATTATTTTTAAACTGCGAATTTCGACCTATGGGATTCATATTATAATATTCCATAACAGGTGGTTCATGCAAGGCCGCTCCAATAGCAACCCTGGTTAGATTGTTTTTTGCCTTCTTTAAAAATCCAATTATCTCACGCCCCGCCTCTATTCCACCTGAAAGATCCGCCTTATTGATAAATACCAATCGCATAGCCTCAGAAGGACAGCCTTTCATAATTCCCCTTCCATGTACAACAGCAGTGGCAGCAGACGACGCTGTAACACATTCTCCTTGAGAAAGACCGGTAATATCAGCATATATTTCAGGGCGAAAAACGCATCTTTCATCAAGAGGTTTTCCAATGCTATCCACACCCACAACCGCAATAACCCACCTGGAGCTCCCGGAAATCACCGGCTCATGAGATGATGGTGCCTTCATGGGTCTTCGGACAGCGCCATCGGCTTCCACAAGTATCCATTTAAAAAGTCCGGATTTCCGGATTTCATCGATTAATTCCGGTTTGAAACCTATTAGTTTCGTCTTGAATGAATGATGTTTAGAAACCGCGGAAATATGAAGGCTATCATTTAAAAGTGCTTTAGCCTTTCTCAAGATTTCCTCAAGAGAGGTCGATTGAATCACATGCGGGGATTGATCTTTTGTTGGCATTTCTATTTTGGTTGTTGTGGTGGTTAGAACAGACTCGCCTGCTTCAAGGAGTTCACGGGCGATTCTGAACATCAAGCTCGTCTTTCCGCCTGCACCAACAATGCTGACAACACCTCCGCCTTTTAGCATCAAGGCATGACGAAGGGAGTGACGATTGATGATTGATGATTGATGATTGGTTTTGTTTATGTGCATCTTATGACGGTTTCGTAAAAAGTCTTTTTTTCCTTAGTGCCTGAGCGAAAACCCTATAAATCTCCCCACTTTAAAAATCCCCCCAATAAAATCCCCCTTACTCCCCTTTAAGAACTGAGCTTTATACACATTTGACACAGCGGCAATGTAAGCATCTGATTTTATGAACACTTTTCTGAACCGCAGAATATCGAACAAGGAATACTGAATGTCGAAGTGAATACTTCATGATTCTGCGGTTCCTTGTTCGACATTCGATATTCAAAGATTTTAGGAAGTTAGCAGTCAGTTAGAACCACATCCAAAATACCCCCTGTGTCAAGTGTGTCTTAAAGTCAGCTTTAAGAAAGGGGAACTTATGAAGAAATTAGACACTTTTCGTTCAAATACTAACTGGTGTCCAATCAGAAATGGTAGATTTTGGTTCAAGACAAGGCCACAGCCCTTTTGTGACCACAGTCGTAGTTAGCCTACGTCGAGGATCGCAAAAGGGCGAGAACGCAGTATTGGGCCAAAAGATGCCATTTCTGGTTGGACACTAATTATATTTTCTTAAGACAGCCTCAAGCACACTCCCTCCAATAGCCCTTGCCTTATCTGAAATGGTGTAACAATAACTGGAATTTCCTCTGGGGTCTATATCTCCAAGCTTAAGTCCCTGTTTTACATTTATATTGGATCTGATAAGTCCCCTGATCACACCATCGATTTTTGAATGGATTTCGGAGTCTTCAACTGATCCGACAATCTCACCTTTTTTAACCACATCACCTATATCAATTTTGGTCTGAAATATACCATCTTTTGGGACCCTTAAGACACGCTCTGCTGTATAACCTTCGATATTACCGGGAATGCCGGTGTTGGGTTCCGCACATCCGGAAGTAATTATTCTCCCCAGATTGTGTCCTCTGTTAGTCTCAATGACCATATGAACGTCTTTCCCGGCATCAAATCCCGGTCCCAGGCCGATCACCAAAGGAGCTTCTGTAATAACCGTTCCTAAATTTTTCTTGGCCAGAATGGCGTCAACCACCACGTCAGGTCTAATCTTATCGTTTGCCTTCCATTCAGGGTCAATAATCACAGCGATTTTACCATTATCCCAAACCTTTTTGATTTCCTCGATATTCTCAGCTTTTACAGCCTCAACCCCCTCTATTTTTTTGCTTTTTTCATAGATTGCCTCACAAAAGGATACCTCTCTCCTTACTGCCAGAGGACAGCGAGCCTCCATCATGAAAATCTTTTGCATATTAGCCATGTAAAGCCTCCATGCAACTGCACTGGCCATCTCTCCGGCCCCTTTTATTCCAATAATAAGCTGATTGATTTTAATTTTTCCGCCCTCCGGCACTTGATAAGCATTTATATCCAAAATTCAGACCTGGTCATTCAGCTTAAATAAATAGCTGTAAACCGTTAAATGTCGTGGAATTACATGAAAATTGGACATCAGGTCGGTCTGGGTTATAAGGTTCAGGATTCCCGGTTCAGGGTTAATTGCTTCGCGTTTTTTACCATTACCATTGATTCCACTGGGTTAATACAATGGAGACATCAACCTCTGAACCTTTGAACCGTGAACCTATGACCCAACTTCCCTATTATTATTCACTTCCTCGTTCAATTGACCCCGGAAGAGAACCCAAGGATAAGAACATTGGAAAAGGGCTTGGACGGTCAGACAGCCGCCCGGCTATTACATCAAGCTTTTGAAATCCGTATTGTTGATAAAATGCTACGGCATTTTCTTTAGCATCCACGACCACACCAATACATCCGGTTCGATCCGACATTTCTTGGGCTATGGAAAAAGCAGCACGAAGAAGTTGTTTACCTATTCCTCTACCTTGGGCGTCTTGGGATACTGCAAGTCGAGCCAGTCGAAGCGCTGGCAAGGGATAGTGTGGAAAACTCTTTCGCATAGCTCTTGGGAGATTCTCAATAATTATAGAAGTTGCAGCAATCGTAATGAATCCTAGGATATCTTTTCCGTCAGAGGCTATATAGGTTGTACCGATATGAAGTCTGAACTGGTTCTGTCCTGCATATTTACGAAAGAAACGATCAATATCAGGGTCTCCT
>CAZLRK010000083.1:0-15015 GCA_964561845.1 uncultured Desulfobacterales bacterium | reverse complement strand
TCAATAACTGAATCTTGAATAAAAATTCATCAATGTTTATATGTCGAAATAAAGGAAGAACTCATGGGGATGGGGTCGCAGTTTTACATCATTAACTTCATTTTCGGTCTTGTATTCAATCCACATGTCAATAACATCCTTTGTAAATACATCCCCCTTAAGCAAAAACTCATGGTCATCAGTTAGAGCCGATAGCGCTTCTTCCAGAGAACCGGGAGCCGAATCCAGCTCTGCAAGTTCTTCCGGTGGAAGATTATATATGTTTTTGTCAAGCGGATCTCCGGGATCCATCTTGTTTTCTATTCCGTCTATGACAGCCATAAGCATAGCTGAAAAAGCCAGATACCCGTTACAGGAAGGATCAGGCGTTCTAAACTCAACACGTTTTGCTTTAGGTGAGGGTGAATACATGGGAATACGAACGGCGGCGCTCCTGTTTCGGCTTGAATAAGCAAGATTTACCGGGGCTTCAAAGCCGGGGACCAGCCGCTTGTATGAATTTGTGGTAGGATTGGTGAAAGCACACAAAGCCTTACAGTGCCCTAGAATTCCACCAATGGCGTATAGTGCTTCCTGTGATACCCCTGCGTACTTATCTCCTGCAAATACCGGTTTGTCTTTTTTCCATATACTGATATGTGTATGCATGCCGGTGCCATTGTCTTCAAAGAGAGGTTTAGGCATAAAAGTGACGGTGTGATTGTGTTTGTGAGCGACATTTTTTAATACATATTTAAACCACATTAGCTGGTCACCCATTTGAAGAAGAGGCTTAAAGCGCATGTCGATTTCTGCCTGACCGGCTGTTGCCACTTCATGGTGCTGGCACTCCACATCAATGCCAAGCATTTCCAACGTAAGGAGCATTTCTGTCCGCAGATCCTGGAATTTATCCATGGGTGGAACAGGGAAATATCCTTCCTTATGGCGTGGTTTGTAGGCAAGATTCGGGCACTCATCCCTACCGCTGTTCCAAATTCCTTCTTTTGAATCGAGCTCATAGAAAGCTCTGTTTTTTCCTGATTCAAAACGGACATCATCAAAAATGAAAAATTCCGCTTCAGGACCAAAGTATGCCGTATCTCCAATTCCACTACCTTTTAAATATGCCTCAGCTTTTTGTGCAATATACCGCGGGTCACGGGAATAGGGCTCATGTGTAAGCGGATCAACGATGTTGCCGATAAGTACAAGAGTAGGCTCTTTATAGAAAGGATCCATTTTTGCTGTTTTTGGATCCGGAACAACAAGCATATC
Source organism: uncultured Desulfobacterales bacterium (assembly GCA_964561845.1). Lineage (GTDB taxonomy): Bacteria > Desulfobacterota > Desulfobacteria > Desulfobacterales > JAUVVS01 > JAUVVS01. The sequence continues at coordinate 13,758 of CAZLRK010000083.1, read as the reverse complement.
ACTTGCGTGAATTGGCTGCCATCCTCGAATGCTTGATCCATCAAATCCAAATCCATCTTCAAAGCTTGATTCGTCTAATTCACTAATGGGAAATGTAAAATGTTGCCATACGCCCGGGAAATCCAAAAATCGCAAGTCCAGTACCCTGGAACCTTCTTTCTTTGCCATTTCTAATACCTGTTTAGGTGTCATAAATATAAAATCCTCCTTTATGATAATAGAACGAATATTTTTTTATATAACAGAAATATTTTTTTTTCAATTTTCTTTCTTAATTTTTTTTTCAAAACATGATAATAAACTTACTTAAGATTCAAAGGAAGGGGGCTAAAGGTGAAAATAAGTAAATCAGCATTGATCTTAAAAATTATTGTCATTATCATATATGTTTTAATACCTTGTATTTCGCATGCTTTTGAAAGATACAATAGCGTGGTAAAGTACGATAAGTATTTCTCTAAATATTCAAAGAGATATTTTGGACTTAATTTTGACTGGAAATATTTCAAGGCGCAGGCTGTTGCTGAATCGCGATTGAAAGCAAAGGCAAAATCAAGAGTAGGCGCTATTGGGATCATGCAGATTATGCCAAAGACATTTAAAGAAATCAAGAATAAGAATCCGAGTATTAAAGGTTCAAGGAAACAACCGCGTTGGAACATTTCCGCAGGCATTTATTATGATAAAATGATCTGGAATGAATGGAAGGCGGAGCGTCCATTTCAAGACCGTATAAATTTTATGTTCGGGTCTTACAATGCTGGTAAAAGAAATATTCTAAAAGCCCAGAAAATTGCGAAAAGGGAAAGACTGAATCCTAATCTATGGAAATCTATAGAATCTTCGTTGCCTGTCATTACCGGCAAAAGGAGTAAAGAAACTATCGGTTATATCAGAAAGATTAATAAGATTAAGGGGGTGTTGAGATAATGGAAATTTCCATCACACTGTTGAACTTTGGATATGCCATCGTTGGGGCATTCTTGACTTTAATATTTATGATAATTGGTTATAAAATCTTTGATAAAATGACGCCGTTTAATACATCGAAACAGTTAGAGGAAAAAAATATTGCAGTCGGAATTGTTGTGGGATCTATTTTTGTGGGATTGGGTATTGCTGTTGGGTTGGTAATAGGTCTGGGTCTCAATTAGTATCCACCAGGAAATGGCATCTTTTGGCCCAATACAGCGTTCTCGCCCTTTTGCGATCCTCGACGTAGGCCCACTACGACTGTGGTCGCAAAAGGGCTGTGGCCTTGTCTTGAACCAAAATCTACCACTTCCTGATAAATACTAAATATTTGAAGAGTCGAGAAGTCTTTACTAATCAATCTGTTCCCGGGCCATCTCTTTCTTAGCGTAGTCAAGATAGATTTTGCTGTTAATAAAAAGATCAAAGATATCAGGATCAATATGGTTATCTTTTTTCATGAAGCCCATGATCTTGATAGCCTGAGAAAGTTTCATGGGTTTTTTATAGGGTCGGTCTTTGGCTGTAAGGGCTTCAAAAATATCGGCTATGGCCATAATTTGTGCCTGTAAAGAAAGTTCCTTTTCGGTAAGACCTATCGGGTAGCCTGATCCGTCCAGTTTTTCGTGATGTCCGCCGGCGTATTCCGGGACCTTTTTGAGTTTTTTAGGAAAAGGAAGTTCATTTAGCATTTTCAGAGTCATCATGGCATGGTTTTCAATGATCCTGCGCTCTTCTTCTGTCAAGGAGCCTTTACGGATGCAAAGATTTTTAACTTCTTCATCGGTTAAGTAAGGATATACTTTGCCATTCCCTGTGTATGTTTTGGACGCAATGTTTTTTATTCTTTGGATATGATCATCGCTCATGAATTCACCCGGGCCGTTACAGGTTTTAATAAATTCCAATTCTTCCTTAAGAAACTCTATTGTTTTGGCAAGTTCTTCATCTATATGTTTTATCTTCGATTTATCACTTTTTTCATCAAGTAAAAGATCGATTTTTTGACGCAAATATGAGTTTTCAATGGATTTGGCAATATGATGGAATCTTGTTTCAATTAAATTGACACGGTCAAAAATCGTCTGAAGCTTAGTCTCTTTATCGACAACATGTTCGGGCGTTGTGATTTTACCAACATCATGCATCCATGCCGCCAGCTTCAACTCTTCCATTTCGTCTTCAGTAAAATGAATGTTTTTATATTTTCCTTCATTAACTTCGTTAATTTTTTCAGCTATCATCATAGTTAAATCGACCACCCGGTTAATATGGCCTCCGGTGTATGGAGATTTTTCGTCGATAGCCGTGGCAATACTTTGAATAAAGGCATAGAATAAATTTTGAAGATCCTGGATGAGCTGGGCATTAGTCAGAGCGACAGCGGCTTGAGAAGCCAATGAGGCGATCAGATCCGTATATTCTTCAGAGAATGTAACTACTTTTTCAGACTTTATATCCTGAGCGTTTAAGAGTTGTAGCACGCCAATAATGTCATTTTCATGATTTTTCATTGGGATAACAAGCATCGACTTTGATCGGTACCCTGTTGATGCATCATAGTTTCTTGGCCCGGTGAAATCGAACCCTTCGGCTTCATATACATCAGGGATATTGACAATTTCATCAGCCAACGCTACATGAGAACATACATTTGAATGATTGGGTGCATCGTCAATATAGAGCTGAACACTTGGCAAGTCGATCTTTTTTCCGCTTGTTCCACCCAATCTAATATTCATGGAATCGGTTTGCATTATTTCAAAACGAAGTTGTTGTTTTTCTGTATCGAGAATATAAAGCGTACCTGCATCGGCATTGGAGAGATCTCTGGCCTCGTCGACTATCATTTCGAGCAGTTTGTTGATGTCTTTTTCAGCAGAGAGGGCAATTCCAATCTCCGATAGCTTTTCGATATGCTTCTTGTCCTTGTTATGGTGCGAATTTGACGAAGAAACCATTTGATTTCCTCCAAGCTAAATAAAATTAGATTTTGAGTAACATTTTAGCTGTTTGAAAAAAGCCGCTTCAAAGGCAATTAAATTTTAAACCGTGTAAAACTCGCGCATAAGTGAGTGTAAAGAAAGAACAGTGCATGACTTTTAAATAAAACAACTAAGCTATAAATGCCGATTAGCCATTAAAGCACATAATGTAAGCCCCTGTTCTTTCTTAACTCTCACTAATATTCTCAGACAGTTACACGATTAAAAATTAAACAACCTTTAAAGCTTGCTACTTCTAATTGTTTTCAGGAGGCTAAATTACTACAATTTCGATTGTGTCTTAAACGGCTGAAGATTTGCCTTTAAAAAACATATATTATTTAAAAATGCAAGTCATTATCCAACTGTTTTGGTATACCGGCCCTTAAAAGTGAACTTTCAAGATTGACATCAGGAAGAATCTCTTTCATATATCGGGATACACTCAGGAGGTTTTGAATATCCACTCCAGTCTCAATTCCCATTTCTTCAAACATAAAAACCATATCCTCAGTTGCAATATTTCCCGAAGACCCGGGAGTAAAAGGACATCCTCCCAAACCGGCTATGGATGATTCAAATGACCGGATGCCTGATTCATAAGCTGCAAGAGCATTGGCCAATCCCAGGCCTCTTGTATTATGAAAATGAGCATTATAAATAATTTTAGGGAAGTTTTTCATGCAGGTTGTCACAATATCCTCTACTTGTTTAGGATTGCCGAAACCAATCGAATCGCAAAGTGTTATCTCCTTGATTCCTATCTCAACAGTCTTCTCTATATAGTTTAGGATGTCTTTTTTTTTAACTCTAATTTCGAAAGGACAACCAAAAGTGGTTGCCAGGTTCACACGGATCACTGCTTCAGGATAAGAAGAGCTTAATTCTTTGATCTTCTTCAATTCTTCAAGGGACTCATCAGGAGTTCGTCTAACGTTGCTAAAATTGTGCGATTGACTGACAGAAAAGACAAATACTATTTGTTTAAGGCCACTTTGGAAAGCCTTTTGTGCTCCCTTTAAATTGGGGACAAGAGTTGTTAATTTAACTCCTTTGATGCTTATTACACCATCAACTACTTCTTTTATATCTTTAAATTGCGGAATTGCCCCGGGATGGACAAATGAGCCTAACTCTATCTCTTTGATCCCACAGTCGGCAAGACGTCTAATAAGATTTATTTTTTTTCCAGTTTCTAAATATTCACACACATTCTGCAAACTATCCCTTGGCCCTACTTCCACAATCTTAACAGGATCATTTGGAATCATATCTTTGCTCCTTTTTGTAAAACTTTCATTACTCCCTCCCAGCATTTTAAAAAAATGTATGTTTTAGCTGTTTGAAAACAAAGCCGACCGTGTAAAACTCGCGCATAAGTGAGTGTAAAGAAAGAACAATGCATGTCTTTTAAATAAAACAGCTAAGCTATAAATGTCGCCTATCCATTAAATTACATAATGCAAACCCTTGTTCTTTCTTAACGCTCACTAATACGCTCAGACAGTTACACGATTAAAAATTAAACAACCTTTAAAGCTTGCTATAGCTAATTGCTTTAAGAAGGCTAAATTAATACAAGAAAATAAAAAATACTGGATAAGACTATTAAATGTATATATATAAAAAGTGATGAATTCGTAAAAAGTCGAATTCATCAAGTTTTAGGTTTTAAGTTTTAGGTTAAGATATTTTTTAGTATTTAAATTCAGCACTTAAAACCTAACACCTAAAACTTAAAACCAGGTAAAAAGTCTTAAAAGGAACCTTTAGGCCTTTTTGAATGCCTTTAATGGGTGGCCCCCTTCAAGGGCATAAGAGCTAACTTAAAAAAAACACATTAACTATTTACAATTAGCAATTGATTATTGATTATTAACTATGTCCTTTGGACCATGATTTGGGTGTTATAGTGTCTAAACAATCTGTCATACTTTTCGTGTTACTCATCCTTTTTTCAACACCAATATTTGCTGATAATCATAAACCGGATCCCGTTTATGATATTCAATGCGGATGTTTTGGCAATTACGTAAATGCCGATCGCCTGGTACACAGACTTCAAGAACTTGGCCTCTCGTGGTACAGTCGTCAAATTGATCTTTGTACCCGCTTTATAGTGGATGTCAATGTTGGCTGGAATGAAAAATCCGCATTTATTGCTGAATACCCGGAGTTTACAGGGGCCTTTTTGGTAGAGAATATATGGGATCTGCCACACCCGGATCCCGAGAAGATTGAGCCGCTTCCCTCCAAAGAGGATTTCATCCATATCATGGCTTCCTACATGCAGAGACAGTATCAGAATGGCTACTACAACAGCAGAAATTTACCCATGGCCAAGGAACGTGCGAAAATGTACACACGGTTTATCTATGAGGCCGCCAGTTATTACGGGATAGATCCTTTTCTTCTCTTTGCATTGGGAAATTTTGAGAGCTACTTTTGCAATTTACTTGGCGATCTTGATCGTCTCAAGTACAAGAATCCGGATCCAGCCCAGGGGATGTTCCAGATTCTCAGTTCCACTGCCCGCGCTATTCATCTGGATATGAAGAAGGCAAAGGTACCCTATATTACAAATCAGCTTCCGAAGGACCTTCGGCCTTATCCAAGGACCCAAATCTATTTGGCCGCTCACTATTTACACAAGTTACTTAAGCAACAACACGGTAATAGATATATGGCTCTACTTACCTACAACTCGAAACACAATCCCAATTATGAGTACCCTCGATTGGCAATGCGCTTCTACCAGCGGGCCTGTAAATACTTTATAAAATCATCCGGCCGACACCGGGAAGATGAGTAACATTTTAGCTGTTTAAAAATAGGGCCGCTTCAAAGGTAATTAAATTTTAAACCGTGTAAAACTCGCGCATAAGTGAATGTAAAGAAAGAACAGTGCATGTCTTTTAAATAGAACAGCTAAGTGATAAATGCTGATTAGCCATTAAAACACACAATGCACGTCCCTATTCTTTCTTAACATTCACTAATACGCTCAGACAGTTACACGATTAAAAATTGAACAATCTTTGAAGCTTTCTATATACTTTTAAAAGGTTAAATTGATACGAAGATGAAAGACTTCCTAAGCAAGATTAAGGTTTTTTTGCTTATTTCTGATCTCATTAAGTCCTTTTTCTACTCAACAACTTAACCACTCAACTATTTGACGATATTTGTATTTGTTAAGGCTGGGCGATTTCAGAAAGTCGTTTATCATGCATCAATCCAATGCCATATTCATCTCGCCTCATAAATTTTTCTTTTGATGGGCCAATGATCTGCATTTCCGGATGTTTTTTCAGAACTTCAAGGGCAATTTTCATCTCCTTAGTGCATCCTGTACTGAACGTTGCGTCCTTACCTACCCATTCAGGCGGTATTTTTTTATTCATGATTTGAAATGCTTTAGCAATATCATTATAGGATTGAAAACGCCATATGTCTACCAAGCCGCTGGTTTGCACGATTTTCCACATATACATCAGATCATCTGCATCCATTCCGGGCTCAAAGTATTCAGAAGGGTTAATAATAAAAGTCATTGAAAGCTGTTTTTTTAAATATTCTATAAAAACAGACATTATTTTTTTAGCCATATCTATCTTGCCGGGAATAGAAGCAATAATACCGCTGTAAAAAATTACTGTCATTCCTTTTTTCTTAGCTTCGTACATTTGATCAATGATTGTTTTTGCTTTCTTTTCGAGATCCTTATGCGAAAATTTAAGTGCAGATGGATGTTTCGGCTTATAAGAAATCGAAACCGATCCTTCACCGGCATCAGAAATATTAAAGATGTCCTGAGTAAATTGAAAATGGGTGTCAAATAAACGCTTCCTTTGGTCTTTGCCTCTCGATATAACACCGTCCACCTCTTTGAATATTCTTGCAAAAGTTGGGGATGTAAGAAGGAGGTTGAGTTTTTCACGTGTTCCATCGGGGATTACAATGATATCTTTATCACTCCTCATAATTTTAAGAAGTTTGTTTTTACCCAGATTCTTTTCCGTGGTTAATAATGCACCTTCAAGTTCCTTGTTCAGAATTTCGTCTTCATGGGCGTCATGAAAAGTAACTTTAGTAAAAAGAGATCCCTCTTTGAACGCAATAATAATTTTATGTCCCAGCTTCGTCAGAAACCTAATTATGGCAAGATCTATCATGATCTCGCCGGCTTCATTAGCAAGCCATAGTATCTTCTTAGTCTGAGTGTTGTTAAAGGATTTGGATTTATCTTCAATTCCAAGAAAGCTTAGCAGGGGTTTTATTCCATCTCCGGTTATGGGTTTATGAAGAAGTCTGATATAATCATCTTTAGTATAATTTTTAGATGCGTCCGATTCCCACAGGGAACTTTCCACTGAAAGAGAAAAAAGTCTTTTTAATTCTATACATTCAACAATCTCCCTTATTTGTGCTAAGGTTTTATAAGATTTGTCGATATCTGAATCTGCTAAATAGTTTATAGCTTTATTAAAAGCATCTGAACTCAAAGCATTACGAACACGAAGATTACGGAGATTTTTTTTACTTATACAGGGATCTTCAATCTGGGTTCTGTTAATGAAAATTCGCATTAGACGCTTTTCAAGACGAGAAGGTATCATTATTTCATCTTTTGTTTCGTGTTTGTACTTAATCATAAGGGATTCAAGGTAGCTCTTTTCTTCTTTTTTTTCTATCAATATTTCAATTAGATTAAGTATCTTCTCAAGAACTTTATTGTATTTTTTTTGAAGAAAAGCAGACTGTTCTTTGCTAATTATTGCATCAAACATTCGGTCGGAACATGGGTAGTATCTTTTCTCTGGTTCCGTATAGACCATGAACATAATTTGTTCCGGAGAAGCCACATCATAAGGGTAGGAATAGTAATCAAGATGATTTTCGATAAAGAATGTCGTTAACCAGGCATCCTTTTGAGGGCTTTGGCCTTGATAGTATGATTTTTTCACTTTTCTCTCCTTGCCAGCTTAGTATTTTCGTAATATTACTGATTGCCGAAGCCGTTTTGTCCGCCGCAGTCGGGGCACTGCCAGGTTATTCCATTGCATGACATCCCCCAAACATTTTCAGCCATACAGATCTGGCAGATACTGAATCCACACCTGCATATCCAGCAGAACATTACTTTTTCTCTGCAGCAGTGGCATTTGTTTTTCTTGAACTTGCGACGTTTTTCTCTATAAGACATTTTACTTGCAGAGTCTATCATGCTCAATTTTTATACACCGGTTCATTACAACATCTATGCCTGCCGATGCCAGAAATTTAGCGGCCTCCTCGTTTTCGATGTTTAACTGCATCCAGAAAACTTTGGGTTTAAGACGGAGAGCTTCATGTGCATGAGGCATTATCTGGGCAGGATTTCTAAATACGTCAAGGATATCTACCGGTGTTTTGACGTCATCTATGGATGCATATGCTTTTTCACCAAGTATCTCCTTTTGTCCCGGACGAACCGGAATGATTTGATATCCGTTATTTTTAAGATACTTTCCTACCATATTTGAATCTCTTTCAGGTTTAGGGCTTAACCCAAGGATTGCAATTGTCCTGGAGTTTTCAAGTATATTCCTTATTTTTGTATCTTCAGTAATTATTTCTCCCGACGCCATTTTATACCTCCATAAGCTGCTTGTTGTTTTGTATTAATCATGATATAACATTTTAAAAATTTATTTCAATACTAATAGATATAAAAGGAACTCAGTAAGTGGAGAAAAAAGATAAGACATTATATTTAATAGACGGAAGTGCGTATATTTACCGAGCATATCATGCCATCCGGGGACTTTCCAATTCAAGAGGCCTTCCCACAAATGCTGTTTTTGGATTTTCCAAGATGCTGGTAAAATTGATGGAAGATCAGGCTCCTGAATATGCAGCAATGGTTTTTGATGCAAAGGGTCCTACTTTCAGGCATAAGATTTACAAAGAGTACAAGGCAAACAGACCTCCCATGCCGGAAGACATGTCTGTTCAGATTCCATATATAAAAGATGTAACAGCGGGCTATAATTTTCCGGTTATTGAAATGACCGGATACGAAGCGGATGACTTGATCGGTACACTGGCGCATATTGCGGAGGAAGCCGGCTTTTCCGTGATAATGGTTACAGGAGACAAGGATTTCATACAGCTTGTTACAGTAAATTCCATTGTCTGGGATCCAATGAAAGATAAAACAACGGATATGGATGCCGTAAAAGAAACATATGGGATTGAGCCGCATCAGATGATTGATGTCATGGGTCTGTCGGGAGACACATCGGATAATGTTCCCGGCGTGCCCGGCATCGGTCAAAAAACCGCTCTCTCTCTGATCCAAACATTTGGGAACATGGAACACTTATATGAACAGGTCCATAAGATCACAAAGAAAAAACAACATGAGAATCTTGTAAAGTACAAAGACCAAGCTTTTTTGAGCAGAGAGCTTGTAAGAATAGATACAAAGGTTCCTTTACAATTTGATTTAAAAGACTTTGAGCTTAAAAGCCCGGATAGCGATCAACTTTCAATGCTATTTAAGGAATTGGAATTCAGGCAATTACAGCAGAAGCTTCAGAAAAAAAGAGACCTTTCCAAAAAGGACTACCAATCAATCCAAAATTTGCACGCACTTAATAATCTTATTGTATCACTTAAAGGTTCAGAAATCTTCGCCCTTGATACGGAGACCACTTCTAAAGATCCCATGAAAGCAGCGATTGTGGGATTATCCTTTTCAATAAAACCTGATGAGGCATTTTATATTCCCTGTGCACATGATTATCCTGATGTGCCTGAGCAGCTTGAGCTTGGAGATGCTTTAAAGCTACTGAAACCTGTACTTGAAAACCCGGAAATTAAAAAAATCGGACAGAATATAAAATATGACTGGATGGTTCTTTCTCGCCACGGAATAAACCTTAGCGGTATAATGTCAGACACTATGCTGGCATCCTATCTCATTAATCCTTCAAAACGAGTTCACAGCCTTGATCAAATTGCACTCGATTTTCTTAACCATAAAACAATTTCATACAAAGAAGTAATCGGCAAAAATAAAAAAATTTCCGGTTTTAATGAGGTGCCTCTGGAAAGAGCGACGCCATATGCGTGCGAGGATGCAGATATAACGCTTATGGCTCACAATATTTTGATGCCTAAACTTAAAGAAATGGGCTTGACAGAGCTATTTGAAAAAGTAGAGTTGCCACTTATACCTGTTTTGATGAAAATGGAGATGACGGGAATATTTATAGATAAGGAAAGACTTAATCTTCTTTCAAATTCATTTGAACATCAGCTTGATGAACTCGAAAAAAATATATACTCAATTGCCGGAGAAGAGTTTAATATAAGGTCTCCACAGCAATTGGGAAAGATACTTTTTGAAAAGCTTGAATTACCTGTCCAGAAAAAGACTATAAAAAAGACCGGCTATTCCACGGATGTGGATGTTTTAACAACACTTGCCTCCTTTCATGAACTTCCAGCCGTCATATTGAGGTATAGGACCCTGTCAAAATTAAAATCAACATATGCAGACGCTTTGATAGGCCTTATTAATCCGGAAACAAGACGAATCCATACTTCATATAATCAAACAGTCACTGTAACAGGTCGCCTTAGCAGCTCTGATCCGAATCTTCAAAACATTCCCGTCCGAACGGATGAAGGAAGGGAGATACGAAGAGCGTTTGTACCAAAGAAGGGATGGCATATGGTTTCAGCAGATTACTCCCAGATAGAACTTCGTATTCTTGCACACTATTCTGAAGATCAAATCCTGATAAAAGCTTTTATGGATGATGAGGATATCCATACACGCACGGCAACCGAGGTGTTTCAAGTTTTTCCGTCTTTTATTGATACTGAATTAAGGCGGCATGCAAAAATCATAAACTTCGGTATCATATACGGTATGAGCCCTTTTGGTCTTTCAAAAGAGCTGGGTATAAGTCAAAAGATGGCAAAATCATATATAGATAATTACTTTGCAAGGTACAAAGATGTTAAACAGTTTATTGGCCGGACTATCAAAGATGCCAAAGAGTCAAAAAAGACAAGCACCCTACTGGGTCGGATACGTTTTTTACCGGATATAAACAGTTCCAACAGAAATCTGCGCCAGTTTGCCGAACGAACGGCAATCAACACTCCTATACAGGGCACGGCTGCGGATCTCATAAAACTTGCCATGATTAAAATGGACGCCACATTAACGAAAAGAGGTTTCCAGTCCGCAATGCTGCTTTCAGTACATGATGAACTTATATTTGAAGTGCCTCCTGATGAGCTTGATGAGGCTAAAAAACTCATCAGAGAGGTTATGGAAGGAATCTGGGATTTAAAAGTGCCGCTTAAAGTGAATATCGGATGTGGAGAGAATTGGGCGGAAGTACACTGAAGGGTTAGTTCTGAAATTAGTGTATTTTATAGAAAAAAATCACATGAGAATTATACGGTCAAAGTTATTGGTTATTTGTTATCGGTTATTTGAATGATGATACCTCAAACTAATAACCAATAACGAATAACGAATAACTCATCCGGCTGACCCGGGTTAAGTTAAACAGCGAAATTTTTAACTTATTCACTTTCCTATTCAACCGGCTCAATCGGCTTTTCAGAGCCTTTTACGGTTTCTTTGACCGTTTTGTAAATATTTTTAAAGGTCTCATTGAACCCGGTTGGGGAAACCCGGCCTGTTTCAATAAATTTAACAACGATTTCCTTGGTTGTCCTTAAAATTTGTTCATCAACTGATCCCATTGAATATACCTTTTCATTTAAACCTTTTTAAGAGCAATTTATGCAGATTTTAAGTTGCAGGTTTTTACAGTAATTTAGATCTTTAACAAAAAAATATAAAAGAGTCAAGGATATATAGCGTATGAACGAAAAGTGTCAGATTTCCACATAAGTCTCCTTTCGTCATAAGTGGTAGGTTAAACAAAGAAACAAAAATAACAATTCACAATTAGCAATTGATTATTAATTGTTAACTAAAGAGTGTGGTGAACTTTACAGAATAATGAGTTCAAACGTGAAGACAGCTCAAAGACGCAGGAAAAAATAATCAATAATCAATTGTTAATAATTAATTGTTAAGTTAGCGTTTATCATCCCTTTTCTAAAGGGGATCGGAGGATTTAAGCAGTGAAATAATCTTTTTTAAGGAGTAAGTTATCATGTCAAAATCTTATGAAAACAGCAACAAATATAATATTGAAAGCCCGGAGATTGTTAAAACAGATGTCCTTGAACCCATAGATTATAAATATAAAGATAAAAGGGATATTACTATTACAATCGAACACCCGGAGTATACATCCTTATGCCCCATGACGGGACTTCCTGATTTCGGATGCATAATAATAAAATACATTCCGAATTTGAAGATTATTGAATTGAAGTCATTGAAATATTACCTGTTACAATATCGAAACGTGGGCATATTTTATGAGCATTTAGTCAACCGAATCCTGGATGACCTTGTTGAAATGCTTGATCCAAAGTGGATGGAAGTTGCTGGGAATTTTACGGCAAGAGGTGGAATTACAACCAAAGTTAGTGCAGTATACGAGAGCTAAAACATGATGGCTTCTTAAAAAGTCCATTTTCTGTGTCCAGCTTTATTTCCTGATTTTTTTCAATTCTTTTTCTATTATAGCCTGGAATCCTTTCAAAGACCGATTCTTTAAGAGCCTGCCGTTGATAAAGGTTGTGGGTATACCCTTGACTCCCGCTTTGACACCTATCTGAATATCTTTGTTGATCTTGGCCATTAGCTTGGGATCTTTAGTGTCTTTATCAAAATCGTTCATATTTAAAGCCAAATTGGTAGCTATTTCTCGAATCTTTTCATCACTTAGTAGATTGTAGTTTTTAAAGAGCTCATCATGAAATTCCCAGAACTTTCCCTGCCTGCCTGCTGCAAGCGCTGCAACAGCGGCCTTTCTGGCAAATTTATGTCTTCTGATCGGAAAGTTCTTAAACACGAGTTTTACATCTTTTGGATATGTATCGAGCACCTGCTCAAGTAGAGGCAAAAGCCTTGCACAATATGGTCACTGAAATTCGCTGAAAACGGCGATTCGCACCGGTGCATCGACCGGTCCTTTGAAAGGAGAGCCTGAGATGTCGATATCGTGGATAAAATCAAGAGTAAGGATCTGAACTGTCTTTTTCTTGTGACTGGTGAGCAAAAGTACGTCTTCCTTTGGCCCGACCTCGATTCCATTCACGTATTCCCCGACTTCAAGTTTGTCCTTTAGCTTACCATCCGCAGAATATATAAGGATGCTACCCTTGGCGGTAAGAACAAAAATCCATTTACCATTTTGGGAAACCGCTATATCAAGAGGCGGCTTCTCCGTTTTTAATGTCTTCTGGATAGCCCATTCTACAGAGATGGAGCTGTGGGTTAAAAAAATCACGGCAGCTAAAAATACTATCAGAAAAATGATAGACTTACGCCACATATTGAATTCTCCTTTTCATAAATATTACAATAGTTCTAATTACTTTCATAATGCTAAAGTATTTACGGTCTACAATAAAGTGTTTACATAGTAAAAATAATCTGATAGTGCAAAACATTTTGTTAAATATTTTGATAACATTCAAAATGCTCAATAAAAATAATTGCTTTTCATTTTTATCCTTTTGTGTTATTTTAGCTTAATCATGAAAAAGGAGCTTAAATTATTTATAGTTGACGACGATATAACTTTTATTAACTTCAGAACTCCTGACCTCTCGTAATTTCAATTGCAACTTATTCCGCCGTGAAGAC
>CAZLRK010000082.1:0-15071 GCA_964561845.1 uncultured Desulfobacterales bacterium | reverse complement strand
AGGAAACCCAGATGGTTTTCTACTTTTAGTTATTCCTTTGTGCAAAATTCAGGTAGTACTTATACTCCCCTGAGGGAAAATCAAAGCCAGATCCTTTGGACTTGGCTTTTTTACTAAAACCCTATATCCATCCGCGAAGTTTGCATGCTTCCGCCACTCTTGAAACGGCTACAAGATAAGCTGCCTGGCGCATGTTGACTTTTTCGCGTTGTTGCATCTCATAAACACCCTTGAAAGCCACTGTCATTTTATCGTCCAATCGACGGTGGACTTCGTCTAGCGACCAGTAAAAATTGTATGTATTTTGAACCTGTTCGAAATAAGAAACTGTAACTCCACCTGCATTTGCCAGAAAATCAGGTAACACGATGACGCCATTATTATGGAGAATATCGTCTGCTGCGGGTGTAGTGGGTCCGTTAGCCAGCTCACAGGAAAACTTGCATCGCAGTTTGTTTGCATTTTCTTCCGTGATTACGTTTTCAAGCGCAGCAGGAATAAGAACGGTTACTTCCAGTTCGAGGAGTGTTTCATTAGTAATTTCATCGGCATCAGGGAATCCTTTAAGACTGCCATTTTGAAGTTTATAGTCCACAATTTTTTTAGCATCGATTCCTTTAGGATTATAAACACCTCCCTTGGAATCAGACGCAGCGATGAGCTTTAGTCCTAACAGTTCTTCTCCAATAATAGCAGCAAATTGTCCGGCATTTCCAAATCCCTGAATAGCCATTGTTTTGCCGTTTAGATTGATGCCAAGGGCTTGGGCAGCTTCACGCAATACATAGATGCCGCCTCTTGCAGTTGCATCGCCGCGTCCCTGTGAACCTCCTAAGGGCAAGGGCTTTCCAGTTATAACTCCAGGATGTTTTTCGCCAACAATAGTTTCATATTCGTCCATCATCCATGCCATGATTTGTGGAGTTGTGTAAACATCGGGAGCAGGAACGTCTTTGGTTACTCCCAATGTTTTTGCAATGGCACGCATATAGGCACGGGCAAGGCGTTCTTTTTCCGTTTCCGAAAGCTCTTTGGGATTACAGATGATTCCGCCTTTGCCGCCACCTAGAGGAATGTCTACTACGGCAGTTTTCCATGTCATCCAGGCAGCTAATGCACGGACAGTATCAATAGTCTCATCAGGATGCCAGCGAATGCCTCCTTTTGCAGGACCGCGTGCGGTATTAAAAGCCACTCTGAAAGCATGATAGATTTTTGTGATTCCGTCGTCCATCTTCACCGGAAGAGTAACCTTTAACTCTTGCATCGGCCAACGTAACAGTTCGTGTGTTGCGGAATCCAGTCCTAGCTTATCGGCTGCATCGTCGAGTTGTTGTTGAGCAATTTTGAAAGGGTTAAGGGAATCGTTCATGAGTTCCTCCTTTTTTAATAAAATTTATACAATGGTAATAAAATTTAGACGTGTATTGATTAAAATATATAGCAGACATTTTTAATTTAAATCAAGATATTCTTGCAAGGCAACATTAAAATATATTCTAATTTGAAGAATTTGCAATATATCGCTTTTAAAATGACATGGCCTTGAAAACAAGATATTGACAAAGTTATTGATAATAAGCAATGTTGTAACCTTAGAAAATTTGTTAAAGCCTAGAGACCTTTGAAAAATGCTCAATTTTGTTCAAGTTCAAGGCAGGCGAAAATTTTAACCACCCCAGTACGATCTGCCGGACCTACGGGGCAGGCAGACATACATTGAGTATTTCGAGGATTAAAATTTGAGCCAAACACAGAAATTGGACAAAAGGGGGCGTTTTGCAAAGGTCTCGCCTATATGACAATGACAGCTTCTGCTGAAATGATATCCAATAAAATCAATTTAAACAACATAGATATTGTGCTGCTTCAACCGCGATATCCTGAAAACATTGGTTCTGCCGCTCGTGTCATGCGCAACATGGGTATTGGTCAGCTTGTGGTTGTCAACCCTGAAAACTATGACATGAATAAGGTCATGAAATTGGCTACTCATGTTGCTTTCAATATAGTAGAGAAGATTAGAATTTGTAAAGACCTTAAAGACGCGCTTGCTCCTTATAATTATGTTGTCGGAACCACGGCGCGATTGGGTGGGCAACGTCAAGTCGTAAAAACCCCAGCGAAACTGGCTCAAAAACTTGTTTCTATTTCTATTGAAAATCGTATAGCCATTCTTTTTGGTCCGGAAGACAGAGGACTCTCCAACGCGGATATACGATACTGCCATGCCCTTGTAAATATTCCCACCGCTGAATTTTCTTCTCTTAACCTTGCTCAAGCCGTGATGATTATGTGTTATGAAATCTTTACTGCAGGAGCTGTGAAGAATAAGGAGTTTGCTCCTCGTCTTGCAGGCCGTTATGAACTTGACGGGATGTATGATCAACTCCAAGATATACTTGTCAGAATAAGCTATATTAGTCATGAAAATTCAGATTACTGGATGAATAAAATCCGTCATTTTTTTAATCGTTTGCAGCTTCGGGCGAAAGAAGTTAGTATTATTCGGGGCATATGTAGGCAGGTAAGCTGGTATGGGAAAAAGTGCTACGAAGATGGAAAGAAAAACCGTGCGGATTAACTGCTAAATACGATTTATAGTTATAATTTAAAGTGAATGAAGAAATGTATATTTGCGATAGGCGATATCAATTACGGCGTACCGGAAGGCCTAATATTTGGGATTTGACGAACCTATGGGAATTGGTAAAGGCGTTTTAGCTATAATCCCAAATATTTTAGGCCACAACTATCATTTTAGCCATACAAATAAGATATCACCTCTCGCAAAAACACATTTCCTCATTCAAAATACGAACTAAGCACTATATTGATATCTGTTTACTGCAAATATAGGGTGCGAAACTTGAGTTAAGGAGTATCAACATGGTTAAACAGAAGACAGATTTTGCTGCATTATTGAAGTTTCTAAAAAAAATGTACGAAGAAAAAATACCGTTTAACAAGGTTTTTCAATTACAAATAACGTCATTAAAAGAAGATGATGTTTGCATAAAGATCGATATGAATGATAAATTTGTAGGCAATGTTGAGTATAGGATGCTGCATGGAGGCGTTATTTCTTCGGTTTTGGACGTAACAGGCGGCTTGATTGCATCAATAGGCGTAGTAAAAAAATTGACAGGACGTCCATTAGAAGAAATAACAAAGCAGCTATTTAAAATAGGGACGGTTGATCTTCGAGTTGATTTTTTGAGACCCGGAAGGGGAAATCATTTCTTGTCAACGGGTTCCATAATGCGTATGGGAAACAAAGTTGTAGTTATACGAATGTCTTTTCATAACGATCGTGAACATCTTATAGCTGTTGGTACAGGAACGTATATGCTGGGATAAGGAAATATAGCATTATTTATGACTGAGAAACTTCAAGAAATTGTAATTTCGAAAGAATCAGCAGTATTTTGGCTGGATGGCAATGGGTGTTGGCATAATAAATATGGAAAATTTCGGCGTAAAAAGATAATAGATTTCTTCAATTCATCAATAAGAAAAGACAAGAATGGCTACTACGTAAGCCAGACAAGAGACCAGTTTAAGGAGAAAGTCTATTTCAATTATGAAGATACTGCTTTATTTGTTTTTGATGTTATAAAAGACAAAGATATAATTCTTGTATTAAATACCATGAAAAAAACTATACTGAGACCAGAGAAGCTTTACATTAAAGATGATGGTTTATATATGCGTTATGGAGAAGAACAAATCAAATTTACCGATAAAGGATTGTTAAGAATATCGGATATTATAGAATATAATAATAACCAGTATGATATCAGAGTAAATAATAGAAAATATAAGATAAATCAAATTTCATCCGGCGCCTAATCTTTTGGTAACGTTCAAAAGTGTTGGCATTACCTTTTCAGATTTTGAACGCTTACACAACAATGCGAACACTCTTTAACGTTTACAAGCTTTTATTGCTAAAGAGTTAAAAATAGCTTGAAAGCTTGTTTTTATTATGATAGGCGAAACATGACTTTTCTTTATACAAGTAAACTTTTATGGCTTCATAAAAAGTCCATTTTCTGTGTTCCACTTCATTTCGTTGTCATTGCAACGTACTCTAAGTACGCCTTATGACACGAAATTTGTGCGCCTTGAAACTGGAGCTTTTTACTTTGCCATCCCAATTTTGACTTTTTACGAGTTCATCAACTTTAGAAGGAAAATATTAAATGGATTCAGAAAAAGAACTGAAGATAGCATATAGCTTGGCTATTATTTTGTTTATTGTGGGTATATTAAGTTATACAGCATTTCCAGCAAAGATTCCGGATAAACCTGTAAGGTTAATGTTCAAAGGTGCAGCGGGAAATGTTCTATTTGATCATAAAACCCATACTGAAGATTCAGGCTATGGCATTTCATGTATAGATTGTCATCATCACCCAGAAGAAGATGAAACGGATCTTCGTGCCTGCAGTGAATGTCATCAACTCCCCAAAGAAGGTGAAGCAATTCCTCAGGCCTGCACAGATTGTCATGAGCCTGACGAAATCGAATATTCGGAATTTATTAAAACCTCTGATGCATTCCATTCCCAATGTATAGGCTGTCATCAGGAGAATGAAAGCGGCCCCGAAGAATGTAAGGAGTGCCATGTAATGAAGTAGGTTTTTTGAGCACTTTGACCAAAATTCGGCAAACCAGAAGGTAAACTATGCTAAAAAGATCATTTATCAGATTGACGAAACCCAGGCTTAACAATGAATTGCTTCCAGATTCTCAGCCGGAACCTAAAAAAATTTCAATGCCAAAGACGGTCACCCTTCTATTAGATTACTCATTTGATCAGAAAGAAGTGTTTTTACTTAAAGAAGGCGACAAGGTTAAAACAGGCCAGAAACTTATACTTACTAGAGAAAGTGATGCCTATGTAATTTCAACTGTTACGGGAACCGTAACTTCCATATCTTCCTATGCAGGAGACTTTGGCGACACTTATACTGCCATCTCCATTGCTACTGGTGATGAGGAAGAAATAGATGATGAATTTAAAAAATTCTGCAAGGAGCCTGATCTTGAAACGGCCAAAAAATTTCTTTCCTGTGTTCCGGGTAATCCACCCATAAACTTATTTATTGATCCTGATAAAATAATAAATACCATTGTTGTTTGCGGTGTTGATAGTGATTTGCTGATTACAACAAGACAGTGTGCCGTGAAATGGAATATTGAAGCAATAAAAAGCGGAATCCGTTTTTTAAAGAAGATAACAGGGATTGACAACATCATAATGGCTGCACATCGTAACCAGGTACAAGAATATGGTGATACGGATATAGATATTAAGGAGGTTAATTCTAATTATCCTTCTACGCACCCACACCTTATCATGAAAGATATTCTGAAACAGCCGGTCCCCGAAGGAAGAAGCTGCGAAGATGTCGGAGTGTGCTTTGTTAGCGCCGAAGCAATTGCAGCTATTGGCAATGCATTTAATAACGGTAAGATACCTGTCACAAAGAATTTGACCCTTGTTAAAAAAGACGGGAGCAAAATGATGGTATCTGCAAGGATCGGAACACCAATCCGCGAAATTTTTGAAGCTTTTGAAGTTACCTTAAATGAAAAAGATCGTATCATTGTAGGTGGACCCATGACAGGTTCTTCTGTTTATTCTGAAGACTATCCTGTTCAACCTGGCACAGATGCTATTATCGTCCAGGATAAGGACAGCGTAACGAAGGTTTCAGACGATCCTTGCATTAACTGTGGTGAGTGTATAAGAATCTGCCCTGCAAAGGTACCGATTAACATGCTTATCAGATTTCTCCAGGCAGGGCACTATGGAGCGGCTGCAGAACAATATGACCTGTTTTCCTGTATTGAATGCGGCCTTTGCAGCTTCATTTGTATATCCAGGATACCCATTTTTCAGTATATAAGACTCGGAAAACATGAACTCAGCCAGGAATGAGACAACGGAGGAAGTAGATGTTTGATCAAAAAAAGTTCATCGTTTCACATGCTCCTTTCTTGCATAACGGAAGCAGAATTTCCGAAAGAAGTTATAACACTATGCTTGCTGCGCTTCCTGCAGTATTGTTAGGATTTTTTCACTACGGTATTCCCGCGATCGGCGTTGTGTCGCTTTCGATTTCATCTTCGATTATATGGGAATTTTTAATGAACTATGTTACAAAGCGTCCAAAAAGCATAGGGGACGGCAATGCAGCGCTAATCGGCCTTCTTTTTGCGATGCTTTTACCGGCCACATCACCATGGTGGCTCGTAATAACGGGCACGTTTGTATCAGTTGTAATCGGAAAACAGATATTTGGTGGAATTGGCGGCAATCCGTTCAATCCGGCTTTGATCGGCATCGCCATTCTGATGGTATCCTGGAAGAATTTCTTCGACTTTGATAACGCACTCTTGAACTACGATCTGGGCTTTACAATGGTTTATCCGCTTGCCGCCCTAAAGCATTTTGGTGTTTCGGCAGTCGATTCTTTTACCATAAGCGATCTTTTATTGGGAAGACAGACAGGCGGTCTTGGCGCAACCTTTGGGATAGGGCTTATTGCCGGAGGGATATATCTCATTCTTAGAGGGTTTATTCGATGGGAAATCTCTCTTTCTTTTCTGGTTGGAGTATTAATAACAGCCTTCATATTTAACCTGTACGATTCTAGCCGCTACGCAGGACCTTTCTTCCACTTATTAACAGGCTATACCCTTATAGGCGCCTTTTTTCTGGCAACTGAAGACTCATCTTCTCCGGTTAACTTTATACCAATGCTCATTTATGGAGCCGGTGGGGGAATAATGACCGTGTTAATACGGAACATCGGGGCCTATGTTGATGGTGTTGTTTTTGCTATTATTCTAATGAATCTTGTCAACCCGCTTCTGGACAAGATAAGGCCGAAAGCGATCGGAAAGGGTTTTTAACATGCGTGAAATGATAAAAATGGTCATTGTTCTTACAGCCTTAAGTTCTTTTTCCGGAGGACTGCTTGCAGCCATCCATAACGGAACCAAAGATAAGATTGAATATCAGCAGCTAAAATTCGTTAAAGGGCCCGCAATTCGTGAAATCCTCAAAGGATCTTCAAATGATCCCCTTGTTGACCGGTTTAAAATAATGGATGGTGAGATTGAAAGGAGTTTCTTTGTGGGAATAATTGACGGAAAGGCAAATACTGTTGCTTATGAAAGTTCCGGGAAAGGATTCGGGGGAGAAATAGGTATTATGGTGGGTGTTAATATAAATGATGATAAAATTGTAGGTGTTAGTGTTACAACCCATAGTGAGACGCCGGGCGTCGGATCCAAAGCAAAATCAGAACCTGGCTTTTCGAACCAATTCAAGGCACTATCCATAGAGGGCCCTTTTAAAGTCAAGGTAGACGGTGGACAGATTGATGCCATAACAGGAGCAACGCTTACTTCCCGTGGTGTTACTTCCGCCGCAACAGATGCTGGTGAAATATATAAACGAATGAAACCTCAAATCATTGAAAAATTAAACAACCTTTGAAGTTTGCAAGTTCTAATTGTTTTCAAACAGTTAAAATAATATAAGAATTTTAATAAACAGGTAAGAGTTCACATAAATAGAAAAATCTCATCAGGGAGAATATAATGGCAGCCAAGTCTATTACTCAAGAATTTGTTAAAGGTCTGTGGAATGAAATACCGCCCTTTCGGCTTGTGCTTGGCCTTTGTCCGGTGTTGGCTGTGACAAAGACAGTGGAAAATGGTATCGGAATGGGACTTGCCACGACCTTTGTTTTGGTGTGTTCCAATATTCTTGTTTCTTCATTACGAAACATAATACCGTCCAAAGTCAGAATCGCATGCTTTATTATTGTGATAGCTACATTTGTTACGGTTGTTGAACTTCTCATGCAGGCATATGCATATCCATTGTTTCTCAAACTTGGCATATTTATCCCCCTTATCGTTGTTAATTGCATAGTACTTGGCCGATCAGAGGCATTTGCATCAAAAAACCCGATTTTCCTATCATTGGCAGATGGTCTTGGGATAGGTGTCGGGTTCACACTCTCACTTACAGCTCTGGGAGCTATTCGTGAGGTACTTGGAAGCGGAACTTTATTGGGTTCATCTGTATTCGGACCTTCCTTTAAGCCCTTTTCCTTTATGATTGAGGCACCTGGTGCATTTGTCTGTCTCGGGCTTATGCTTTGTATTATGAATCTAGTTGGAAAGAAATAGGAGGTAACTTCTTAAATGGGTGACTACATAGTCCTGGCAATAAGTTGTATACTTGTTAATAACATTCTACTGGCTCAATACCTGGGGAACTGTCCATTTCTAGGAACATCCAAGAAAATGGAGACGGCTGTTGGCATGGCAATGGCTGTTGTATTTGTTTTGGTTATGGCAGGTGTCATTACATGGATTACAGATACTTTTATTTTAAAACAGTTTGGTCTTGAGTATCTTCGAACAATAGCTTTTATCCTGGTGATCGCATCCCTTGTTCAGTTTGTGGAGATGTTTTTAAAAAAGAGTATTCCGGCACTGTATGCAGGTTTGGGTATTTTTCTACCCCTTATTACAACAAACTGTGCGGTAATGGGTGTTTGTCTTATTAATATCAATGAAGAGTATACATTCCTACAAGCCCTTGTTGCGTCTTTTAGTTATGCAGTTGGTTTTGGTCTTGCCCTGATTCTTTTTGCGGGTGTGCGTGAACGGATCCTTTTAGCCAGGGTACCCAGACCACTTCAGGATACGTCAATAGGGCTTGTTACGGCAGGGATTCTTTCCCTTGCATTTTATGCTTTTAAGGGAATGGTGTAATTCATTTAATATTTCTGACATATCTTGTGGAATGGGCGCCTCAAAGGACATAAATTTTTGGGTAATAGGATGAGTAAATTCCAGGCGCCATGCATGCAGCATCTGCCTTGATACGGATTTTATAAGATTTTTTACACCCTTTCGTCTGCAATATACAGCATCACCAACAATCGGATGGTTGATTGTTGAGCAATGGACGCGAATCTGGTGTGTACGTCCTGTTTTTAAACGTAATTCAAGAAATGTTACCCCATGAAATCTTTCCCTGACTCTCCACGATGTCTCGGCTGACCGACCTTTCCGGCTTATTGTTGACATTTTTTTTCTATCCACGGGATGCCTGCCTATCGGAAGTGAAATAGTTCCCGAATCAGATTCCATTTCACCATGGACAAGCGCTAAATACATTTTCTTAATCTTTTTATATTTGAATTGAAGAGACAGGTTATTATGAACTGTATCATTTTTTGCAACGACGATTGCTCCGGATGTATCCTTGTCAAGCCTGTGAACAATTCCGGGTCTGATTTCTCCTCCTACACCCGTTAGATCCGGGCAGTGATAAAGCAGACCATTAACTAAAGTGCCTGTATAATGACCTGGGGCAGGATGAACTACAAGACCGGCTTCCTTGTTGATTACTATAAGATGGTTGTCTTCGAACAGAATATCAATCTCAATAGGTTCAGGTTTGAATAAAACGGGTTCAGGAGGCGGAATATAACCGGATATTTTATCTCCTGTACTTACACGATATCCGGGTTTTTTTTTTGCTCCGTGAACACGTATTTTTCCACTCCTAACCAGGCTCGCTGCAAGTGATCGTGAACAGTCCGGGATATTAGATGCAATTACGACATCAAGGCGCTTTCCTGCGTCGCATTCATCAACAAGAATGTTAACTTCGTCGGACATAATTTTGAAGGTTTGAAGGGATTAATTGTCGGAATTATTGCAGATAAAAAGAGATTCAATCTCTGAGATAATAATCTCTTCATCGGTATTTCTGGAAGTCGAAAGTTCTTTTACCAACAAACCATATGCAGTATCATAGAGCTTACGTTCTCCAAAGGACAGATCCTTTGTAAGTTTCAGACGTGAAAGATCTCTGAAAACTTCTGCCACATCATAAAGAGAACCTGTCTTGATCTTGTCCATGTACTCCCTATATCTGCGGTTCCATGTCTGATTATCGATTGAGGAATCCTTTTTGTTCTTCATAATCTTGTATACTTTTGGGATCTCTTTTTCGCTAATCACATCTCTTAAACCGACAGATTCAACATTCCATGTGGGAATCATAATAACCATGTTATTTTCCAGGACTTTCATGATGTAGAAGTCATTTTTTTCACCATTGATAACTCTGCTTTCGATGGCTTCAATTCTACCAACTCCATGCGCAGGGTAAACAGCAAGGTCACCGACTTGAAATTCTTTTAATTTCTGTTTTGTGTTCTGTATCTGTGCGTCAATTTTATTTCGAGCCATTTCAACACCAAGTGCTTAATATTATAATTATTATAATTGCAAAAAATTTATCCTAACATAATATTAAAGAATAATCAACAAAAAAAAAGGATTGACGAAATTAATACGCCAATCCTTTTTTACTTTATTAAACGAACTACATTAATTTTATTAAAATCGGAACCAAAAGGAGCGCAACAACGTTCAGTATCTTAATCATTGGATTTATAGCAGGACCCGCTGTGTCCTTATAAGGATCGCCGACTGTGTCACCTGTTACCGCTGCTTTGTGAGCCTCGCTTCCTTTGCCGCCAAGGTTTCCGTCTTCGATATATTTTTTCGCATTATCCCATGCAGCACCTCCGGTTGTCATGGAAATGGCAACAAAGACACCGGTTACAATGCTACCGATCAGCAGACCGCCAAGGGCGACCGGGCCCAGGATAATGCCAACCAGGATCGGTGCAACTACCGGAAGAAGCGCTGGAATAAGCATTTTCTTAAGAGCGAACTTGGTAACGATATCAACACATACGCCATAATCGGGTTTGCCTGTTCCTTCCATGATGCCGGGGATTTCTTTAAATTGGCGTCTGACTTCGTCAACAACTGCCCCTCCGGCTTTACCGACAGCCTGCATCGCAATGGAAGCAAAAAGATATGGTAGCAGACCTCCGATAAAAAGACCGATAATAACATTTACGTTACTCAGATCAAATGATAATTTACTGGCTCCGTGCATCGCAAATTCCTGGGTGTAGGCAGCAAAAAGCACGAGTGCTGCGAGACCTGCAGACCCGATTGCATAACCCTTAGTAACCGCCTTGGTGGTATTTCCAACCGCATCCAGGGGATCGGTTACGGCGCGAACGCTTTCATCCATTTTCGCCATTTCTGCTATTCCTCCGGCATTATCCGTGATAGGGCCATAGGCATCGATAGCAATAACCATACCGGTCATGGAAAGCATTGACATTGCAGCCATGGCGATTCCATAAAGACCTGCGAAACTGTACGCCAGACCGATACCCAGGCATATGGCAAGTACCGGTAATGCAGTTGATTGCATACTTACGGCAAGACCGGCAATGATGTTGGTCCCATGTCCGGTTGTCGATGCATCTGCAATAGCCTTAACCGGGCTGCGAATACCGGTGTAGTATTCTGTTATAATTACAATAACAACGGTAAGAACAAGACCGATAAGGGTTGAATAGTATATTGACATTGCGGAAATATCGGGTAGACCACTCATCAATGCCCTGGTGAAAAGAAAAAATACTATGGCCGCGATAATTGCCGCGCCGAACATTCCCTTGTAAAGAGCGCCCATAATGTATTCTTTAGGGCCTAACTTCACAAAAAAGATCGCGATCATAGACGCTATAATTGAAATCGCTCCAAGTACGAGGGGAAATGTTGTTGCGATTTCAATCCCTGGAAAGCGAAGATTTCCGAGCAGCATAGCAGCAACTGCAGTAACTGCGTAGGTCTCAAAAAGATCAGCAGCCATACCTGCACAGTCACCTACGTTATCTCCGACATTATCCGCAATAACCGCCGGATTTCGTGGATCATCTTCAGGAATGCCTGCCTCAACCTTTCCGACAAGGTCTGCGCCTACATCAGCGCCCTTTGTAAAGATGCCTCCGCCGAGCCTGGCAAAAATAGAAATAAGGCTTCCCCCAAAACCAAGCGCCACAAGGGCAATCACTGCTTCTCTTGGTGAGACCCCCGCAGCCGTTAATATTGTATAGAATCCGGCTACAGCGGTAAGCGCCAGGCCCGCAACAATCATACCGGTAACGGCTCCTCCCTTAAAGGCGAGCTTAAGTCCGGCAGCAAGACCGCTTTTTGCAGCTTCAGCCGTTCTTACATTTGCAAGAACGGAGACCCGCATGCCGACATATCCGGCAATAAAAGAGGCAATCGCTCCGATTAAAAATCCGATTGCTGTAGGCCAATTCAGGAAAAGTCCAATAATAATAAAAACAATAATGCCGGCAATTCCCATACTTTTCAACTGGCGGTTAAGATATGCGACGGCGCCTTCTTTAATTGCACCGGCTATTTCATTCATTTTTTCATCGCCTGCTGGAGCGTTTCTTACAACATTTGCAAGAATAACCGCAAAGACAACTCCAGCAATTCCAATCAGTGTACAAATCAACGGTAAATAGTTCATTACAACCTCCATTTATACTTCCATCGTATGTTTATCTTTTAATCATGATTCTTTTTGTTAAAAATATTCATTCCATATTTTATGCCTCTACAAAGCATTGTAACAACTGCGTCCCCGGCTATTTTTATTATCTGATCCAGCTCTTCCATCTCGCTGGGGGTGAAACTGTCAAGAACATGATCAGAAACACTAATGTCGGCCTTTGGACGTCCGATGCCGATACGAAGGCGAGTAAAATTTTTTTCGCCCAATGCATCAATTAATGATCTTATACCTTTATGTCCTCCATGCCCTCCTTTCTCTTTAATTTTTAACCTTCCAAAAAAAAGGTCTATGTCGTCATGAATTACCAGTATATCATCTACCGGTATTTTGAAATAGTTTGCAATTTTTTGAACAGGCTCCCCGCTTCTGTTCATAAACGCCATGGGTTTTGCCAGAATGACATCAATGCCTTCAATGGATCCACGCCCGAATAATACGCTGAATTTACTCTTTCCGGGCAAAATGGAGTAAGCGTTTGCAATTTCGTCCACTACCATAAATCCGGTATTATGACGAGTCTTTGTATATGTATTGCCGGGATTTCCCAGCCCGACTACCAGGCGTACTCTATTTTGCGACATATGCAAAATTTGCGACTATTCTTTTTCAGATGCTTCTGATGTTTCCTCTTCACCCTCACCCTCTTCACCCTCTTCAATTTCTTCTTCAATTTCTTCTTCAGGTTCTTCTTCAACTTTCGGGCTAACTATGGTTGCTATGGTGAAGTTTACATCAAATGGAATTTCGATATCACTTTCAAGCGGGATTTCATCAACATGAATTGAGTCCCCAATGTCAAGGTCGGTAATGTCGACTTCAATTGATTCCGGAATTTTAAGCGGCAGGCACAAAACTTCCAGTTCTCGTCGTACGATCTGTAATGTACCGCCAAGTTCTATACCGTTTGACTGGCCTTTTATTGTAACGGGCACCTTGACTTTAATTTTCCGATTCATATCTATTTCGTAGAAATCAATATGCAGGAAATTCCTTGATACCGGATGGATTTGTAATTCCTTGATCATAACTGTCTTTTTGTTTGTCTTACCATTTTGAATGATAAGACTTAACAATGCTTGACCGGGCGTACCCTTTTTCATAGCTTGTTCAAAATCGCTGATATTTACAGAAAGTAAAATGGGTTCAGTTTTAGGACCATAAAGAACCGCCGGTA
This sequence comes from uncultured Desulfobacterales bacterium, assembly GCA_964561845.1. GTDB lineage: Bacteria > Desulfobacterota > Desulfobacteria > Desulfobacterales > JAUVVS01 > JAUVVS01. The sequence continues at coordinate 1,389 of CAZLRK010000082.1, read as the reverse complement.
TTGCTTCTTTACGTCTCAATTCCCTAGCACAATTGCTACCTACAGATGTCCTTATATTTGATTTAAGTTCAAGTAATTCCAAAGAAACTCCTCCTTAAAATTAATGGTCTCGTAAAGGGTAAAAAAAGAGATCTTTTTACGAGAGTGTTTTGTATTTGGTGTTTAGTGTTGGGCCAATTAAAAAGATGACATATTAGTATATATTTCAAACAAAATACTGAACACTTAATCCCGCAAGGCGGGAATGAATTCATCAAAATTGATGATATTTAAACAAATAGATTGCTTACAGAATCGCCTCTATGACAACGGATAATAGCTTCTCCGACCAGTTCTGCAATAGATAGAGTATTTATTTTGCCACATGCTTTAGCATTGCCGTTTAATGGAATCGTGTCTGAAACAACGACACTTTTTAACTCTGATTCGTTGATCCGTTCAATTGCAGGCCCGGAAAGTACAGGATGGGCACAGCAGGCATGAACCTCTTTAGCCCCGTGTTTTATAATGGCATCTGCAGCTTCTACTAACGTACCCGCAGTATCAACCATATCATCGAGAATAACTGCCACTTTATCGGTAACATCACCTATTACAGCCATGGCAACTGCCTTGTTTGGAGCATCTCTGCGTTTGTCAATAATAGCAAGATCAGCATTAAGGCGTTTTGCATATGCTCTTGCCCTTTCAACACCACCTGCGTCGGGAGATACAATAACAAGGTTATTGATGAAATTTAATTTGATGTATTCAATGATAACGGGGGCAGCAAAAAGATTGTCAACAGGAATGTTAAAAAAACCTTGAATCTGTCCTGCGTGCAGATCCATTGTAATTACCCTGTTTGTCCCTGAAACTGTTAGCAGGTCAGCAACCAGCTTAGCACTGATAGGGGCCCTGGGAGCCACCTTCTTGTCTTGACGTGAATATCCGTAATATGGCATCACTGCAGTTATCCTTCTCGCCGATGACCGTTTAAAAGCATCTATCATGATAAGAAGTTCTACAAGATTGTCATTTACAGGAGGACATGTTGACTGGATAATAAAAATATCTTTCCCTCTAACAATTTCATCAATTTCAATCTGTATCTCACCGTCGCTAAATGTCTTTATTTTAGCTTCTCCAGGTTGCACACCAAGGTGTTCACATATTTTTTTTGTCAGGGCAGGATTTGAGTTACCCGTGAAAATTGTAAAATCATTCATTTTAGGTACTTCACACTTTTTTCATTCTGGCTGGGGCGGGAGGATTCGAACCTCCGAATGCAGGAACCAAAATCCTGTGTCTTACCGCTTGACGACGCCCCAAATTATTTTAATTTAGCCTTCTGAAAACAATTAGAACTAGCAAACTTCAAAGGTTGTTTAATTTTTAATCGTGTAACTG
>CAZLRK010000081.1:0-15290 GCA_964561845.1 uncultured Desulfobacterales bacterium | reverse complement strand
TCACTAATACGCTCAGACAGTTACACGATTAAAAATTAAACAACCTTTGAAGCTTACTCTTGCTATTTTTAATTATTTTCAGAAGGCTAAATCAATACTACTATTATTTTTTAGGGGAATGCAAAACTTTTTTGCATGAGATTAGCAATTTTTAAGATCGCAAAATGCTTTTATATCGAATTGACTTTTTGCCGCCAGAATAGCGTGGATTATGGCTCTGGACATACAATCTGCAGCGGCATGACCTATCTCATTTACGGCTTGTGCCTGGGGAGCAACAAAAAAACCGGGGATTTCGGGCAACTTTATTTTACATGTAGCCAGGCTGAAGATAGTATCACCATCAAATAAAGTGTGAGATGGTCGAATAGCTCTTGCCATGCCGTCATGGGCCATCTGAGCTATTTTTTTGGCTTGAGTTTTAGTCAAAGTGGCATCTGTGGCTACAATACCGATAGTAGTATTTTTGGATGGTGATGCGTCAGGAGGTAAAGGTAATTCAACAGAACGTCTTCCCTGTTCGCCGAACTCTTCCTCCATTTCAAGATCAATTTCCCAGAAGCGACCTGTTGCAGGATTGATTGTGGAGCCAAAGGAGTTTACCGCAACCAATGCAGTTACAGTAATTCCTGAATCGAGAATCAGACCTGCCGTTCCCAGGCCACCTTTTACGCTGTCTGACAGTGCGCCTGTTCCGGCGCCAAAACACCCTGTAACTATTGGGCCGTTTTTTGCAGCCAGGCAAGCTTTTCTTCCCCAGTCCGGGTTGATAGGCGGTATAAAATCCTTGCCTCGACCTAAATCATAAAGGACTGCGGCCGGCACAATAGGGGCCACATGTTGTTCATCCAGGGGAAAACCCAAGCCCTTTTCCGCCAGCCAGCGTACTACTCCGTCAGAGGCGGAAAGGCCGTATACCGACCCTCCGGATAGGACAATTGCCTGGACTTTTTCTACAAGATTAAGTGGCTCTAAAAGATCTGTTTCCCTGGTGCCCGGGGCTGAGCCCCGAACATCCACTCCGGCTACCGCACCATCTTTGCAGATAACCACAGTTACACCGCTGGCGGCATGCATATCGGTATAGTTTCCGACGATTAGCCCTTCTATATCGGATAAGGAGTTATTTTTGCTTAAAGTAGCCATGTAAACCTCTCATAGTAGTTTTTCAACCCTAATTGAGCGAAAATAATGCTCAATTAGGCGTTAATTGTTATTTATTATTCGTTATTAGAATTGGATGATCGTATCATTTTATAAATCTATGGTTGATGATCTCGTAAAAAGTCAAAAATAGCCTTTTTACGGGTGTTTTAAGTTTTAGGTGTTAGGTTTTAAGTGGTTGAATAAATATGAAATACCTTATCTTAAAACCTAAAACTTCAAACCTAAAACCGGATAAATTCGACTTTTTACGAATTCATTATGGTTGGTGAAATGTAAAAACGGATTTTATTCCTTTTAAACCATTAACCAATAACAAATAACGAATAACTCCCAATTGGTTTTTACTCGATTGGGGTTCAAGATAAAGTACTATCAAAATTTACGAAAAAGTTCATTAACTTGTCAACTATAAATAAAAAATGGTAGATATTCAGCCACGAAGACACCCCGGTACCATCTTCTGGAGCTACGGGGCAGGCTAAGACACAAAGAAAAAGAAATTTATATAATCTTGGTGCCTTTGTGGCAAAAAAATAATTATTATTGACTAAATGGCAATCTCTGGAATAGAAGTAATGGCTAATATATATACAGGAATTCCCATAAATTTCTTCTTTGCGGTTTGGCGTCTTTGTGTGAGAGACAGGATAAAAAATCATGTTAATCTCGTTAAATTATCTTTCATATTTAACTGGGGTTGATCCTATCTGATTCCTGAGCTAAACCCCCAACTATGCTGGGAAGAATGGCAAAAGCTATGCTGTAGTATTTACTTGTTCGTAAACGTAAACTTACACGTGCTCGTGCTCGTGAACGAAAGGAATAATTAATGTTAGATCATGAAAAGTTAGATGTTTATAAATGTTCAATCGAATTTCTCGCTTTAGCGTTTGAAATTATAGAAAACATTCCAAGAGGGTATTCGATAATAACAGATCATCTAAAACGTGCGTCTATTTCAATACCATTTAATATTGCAGAAGGTGTGGGTAAAATTAGCGAAGCTGATAAAATAAAGTTTTATGCCATTTCCCGAGGTTCAGCAATGGAATGTGGCGCTGTCTTAGACGCTTGTAAAATATTGAAACTGATAGAAATACCTAATTATGACAAAGGCAAAAGTCTATTGACTCGAATTGTATCAATGCTCACAAAAATGTTTCAATTGTAAATTAATATACGTTCACGAGCACGAGCACGTGTACGTGTACGAGCACGGGAGAAACCCTTACGGGGTGCGTATTTTATGCCTTTTTAAGGCTATAATCAAGCTACCGGTTATTCCTGCGGTCATGACTTAAATATATAACTTGGAACAAACAAAATGATACAATTAATCAGAGGTTTTAAAGACATACTACCCGGAGAAGTTGAGCTTTGGCAACAAATAGAAAAGGTTGCCCGTTCTCTTTTTGAGGATTTCGGATTTAAAGAGATTCGCATTCCGATCATGGAGCGTTCTGAGCTATTCGCGCGGAGTATCGGTGAAGATACCGATATTGTAGAAAAGGAGATGTATACTTTTCCTGACAGAAAGGGCGATTTGATTACCCTGCGTCCGGAGGCGACCGCATCTGTTGTGCGATCCTACATTCAGCATAAACTTTATGCAAAGGATCCTGTTAGGAAATTTTATACAATCGGCCCGATGTTTCGCAGAGAAAGGCCCCAAAAGGGACGCTACAGACAATTTTATCAAATTAATGCCGAAGTATTCGGCGTAGCTTCACCATTCATTGATGTACAGCTTATATTTATGCTGGTAGAACTCTTTTCGAGATTGTCGGTTACCGATGTCATTGCCCATGTAAATTCGCTTGGATGTCCGGTTTGCCGTCCGAACTTTAAAAAGGTGCTGTCCGATTTTTTATCAACCGTATCCGAAGCACTTTGCACAGACTGTCTTAGAAGAAGAAAACGTAGCCCCTTGAGAGTGCTTGATTGCAAAGTTCCTTCATGCCGGGAGACAGTATCCGAAGCGCCGTCCATACTGGATCATTTGTGTCAGGAGTGTGCAAATGATTTTAAGATAGTGCAAGATTCTCTTGAAAGGTTGAAAATTCCGTTTGTAGTAGATAAAAGCCTTGTTAGGGGGCTTGACTATTATACAAGAACAACCTTCGAAGTGCATACAGATTCTTTAGGGGCTCAAAGCGCTGTTGTAGGAGGCGGTAGGTACGACGGTCTTGTGAAATCGCTTGGTGGACCTGATCAGCCTGCGACAGGCTTTGCAATCGGGTTTGACAGATTGACAGAAGTAACAGGATTAAAAATTGAAGATTTTCAAAAGAAGCCTGATATTTATATTGCTGCGCTTGGTGAAAAAAGCATTGAAATGGCTTTTGAATGGATTTGTGCTTTTGGTCTGGAAGGGATATGTTCTGAAATGGATTTCAATAACAGAAGCTTAAAAAGCCAGATGAAACGTGCGGATAGGCTTGGCGCAGAGCGTGTGCTTATTGTGGGGGAAAAAGAAATAAAGGAAGGAACGGTTATTCTTCGGAACATGGCGACAAAAGAGCAGATATCAATTCCCATTGATAGTGTAGTGGAGAATATAAAAGCAAAATTAAGAAGGGAGTATATTCATTGACTGATCAACTTGAAGAAATGAGGAGGACCCATAATTGCTGCGAGCTTAGTGCGGATGATGTCGGCACGGAAGTGGTGCTTATGGGATGGGTCCAGCGACGAAGGGATCACGGGGGAGTCATATTTATTGATTTGCGGGACAGGGAAGGTATTACCCAGGTTGTCTTTAACCCGAAGGTGGACAAAAAAGTTCATGAAAAGGCTCATGTGATTCGAAATGAATATGTCCTTGGGGTTCGCGGAAATGTAATGAAAAGACCCGAGGGGATGATAAATCCAAACTTAATCACCGGCGAAATCGAAGTGATGGTGACAGAGTTAAAATTATTAAATGCCGCCCAGACACCTCCATTTTTAATTGAAGACAGGTTGGATGTATCGGAAAATATCCGTCTTAAATATCGCCACATGGACCTTCGTCGTCCTCAACTTCAAAAGAATATTATCCTAAGACACAAAGCTTCCGCTTCGGTGCGGCAATATCTGAACAAGCAGGGATTCCTTGATATTGAAACACCTTTTCTAACACGCAGCACACCTGAAGGCGCAAGAGATTATCTTGTCCCCAGCAGGGTAAACCCCGGTATGTTTTATGCTTTGCCTCAATCTCCCCAGATTTTTAAGCAGCTTTTGATGATATCAGGATTTGATCGTTATTATCAGATTGTTCGCTGCTTCAGGGATGAAGACCTGAGGGCTGACCGCCAACCGGAATTTACACAGATAGATATTGAGATGTCTTTTGTCGGAGAAGATGACATAATAAATGTTTCCGAAGGCATGATGACTACTCTTTTTAAGGATGTATTGGATGTAGATGTTAAGACTCCGTTTATACGTCTATCATATGAGGAGGCGCTGGACCGATTCGGCCTTGACAAACCCGACACCCGTTTTGGTCTTGAATTGAAAGATATTTCAGACATTGTTGAGGGTTCGGGATTTAAAGTCTTTTCCAGTGTTGTTAAAAAAGGGGGAATCGTCAAGGCACTTAACGCAAAGGGGTGTATCAATTTTTCGCGTAAAGAAATAGATGATCTGACCGAACTTACCGCTGTTTATAGGGCAAAAGGACTTGCCTGGATAAAAGTCAGGGAAGATGGATGGCAATCTCCCATAGCAAAGTTTTTCAGTGATAAGGAAAAAGAGGATATGATCCGTCGCATCGAAATTGAACCTGGCGACCTTGTCTTTTTCGTAGCTGATTACCCGACGATTGCAAACGAGGCTCTTGGGCATCTTAGAAATCATCTTGGAAAAAGGCTCGGATTGATAAACGAAAATGAATTCAAATTTTTATGGATAACCCATTTCCCTTTGCTGGAATATGATGAAACCGAAAAGAGATATCAGGCGCTCCATCATCCCTTTACAGCTCCCCTTGAAGAGGATTACGATTTGCTAAAAGATGAACCTCTTTCCGTGAAATCACGTGCCTATGACCTTGTTTTGAACGGATTCGAAATCGGCGGAGGGAGCATCCGTACACATCAAAGGGTTATTCAGGAGAAGGTTTTTGAGGCTCTGGGTATGGAGAGTGAAGAATATGAGAGTAAGTTCGGTTTTCTGCTTTCCGCGCTCGATTCAGGCGCCCCTCCTCACGGTGGTGTTGCCTTTGGCTTTGACAGGCTGGTTATGATCCTCTGTGGATATTCCTCTATCCGTGATGTTATCGCATTTCCAAAGACCCAGAAGGCGGCGTGTATTCTTACTGGTGCGCCTTCTGAGGCAAATAAGGCGCAGTTGGGTGAGCTATCTTTGAAAGTTAAGACTTGAATTTTGCATGAAAATTGATGAGAATCTTTATAATTCGTATTTGAAGCGGGTTTAAACAACATTATAGCATCATATTTTTTACCCAAATGGTAAATCGGATGATGGCCATCTTATTTCTCATCAATTTTCACCATAAAGGCGAGCCGGAGGCTTTCATCTGCTGTGTTATTAAGGGCTCGCAATAGCCAAACTATGACTTCACCCTTAAGTGCCGTGCATATGAAAGCCTCCGACTCGTGCAAAATTTAAGTAAGATTGAGAGCACAATGATGCACAATACCGTTGAACGCAAAATTATGTGGGGTGACCTTGATTCTTTGGGAATAGTCTTTTACCCCAGGTATTATGAATGGATCGATGCCTGCGGACATCTTTTTTTTGAATCTATAGGTCTAAATATCGGCAGGATGTGGAGCAAACGGAACCTTCTTTTCGGCCTTGTGGAGACCTCATGCAAATACTTTCATTCCGCAAGATATCATCAAATCATCCGCATTACAACGCAGATAGATGAACTTAGCAAAAAGACGTTAACCCTTGGGCATACTATCTGCAATGCCGATAATGAAAAACTGATGGTAAAGGGCATTGAAAAACGGATCTGCATGGATGTTTCGAACCCTGAAGATATTCAGGGAGTCAACATCCCGAAAGATATTTATGCTGTTTTAGAGAAGGCTGTGGAAGAATAAGAAAATGGCCGGTAAACTTTTAGAAACGATTGATCTTCCTCCTGCGAGCGGAAAATCCTTTGTGGTGAAACAGGACGAAATCCTGCGCATTATCGATATTGAGGGGCAGCAGGTGGGAGATTTTGTCTGTTTCAACCTTAACAACTTATCTGATAAAACCTCTTCGTGTCGAAATCTATTCCAGTTAGTAAGTCCAACCTGTTCAGGTAATCAAAATAGGGATAAACCCCGTAATTCCCATCTTTAAAATTTAACCTTTGATGAACTTTGATGACCTCAAAATGAGGGTTATCTTATGTTACATGGAAATCCTATCAACGAAGGCCACACGGCTGATGGGAGAGCGATACACCCGTTACTTGCCGGTGTTAGAATAGGTTCCTGACCAAGAAATTGTGAGCCTCAGAGAGGTATAGGTTCATATACTAAAACGCTTTTACAGCATAAATGTCGAACGCGAGTGAAAAAAATGGATAACAATGAACGAAAAATAATCGAATTTTTAACCAATTGCAGCCTGAGTAACCTTCCCGCATCCACGGTTCACGAGGCCAAAAGGGCGCTTCTGGATACGTTGGGCTGCATGGTTGCAGGTCTGGACACGCCCTTGGGGCAGAAACTCGCGAAATTGACTGACCGCTTTGCAGATAACAAGGGAGCCACGGTGATAGGCGTCAGTCGATTTGTGTCGAATTTCTTCGCGGCCATGTGCAATGGATTCATGGCCAACGCCAATGATGCGGATGATGGACATCGAATGTCCAGGTTGCATGCCGGAGGGATTATCATTCCCACCGTCATGGCCGCTGCCGAAGAGAAAGACTGTGGCGGCGGTAAGTTGATAGAGGCCATCGTTGTAGGCTACGAGTTGGGTTTGAGGGCGGGCATGGCCTCCACAGTCGGCGACATTTACTACGGTTCCGCCTTCGGAAGCACTTTTGGCGCTGCCGCCGCGGCCGGATGGATACTGGGTCTTTCCAACGAGCAGATAGTGAACGCCATGGGCATCAGCGAGATGCACGCGCCCAACAGCATGCTCATGGGCTGGATCAACTCACGTAAAATACCCATGATAAAGGAGGGAATGGGCTGGTCGGCCGCTTCGGGCATCATGGCTGCGTATTTGGCCGGTGAGGGCATAACAGGCACCCTGACCATTTTCTCAGGACGTGAGGCCGTCGCAAAAGTAGATCGGCTGGGTAGCGAATATGAGATCGAGCGCCGCTACTACAAGCCAGGGCCTGCCTGCCGCTGGACCCATGGGCCACTTCAGACTCTGCTGAGCATGCTGGATGAGCACCAACTTTTGGCCGATGATGTGACCCATATTAATATCCGCACGTTCGACAAGGCCTTTCAGCTTGACAATCCTGAGCCCACCACCATTGAGGACGCCCAATACAGCATTCCCTTCGTCTTGGGATCGGTTTTACTCGATGGCGAGTTCGGGCCTGACCAAATGCGTCCGGAGAAACTGACAGACCCTATAGTTCTGGAACAGGCCCGGAAGGTGAGCTTGGAGGTCGAGCCTGAGTTCAATCGGGTATATCCAAACCAGGTCCTATGCAGGGTCAGCGTCAAAACTAAGGACGGGCGTGTCTTTTCAGCGAAAAACCGGAAAATTAAGGGCGACTGGGACTTGCCGTTGAGTGACGAACAACTGAAGGACAAGTTCGCCTGGCTTTCACGGAATCGACTCACCGACCGGCAAGTCGAAACGGTTATAGACAAGGTTTTTTCCATTGACTCACTGTCCAGCGTTCAGGAATTCATACTCTCCCTGCACGATGCGGTCAGATAGGTAAGACCCGGCAACGGGTTGTCTGCGAGGGTGGTGAATTCAAGTTCAAAGTGCACCACATAAAATTATAGTTGGACATGATGTGTATTTTGGGGACGTTGTTGAATTCGTTTACTTATTGATCGATCTGTTCACCATTCTTAACATTGTTGATGTTGTGACATATGTGTTTTTAGCAATTTCCGCTATGTATTTTTTCAATAAATGGCTCCGGGCAACCATGATAGCCGCATTCTATACTTTTCGATACAAAACTCCAACACAATATGCAGCATCAAAGAGTTTATTATTAAATTAGATTTATGGAACGATTTTTACCGGCCGAACCCCTTTGGAAATTGACCCCCGATTGGGAATGTCTGATCCCACCGGACAGGCATTGATGCATAATCCACAACGAAAAGTATAACCATTGCGGCCCATATGCGGAAGCCCGCGATCTTGATAATAGGAGCAGCCCAGTTTGTCGATATCTGTTCCTTTCCAAACCACTGTCTTCATAATGGAAAGATCGCTCTTAAAATCATTGGGAATTAAATTTTTCGGACATATGGTTATACACGCAAAGTTGCAGTCGGGTGTCGTTTTTTCACAAAGGTTTAACGACATGGGTTTGTCCGGTATTAGTTTGGCATCAGTCAGCAACTGAGCAAAGCGTTGGCGTGGACCAAACTGAGGGGTCAATAAAAGATTGCTCAAGCCGAACTCACCTAAACCGGCCTGAACAGCTGCATGCTTATGAGATAAGACCCCTTTCAAAGCGCCTAGATCATAGGGATCTGAGGCATGAATAGGTAATGATAGAAATCCTCTTTTTGTCAAAAACTGTGTAATTCTCAGCAAGGCTTGGTCTAGCTGATTGTTCATCATGATCATCATACGACTATACATGGCACGAATTTCTGGCAATCCATCAATTAACGTATCTGACCAGCGAAGTGCCATAACAATACTCGTGTTGCATTCCGCTAAAAGATCTTTTGGTCGATTGTATCCCTCTGGAGTAAGTTCATCAAGTTTGTCGGTGAGTGCAATACCAACAAGATCCAAGCCTTGCTCTAGTACAAATTGTTTAACTTCATTTGTCAGATCCTGCATTTTTTCCTCCAGTTTCCACAGTGTTCAATTCATCAGAATGAGTGAAGAATACAACTGATAATCTACAAAAATCAAGGAATAAAAAAGTGGAGCCTAATAGCCGTATTGTGCATTTTGGATAGCAGCCGGAAACCGAGGACTAATGGTCGTAGTCCTCACCTCAGCATCTTTCGGGCAAGCAAATGGACATTAAATACATGAATGGATTTTATGCCGATCTCGCGGCTTCCCATCCGATTATAGCCTTCTTTCTAGCAGATCCCCAACGATATTGATGAATTTTTCCAGATTTAGCAATCACCCGATGGCATGGAATTAGATAAGCAACGGGATTGATGGCAATAGCGTTTGCAACGGCTCGAAACGCTTTAGGGTGTCCTATATGAGAGGCAATATCTTGGTAGCTTACTAACCATCCTTCGGGGATGCTCAATAGAGCTTTCCATACATTTACTTGAAAGTTTGTACCTTTAAGGTGTAAATTAAACGGACCTGGTTTTTTATTTCGATCATATCTGAATATATCGTTCGCAATTAAGTTGATTGGTTTGTGGCTTTCAGTGAATACGGCTCCAGGCCACGTTTCAAAAAGCTGGTTCAACGCTTCGGACCGTTTATCCCCTTTTACAAATCCAAGATGACAAATACCTCGTTCTGTGATGGCAAGCAAAAAGTCGCCGAACGGAGAGTCGCAGAAACCATAAAATATTTCCAATCCTGCCCCCTGTTTTTTAAATTCTCCAGGTGTCATTGCCTCGAAAGTGACAAATAAATCGTGTAGGCGACTGGGACCTGAAAGGCCTGCCTCTAAGGAGGTTTCAAGAAGGCTCTTTGATTCGATTAATTTCTGCTTTGTATAATCGAGGGTCATAAATTGCAGAAATTGGATCGGACTTATCCCAGCCCATCGCTTAAATATTCTATCAAAATGATATTTGCTCAAATGAACGCTTTCCGCAATTTGGTCGAGGGTCGGCTGGGACTTAAAATTGACCTCGATGAATTGAATAGCTTTTTCAATCCTTTGGAAATCCTCTGACTGCTGTGAATAATCGTAAAAATACATTTTTCCCCTCCATATTTTCTATACCATTTTATCCTAATGGAATCGAGCAAGGATGACAACCCGAATATTGCTATAAAATCCAGCAATATTCGGGTTGTAATATGGTGTTTTCGTCTTTAAAATGGAATTTATATGATAGGAATTGAGAATGTGTGATATTATAACGGCTAAAATTTTGGATAAGGATACAGAAAAAAAATGGAAAAAATAAAGACGGTTTGTTCGCGTGATTGTCCAGACACCTGTTTTATTGATGTAACAATAGAAAAGGGGCAAATTCTAAAAACCAGGGGATGTGCTGACAACCCAGTTACACAAGGCTTTATTTGTCCAAGAGGAAATGGGGATTCAAAACGGGTATATAGTCAAAAAAGGGTTTTATATCCATTTGTTAAACCTGATGAGCAGGGTTCAGAAGATTTTTTACAGGTCTCTTGGAATGATGCTCTGTCCAAAGTTTCAGAAATGATAAGTAAAACAATTGTTAACCATGGTAATGAAGCGCTGCTTTTGTACGATTATCCCGGAAACCAGGGTTTTCTGTCATGGCAATTTCCAAGAAGACTATGGATGGCATTAGGCGCAACAACAACAGACTATTCTCTTTGCAGCAGTTCGGGCCATGCAGGTATCGGCCTGCATTACGGTCTAACATACGGTATTCAACCCGAAAATTTGCTTGAATCAAAAATAATTATTTTCTGGGGTAACAATGCAAAAGTCAGTTCACCCCATCAGTGGGCTCTGGCAAATAAAGCGAGAAAAAACAATGCTGCAATCATAATCAGCATTGATCCCAGAAAAAGTGAAACTTCACAAGCCTCAGATATCTGGATACAGCCACGTCCAGGAAGTGATGTGGCACTTAGTTATGGTCTTGCAAGATATTTGATACAGAATAATGGAGTGGACAAGAAGTTCCTTGATGAATGGGCAACCGGCTACCAAGAATATTCTGAAGAGGCATTGAATTGGACGCCTGACCGTGTAGAGAAGGTTACTTGTGTTTCTATGGATTTAATAAAAAAGGTAGGGGATTTGTTCATTCAAAGTGCCGGTCCTGCTGCTTTTATGATCGGATTAGGCCTTCAGAAATCTTTACAGGGTGCCCAGGCAGCCAGGGCAGTATCTTTATTGCCTGCACTTATGGGGTATCACAGAGGGTTCCATTATGGCGATAGTAACGGTAGAAATGTTGACTGGGATTATATCAGTGGAGCGAGCCAGACCTTAAAAAAAGGAAGAGTGGTTAACCAGGTGTCCATTGGTGAAAGGCTTGCGAGAGGAGAATTTAAGTTTATTTTTGTGCTGGGCTCCAATCCGGCAATAACCCTACCTGATCAGTCAGCAGTCGGAAAAGGCCTTAAACGAAAGGATGTTTTTGTAGTGGTTCAAGATACGCATTGGTCAGAAACTGCATCCTTGGCAGATGTTGTTTTACCTTCCCCTACTTATCTTGAAAAAACTGATATTGTTTTTTCAGACCATCACCTTTACAGTCGATTGTCCCAGAAAGCTATCGAACCCTTAAAGGAAAGCAGGCATGAGATATGGGTTATGCAGGAATTGGCCAAAAAGATCAAGAAAACAGAAGCCTGGCTTTTTGAAGATCCATGGCAGGCTTTGGATAAAGCGTTTAAAGACACATATAAGAACGGGCAGTTAAAGGATATACTTGAAGGAGAGGTCCTCGAGATAGGACTGAAGCCGCTAAATAGATACCAGACACCATCCGGAAAAATAGAATTTAGTGCTTCAACTGCACTTGATATAGGTGTGAGTCGCTTACCTTTCCAAGAAGAATTAGAATCTGATGAACAAAGTTTTGTATTGTTGAACAGTGCCATTCCCAAATATACCCATAGTCAGTTTACAGATGTTTACGGGCCTATACCTGAGATTGTTTGGATCAATCCAAAAGATGCTGAAAAACTAGGCATTCAAGATAGAAAAATTGTGGAGGTATTCAATGATTTTGGGAATGTTGTACTAAAAGCCAAGGTGACCGACAAAATATCTATCGGTACTTTCTGGGCACCACGACCTTTAACCGGATTGAATGGCGAACCTTTGAATTCTCTGGCTCCAGGTATAGCCCAGAAAATTGGCGGAGGCCCGATATTTAATTCTATAAAAGTAAGAATTAAACAAAAGATAGATTGAAAATACTTACCGATAGAATTTTTCAGGGGATTTGAAAAATTTCAGTCCCCTGTTTAATACCGAAAAAAGATTACCAAAATCTGTGGGCATTCCAGCGTAACACCAAACTGAGCACTTTTGCCAATAGTCCTCATTCAGCGCCAGTCTATAACCACCGTGGACTTCTTGCCAGAAATTACAATAGCCTGATTCAATAAGAAATTTCAAGCATATTCCCGACAATCCCCAAAATTTCAATGCCGGGAATACTGTTTTTTCATAGCCGTAGTGCGTGGTTGGGAGATCGTTATATGCGACCCAGGAATGATGGTCGAAGTGTGTAGTGCTTGGCATTGGATCCAAATGAAAGATTATTGAATTTTTAGTATCACATCTATCAAAGACTGATTGCATTCAATTACCGTCATCTCAATAGCTTCTTCCGGGCAACCGGTGCTACAAACGCCACAGCCACGACATAGATTTTCATTGAAATGAATTGATTTTGCCTTTGAAGTCCGGCATTTTTCCAAAGTAAATGCTTGAAATGGGCATCGCTTGGTGCAGAGACCGCAGGCAATACAGCGATCTTTGAAGTACCGGGCGACATAACGCGATAATGGCCATAGTTTTTGGGCGTTGAGATGTTCGGTAAGTTTGTGAGGATAGCAGCAATCAACACAGCAATTGCATATTGCTCCTTTGATACTCCCATCGTTTGAAAGTCCTACTTCTCCGCTTTGCATTAGCCCTTTATTATTAGCCAGATTGACGATCTTTTTAGCACGAGATTTCGAGATCTCCCAGCCAACACCCCGGTCGTTCTCGAACCTCAGACAGGTGTATACCGATTGGGGACATTTATTCTCCATGGATCGGCAGTTACAGGGCATAAGATAAATGTGTTTCGCAAGTTCCAGCAGAGCCTCGGCCTCATGCAGTAAGAGATATTCGGGATATATGAGGGATTCGTCCCGCGATTGCCCCTTTTTGAGTTTAGTGATGTGATCTAAATGTTTCCTTTCATAATAGGCAAATTCCCAAGCATTAAGCTGGTTGCGAACCCCATCCGGGATATCTTTCCAGCCCTCAAACATGGCCCACTTATCAAATCGGGCATGAAAATCCGCCGGCTCAAACCGGTTGTCATCACGTAAGTTGATGATCCCTTTTCGATATGCTCGTGTCGTCAGGTCGAAATTAGTATCCGAAGAATCAAGTTTAAATTTTGATAAAAATACCCTATTGATTTCTTTACGGGTCAAGGGGCTGTTTGCCAGACGCAATACAAGGTCAATTTCGATTTCTTCAAAGAATCTATCGATCCAGGGTTTGACGAAATCGGGGATTTCAAAGACACGTAGAAAGCCCTGCAACTTATCCGTTGTTCGCATGTCCATTTCCTCATTTTTGAATAATACTGGGGTCAGAACTATATTCCTGCAAGGTTATCCATTACTAGGGGACATCCTATAATAACATTGTAAAGAAAAAAATGAATAAATTTAATTGGAGTAATAACAAGAGGTTATAAAAGGTGGCTCGTTTTGGATGTACCTCTACTGCTCCCATTTATGGGCTTTTTTCGGCGAATCTCTCACTTGAAGCGAATTTTATCACCTAATCGTTATAAATATCCGGCATACCACACGAGGTGGCCACCAATCATCCCTTATCCAGGTTCCAAAATTCAGTGAGAGGCCCAGTATTGTCCCTCCAGAGGTCTAAAGCCCCAACGTTCGTGATCGAGCTCTCTCGCCGAAAGTTCTTTGATTTATTCATTTTTCTCTTAGCATAGATAAAAATTTTTTAAAATATAATTTTATTTTAATATATAACGTTCGTGCAGAACGTGCCTTGCCAATGCAATTTGTGCACGAACGTCCCCTATTAGATGAAATTCTTAAGGAACGGGTCGACGAACTGGACAAGACACGATTTGCCATGCTCAATATGATGGAAGACCTAGATGAGGCCAGATTAGAGGCGGAGGCCGCCACCGAGGCCAAAAGCGATTTTCTTGCCAACATGTCCCACAAACTGCGGACCCCGCTTAATGCCGTCATCGGGTTTTCTGAGATTCTGCGGGACCAATACTTTGGCGAACTCAATGAGAAGCAGGCGGACTATGTAAATGATATCCTGGAAAGCGGCAAGCATCTTCTTTCCCTGATAAACGACATCCTGGATCTCTCCAAGGTAGAAGCCGGTAAGATGGAACTTGAACTCTCCCAGGTGAACATCAAGGATCTTTTAGAAAACAGCTTGGTGATGATCAAGGAGAAGGCCCATAAACATGGAATAGATATTGATCATAAGATTCCGGAAGAAATATCAGAGCTTAAAATCCAGGCAGATGAGCGAAAGCTAAAGCAAATCATGTTCAATTTGCTTTCCAATGCGGCCAAGTTTACCGCTGATGGTGGTGCGATTACGCTGCAAGCTGATCTAAAGGATAAAGAGCTTATCGTCAGTGTTGAAGATACTGGTATAGGGATTGCATCTGAAAATAAAGAAAAGATTTTCGGTGAATTTTATCAGGTCAAAGCTGATATAAAGGACAAAACTCCTGGCACGGGATTAGGCCTTCCTTTAACAAAGCGCTTGGTGGAGATGCATGGAGGCAGGATTTGGGTAGAAAGCGAAGGTGAAGGAAAAGGGAGTACTTTTAGTTTTGTGATTCCGGTTACTAACCGAACCAAGGAGATTGAAAGGAAATAAGTTACATCCTGAATAGCGACCATCAGTCCAGATATTTGCAATATCACAAATTTTTAAATTCCTTTCATCTAATTTAATATCTTAAAAAAGAATGCCTTCACCACAACTTTTAATTTCAATCGGAACACCCCAATATCTTGTATAGGCCATTTCGCCAATTTTCCACGGCCGATGCTGGGTTACTGCCTTTAGGTTGCGAGTTCACCTAACCTGCTGAAAATATGTTATATTTGAA
>CAZLRK010000080.1:0-15403 GCA_964561845.1 uncultured Desulfobacterales bacterium | reverse complement strand
TACCTTCATCTTCGTCTTGATACCTCGCTCACGTTCTCTTCCCTTCAACATCTTATGAGCGGGGTCAAACCTTGATCAGTGATTAATGTTTTATATGTTGAATTATAACAGATGGTTATATTTATAGAATATTCTCGGCTCCGTAAGGAGGACGACGTTCAGCGGGTCTTTGATCATGTGAAATTTGATTGAATCAGATGAAAGCAGAGAAAGCAAATGACGTCTTCGGATGGTGCGCTCTGTATGCCACTGGCTATTCTGACAGTCAGACAAGTAACGTGAAGTAAATTTTTAATTTGCGGGAATCCCCACAAGGGAGACTTTTCAGAGGCTTGAGCTGTATGAGGTGAAAGTCTCACGTACAGTTCTTAGGGGGCTTGGGACTAGCAACAGTCCCCGGCTACCCGACTGCCTTCAATTGTACCTACAATACTTCAAGGAGAAGATATGAGCAAATTTATTGAGATAAAACAAAATGGAAATATCACAGAAGTAGTTTTAAATCGTCCTGAATCATATAATGCGTTCAATCTTGAAATGATTACTGAATTGGCAAAACATCTCACACAATTGGCTACAGATAATTCTGTGAGAGGTGTTACAATTACTGGTAAGGGAAAAGCCTTCTGTGCTGGAGGCGACCTCAAATGGGCTGTTGAATTTTCTGAAAAAGCCGGCTCCTCTTTCCACACACTCGCTTCACAATTGCATCTGGCCGTAGTGGAAATTAGACGAATGAAGAAACCGGTTGTAGCAGCGATAAACGGAACGGCCGCAGGAGCTGGTTTTTCATTGGCTTTAGCCTGTGATTTCCGTATTATGGAAAAATCCGCAATTTTGAGGCAAGCATATACTTCAAACGGATTGTGCATCGATGGTGGCGGTACATTCACCTTACCAAGAATTGTAGGGCTTTCCCGTTCTTTGGAAATTGCTGCCTTCGATGAACCGATTCCTTCAGCACAGGCATTAGAGTGGGGATTGGTAACCAAAGTTGTTGATGATGGAACAGTATTGGAAGAAGCGAATAGCATGCTGAACAAACTTATAAAAAAATCAACCTATTCTTTCGGTTGGTCAAAAAAATTACTTACCGACTCATTCAATAATTCTCTTGAGTCACACTTAGAATTGGAAAGAGAGGGACTCTCTGACTGTGCAAATCATTCTGACGGACAGGAAGGCCTTAGGGCATTTATTGAAAAGCGCAAACCAATATTTGGCAATAAATAGCCGAAAAGATGCACAGCACATAACGAATTGGATGAACACGGATTTGAAAAAGCTGACCCTTTTTCAAACCGGTTATCCAAAACGTTCGCTGTAACTTAAATCTTGACAAACGCAAAAGGAATTAGACCAGAACATGAGCTGACTGGAAATAAAAAAGGCCTCCATGCAGTGAAGGTTTCAGGTAATTGGAGGATATTTTTTAAATTTATTGACGGCGATGCCTTCATTGTCGATTATGATGATTATCACTAGGAGATAAAGCAATGAGAAAAATGATTAGACGACCAACTCACCCCGGTAACATCATAAAAGAAGATTATTTAAATCCATTGTCTGTTACCATAAAAGATATGGCAGAACTTCTTGGTGTTTCCAGAAAAACGTTATCAAAAATTATTAATGAAAGAGGCTCTATTACACCAGATATGGCTTTACGCTTATCCCGTGCATTCGATACTACCCCTGATTTTTGGCTTAATTTGCAGAAAAATTATGATCTATGGCAGGCTGAAACGGCTTCAAAAGAATGGCAAAAGGTAAAACCAATTCCACCAAATATGCTTCACTCTCACGCAACATTTAACAGCGAACCAAGCGCTTAACTCAGACGGCTTATTGTGGTTTTAGGCGTTTTCACTATTACAATCTTTCAAGGATTTTTTGTTGGCTGTAGTCCTTAAACCGCTGCTGGTGACTTCCACGTTAGGTTGTTTCAAAAAGTATCTGGATCACAACAAAGGTTATATGGAGAGCATAATGGAATCATCAGACAATAGATTAACTATATATCAACGGCCTGCGGAGATACTTCAGCGGTTAATTCAGTTTGATACTACGAATCCTCCTGGCAACGAAGGACCTTGTATTTCCTTTATAAATGACTTGCTAACTGAATTTCAGATAGATACGACCATTTTGTCTCGAACGCCGGAACGACCAAATCTGATTGCACGATTAAGAAGCGGCCAACAAAAGGTATCCCCTCTTTTGCTTTACGGTCACGTCGACGTAGTCACAACCAAAAATCAAGAATGGAAACACCCGCCGTTTGAAGGCAGATTGCATGATGGATATATATGGGGCAGAGGCTCACTTGACATGAAAGGTGGAATAGCCATGATGCTGTCTGCCTTTCTTCGCTCCAAATTCGCTACGTTCTATCTCAACAGCTTATACCTGATGTTAGGCGATTGAAAATAAATAGAGGAGGTTTCACTTGATGGCATCGTTTCGGATTACATTGTCGATACTTGCTTTAGCGGCCCTCTCGGGGTGTACATCTCTGATAAACCATGAAACCTTACGATTCAAGGGCCTTGAAACGACACCCAAACATTTCAGCGGCATCTTAACTTTGCCAAAAGAGAATAAGGAGTTAGTGCCTGTAGTGGTTCTTGTCCACGGGTCCGCCGGGGTTGATAGCAGATACGCATTTCATCGGCCTGCGCTGTTGGACGCGGGGATAGGGACATTCGAAGTAGATTTTAAAACCAATGTTTTTACCTACACCTCTGACCGCCCGCCCATTGCCACTTTCCAACCGTGGGCTTTTGGAGCGTTAAAGGCTTTGCGCTCTCATCCGCGCGTAGATGCAAAGCGTATTGCCATTATGGGATTTTCGCTCGGTGGTCATCTCAGCGTTTCAGTTGCCTCACGAAAAGTGCTCACAAGCTGGCTGGGGCCGGATCAGCCTGGATTCACCGCCCATGTTGGGTTCTATCCTGTGTGTAAATGGCTAAAAAAACATTTTGACGTGACCGGACTAACTGGGGCCCCGATTCTCATTTTGAGCGGAGAGAAAGATTCCTGGGGCGATGGAGAGACTTGCAAGAGCTTTTGCAACTGGTTGAACGAGGCACAACCAAGTGTTGTTTCACTAACAATGTATCCTAACGTCCATCACGGATTTGATCGCAAAGGATCATGGAAAGGATACGCACCGTTTGCACAAAATAAGACCGCCATCCTTCAATGGAATGCCGAAGCGGCACATGACAGCCGCAAGCGAGCCGTGGAATTTCTGCGTCAGGCATTCAAGTAGTTAGTTGGAATACTCGTTATGTTTCTGCCGGGGCATTAACCGCATTGTTTTTCCTTAGAAAAGGAAATATCCAGAGTGGACAAAAAGAAGCACACCTTAATTTAGGAGAAAATTGTCCTTGACTTGGGATCCACTTCACAAGTTCTTGTAATTTTACTAATTTTATGCTCTTGGGTAAAAGGAAGGTCTCTTCAACTCAACTAACTTAATAGTCAATTGTTTTGTGTCTGTAAAAGTATGAGGCCTGTAAATTATATATAAACAAGTTAGCAGAACTCGTTAATTATATCATCATCAAGCACTGATTGTTCACTCATGGCCACTAATTTTTGGATTTTATTTTTTAGCTCTCTAACATTTCCCGGGTAACTATAAGACTCAAGAACTTTAATTCCTTTGGATGTAATCTTTTTTGAGAAATTATATTTCTTGTTATATTTATTTAGATAAAAATAAGCTAAGGGGGCAATATCATCAGGTCGTTCCCTTAAAGGTGGAATCGTAAAACCAAAGATATCAAGACGATAAAATAAATCCTCCCTGAATTTTCCTTCTGATACAAGCGATTTCAGATTACGATTTGTCGCTGCTATAATCGCACAATCAATCTTTATAGGATTTATACCTCCAACACGCGTAATAACCCTGTTATCTAAATATGTTAGGAGTTTCGTTTGAATCGATTTTGGAGTATCTCCAATTTCATCTAAAAAAAGAGTTCCTCCATTAGCGAGTTCGAAGAGCCCTACTTTACCCTTTTCTGAAGCACCGGTAAATGCACCTTTTTCATACCCGAACAATTCGGCTTCTAAAAGCGTTTCAGGTACTGATGCACAATTAATATGAATAAAAGGATTATTTTTTCTTTTAGTCTTTTCATGTATTAACCTTGCCATTACGCCCTTTCCAGTTCCTGATTCGGCCATAATCAAAATTTGAGGATATGTCAGATTTGAAAGTTTATAACAAATACTAATCACTTGGCGCATGGCTTGGCTGTTAGCGACAATACGATTTTTTAATAATTTTAAAGTAGTTACCTCCGAAAACTTTTCCTTATATTTATTGGCGATCTGTATCATATGTAGATGTTCTTCCTTTAATCTGTTTAACTCTGTAATATCTCTTTCATTTACGACTACATATTTAATAGAACCTTTTTTTTCGATCACCGGAGTTCCGGTTATTAATAATGCCTTCCCAGTTCTACGCATATGTGTTACTCGAGTAACTTGCTTTTTCATTTTTAGTACTTCTATCGATACAGATTTGTCAATTTCCCCTGAATTAGCTATTTCTTGCCCAGTTTTACCTAATATATCATTCAATTCAATTCCTGATAGTTGTGAACACGCTTCATTGCAAGCTATAACTTTTCCTTGATTATCTGTTACAATCAATCCGTCTTTTGAATAACGAAATAGAACGCTTATAATCTTAATGAGATGTTCTTCATCTTGAAGGCAATTCCAATCAATTAGATCTTGAAGCCACGTCCATTTTGATTCTAAATCTATGTGTGATAAAGTATTTTCTGATTTTCTTTTTAAAATTGTCTTTTTTTTTGGATGATGGTCGCTTCCAATTTTTTCCAATCGTATTTTTGACGCCTCTTCGGCGGACATACCGTTCTTTATTTGGCTCCCAACTCTTTTCTCTATTAGTTTTCCATTTAGTCGATACCGGATATAAAATATTTTGTCATATTCCCCATTTTTGTCTTTTTTTCCCACAAGATAATGTACACCCTTGAATTTTGTTTTTGTTCTTTTTAGCGCTGGCATTTCTTTACTCCCTTCATCATTCAATCATAAATACCATATATGTACAATAAGTTAGATACCACTATATAGAATCGTGAAATTCTTTTTCATAATAGAATAAAATGCAAAATTTATATTTTAAGTCGATTTTCCCAAATTCTTATATCATAAAAACAACCAAGTTAATACCCCACAAAAGGCTATGAGTCATGATTAATGTGGGAAAATGGGAAAATCATAGCAAGACGGAAAGGGGCGATGTAATGGCGTTGAAACAGGATAAGATGACTGATAAGGAAAGGTTGGAAGCACTGTTCAACTATAGAATGCCGGATCGGGTACCACTTGGAAACCAATTCTGCGGCGTCGGGTTTAATACTGTAAACGCGGGTTCCACCATAACAGATGCCTATGGTGATCCGGAGAAGAGCTTCCATGCCCTCCTTAAGGCTACTGAACAATATGGTTGGGATCAGATCCTTCAAATTTATTTCCATACGGTTTATGGTGCCAGTGATTTTGGCGGAAAGGTGAGATTCCCAAAGGGAGAATACGAAGGGGGCCTTGTCATTGAGTCTCATCCGGTTACAAGTGAAAAGGATGTCGAAATCCTCCAAATGCCTGATTCTAAAACCGCAGGATTTATTCCGAAGGCAATGCAGTTTGCTGAATTGCAGGAAGCGCATGGACTACCTGTTACTTTTTACTCCCACTCTCCCTTCGGTATGGCAACCAACATCTGTGATATTGCCTTATTTTTTAGATGGACGGCAAAGAAACCGAAACTCTGTGAACGCCTAATTCAGATGGCTATGGAACATATCTTTAATGTGTTGGATTACTGGGTGGAGAGATTTGGTGCGGAAAGGCTCAATGTCTGGATGAGCACTCCCTATGAGACCAATCAACTCATCTCTCCAAAGCTTTTTGAAAGATTGGCCCTGCCCTATCATGTTGAATATCATGCACGTCTGAGGTCCTTAGGAATTAAAAGATTTTGTTATCATATTTGCGGTGATCAGAACCTTAACTTGCCTTACCTATCCGAGGTTTTGCCCTGGCACCATCCGAGCGTACTCAGTTTTGGACATGAAGTAGATCTAGAGATGGCTTCAAAATATTTTCCAGAGGATATTATTTACGGAAACATTGAGCCGACCGTGATTCAGGTGGGCACCCCGCAGCAGGTCTATGAACTCAGCAGAACCACTATAGAAAAGGGTAAGAAAGCCCCTGGCGGATTTATATTGGGACCTGGATGTGACATCCCTCCATTGACACCACCTGAAAACATGCACGCTATTACCAGGGCAGTCAACGATTTTGGTTGGTATGACTGACTTTTAAATTGGAACTAAATACTTCGTTTTAAAATTTATCTGGATGTCCGCGAAGGCCGGAATCAATTTAGTTTTCTTCAACTCGTTGAAAATTTGTAGCAAAGCTTAAAATTGTACTTAGAAAGGGGTGATCGGACATGGTGGATTAGCTAAGAGTTTACTCAAGAAATAACAAGACTGAATGTTAAATCCATATTTTAATCTATGTAGAAAGGAGAGAGACATGCGAGAATTTGAACACCTTGAACGTCTATTGAGACATGGAAAAATCACACGAAGAACATTTTTAACCAAAATCTCGGCTTTAGGTCTTACAGCTACCCTATCTCCCTCAATATTTGGCACATTTGCTCAGGCATCGACTCCAAAGAGGGGAGTGAGAATAAGAATCGGGTCCTCTGGGGCTCACACGGTGTATAATCTGGATCCTACAACTATTACCGATATGATGCCGGCAATTATGTGCCATCAGCTCAGAAATTGCCTTTCTGAAGTTGATCATGATAATAATCTGGTTCCCGAATTAGCGGAAAGCTGGGGGAGCACGCCTGATGCCCGGACATGGACCTTCAAGCTTAAAAAGGGGATTGAATTTCACAACGGCAAGACAATGGATGCTCAGGACGTTATTTTTTCCATTAATTACCACAGAGGGAAAGACTCAAAGTCACCTGTCAAATCGCTCGTGGATCCAATCAAGGAAATCAAGGCGAACGGTAAATACACCGTTGTGTTTACCCTGGCGGGGGGCAATGCTGACTTCCCCTATATCATGAGTGACTTCCACCTCAAAATCGTACCAGATGGAACCACCGATTATTCAAAAGGTATTGGAACGGGTCCCTTCATATTGGTGGACCATGAGCCTGGTGTCAGGATGTTGGCCAAGCGGAACCCAAACTACTTTAAAGAGGGATTGCCCTACTTTAATGAAGTGGAAACGTTAGGCATTAATGATGTTGTAGCCAGAACCAATGCATTGAGGACGGGTGGAATCGATATCATGAACCGGCCTGATCGGAAGACGCTTCATTTGCTGAAAAATATATCGGGTATTCAGATCATGGAGACTTTTGGGACAAAACATTACACGTTCCCCATGCTGACCGACAGAAACCCCTATGATAATAATAATGTCAGATTAGCACTAAAATATGCGATTGATCGTGAACAAATTCTAAAGAACATTTTGCACGGTTATGGGACCCTTGGAAACGACCATCCCATTGGCCGGGCTAATCGATATCATGCAGATGAACTACCCCAGAGAGAGTATGATCCGGAAAAAGCCAAATTTTATTTTAAAAAGTCCGGTTTAACGGACCATACATTTAAATTGCATACCGCTAATGCAGCATTTGAGGGAGCAGTTGACACTGCCATTTTGTACTCTGAACATGCCTCCAAGGCGGGTATCAAGATCCAGGTCGTACGAGAACCGGATGATGGTTTCTGGAGCGATGTCTGGATGAAGAAGGATTGGGCTCAGAGTTTCTGGTTCGGCCGTCCGACAGAAGATTGGATGTTTACACAAGTATACTCGGATGGTGCTTCCTGGAACGAAAGCCACTTCAAGCACGATCGGTTTAACAAGCTCCTCATAGAGGCACGAAGTGAGCTTGATCATACGAAACGACGAGAGATGTATGTGGAGATGCAACGGATTGTTAGTGATGAAGGGGGAAGTGTTATTCCCGTATTTCCCAGTGACCTTCTTGCGGCAAAAACCAAACTCAAATTTAAACGGGTAGCGGCAAATATAGAATTTGATGGTCTGAAGGCCCCTGAGCGTATGTGGTTCGAGTCTTAATCCTGAAAAATGGGGCATGAACTGCTATACGATGTTGAACGCTTTCATAACTAAGGGGCCCGAGACTGCTATTGCCCTGAGGTGCTCTTGATTTGCCATAATTCTAAAGAATCGAATGCGCACAAAAGATAGTCAATGAAAACCGGGGTAGGTTATTTAAAGAGTGAGGGAGTAATATAAAATTAGGTTAAGCAGGAGGCAAAGATGCAACTGACAATTGATGATAAAAAAATGCTTGACGGGGACTATGGAGTGGGTGCTCAGAAGTGTATGAAAATGCTGGTACAGTGGGGGGAGCTTTTTGGGGCAGAGAAAATGGTAAAAGTGAATAATGTACACCTGGAAACTGAGTTTCCGGCTGAGGCAATGAGAGAGATGTCTGAAGGGACCGAGAAAGCAAGGACCTTCTGTACTACCCATGCGGTACACGAGCCCGGTTTTTGGAACGAAAAGGGCGTGATTGTTGAGGAGATAGCGGGCGGTGCCGTTCCTGTTGATGAAAAGACTTTTTCGGAGAATCAGGGGATTTTGAAAAGACTTGGCTTTCTACCCACCTTCACTTGTTCTCCATACCTTATTGGCGTTCTCACCCGACCGGGCGATGTGCTTTGTTGGACCGGCTCAGGAGGTGAAATTGCAGCCAATTCATTTTTTGGCGCCCGAGCCGGGAGGGAGAGCGCTGCCACCTGCTTTGCCGCAGCCATAACCGGGAAAACACCTCAAATGGGGCTTCTAATAAAGGAGAACAGATATGCCGAGGTCTTGGTAAAGATTGACAGTGCTCTTGATCTAAGCAGCTTCACCGATGCGGACTATGGTGCCCTAGGTTATTATATAGGGGGAGTGGTCGGTTCGAAAAATGTGGCGCTGGAAGGGATTCCTCAAGATATATCAATGGAACACGGCAGGTTGCTTCTCTCTCCTCTTCCGGTTTCCGGCGCTACTGTGATGGGCCATATCATCGGTGTAACACCCGAAGCCCCTAGCCTTGAAGAGGCATTTGGGGGTCGGAAATATGAGACCGTAGTAGTTGGAAAAAAGGAGATGGAGGATGCCTACGCCAAGCTCAACAATGCCGAGAACCGTGATGTAGATTTGGTGGCACTTGGGTGTCCCCACTTAACGATTAGAGAACTTGGAGAACTCGCTTCTCTTCTTGAAGGGAAGCGTTTGAGCCAGAATGTTCATCTTGTTATTGGAATCTCAAAAACGGTCTCTGCCCTGGCAAAGGAATGCGGGTATTTTAACCCGATTGAAAGTGCGGGAGGCATATTTACAAATACATGTATCTCCTGTTATAACCCTTTCATGTTTGTCAAGGAAAATGCAAAGGTTGCAGTTACCAACTCCGCCCGGGGCGCCCACTATATGCAAAGAACAAGCGAAGGTAAAACAAGGCTTTTTTATGGTGATATGAAAAAATGTGTAGATGCTGCAATAAAGGGAAAATGGGAGGGATAACATGAAATTAAAATGCCGAAAGGTTAATCAAGGTAGGGCCGAGGGAGAGGCTATCGTCAGCAAGGTTCCATTTTCTTTTCTGGGGGAATTGGATCCGTCCACAGGGAAGATTACGGCTCCCAGTCACGATCTTTTTGGGGAAAGTATAAAAAACAAGATTTTTGTGTGCCCATCTGGAAAAGGATCCAGTAGTGGACCGACGATAGCCTACACGGCTAAAAAGGCGGGGAGCATGCCAAAGGCCATGATTGTGAGCCAGGTCGAGCCGGTCCTTGCCGCCGCTATCCTGGTGGCGGATATCCCTGCAGTGGATCAATTGGATCGGGATCCGCTGGAGGTTATAGAGACGGGAGACTATGTTAAAGTGGATGCCGACCAGGGTGTTGTCGAAGTGATAAAGAAAACTTAACCCCGTATATAAAAAGAGAAGTATAAAACTTGCGGAGGCCCATGGAATATGGGTATAAAGAGATTATCCTCCAAAGAATCACTCTAATCCAGGAGGCCACCGCAAGTGAAACCCAAAAAACACAAATTACGACAAAATTCCAATGATCCTATTTGAAGATCAACAATTAACATCCTTTTCAGGTTTGCTTATTTTTCAACTACTGTTTAAGCGCATCGACCTGAAACAGCGGCTCGAAAATGCTTTTCACATTTGAAATTTTCATCTATATTTGGTCGGCATTTGATCGAGCAGCTGATCATTGTCCACCTACTTAGGGCTTCCTGAATTACAATTAAACTATTGAAAAGATTTGTTAAAAATGCTATAATTGTGCGGTGAATACTTCCGAACTGGCACCCATTGCTCTCAAGTATTCACGTTGAAAATCTTTTAGCTACCTTGCAAGTTGGCGGTGTTGTCCTATGGTAATGATAAGTGTACGTGGAGATAATTACTCAAGCTTACAAAAAAGTAAATTTGTTTAAAAATAATAGGAGAGAAAATATGAGCAAAAAATTTCAAACGCTTTTCAATCCCATTAAGATAGGAAATGTGAGACTAAAAAACCGTATTGTAATGGCCCCCATGGGGATAGAATACATGGTGGACCCTGACGGCAACCTCAATCAGCGGGTGGTGGACTACTATCTTGAAAGAGCCCGTCACGAGGTGGGAATGATCATCTGCTCGGTCTTTAAGGTGGAAAATCGTGTAGAGGCCTTGGAGGAGTGCGTTCCCATGATCCGGGAGACATCTGTTGGTTACCTTTGTGAACTGTGCGATGTGGCCCACGCCTTCGGAGCCCGTATTTTCGTCCAACTGACAGCCGGATTTGGTCGAGTCACGGTTCCGTCCACTTTGAGGGGCCCGTGCGTATCGGCCTCGGCCAACTCCAATTTCTGGGACCCGTCCATAATTTGCAAGGTCCTTACCACAGAGGAGGTCGGTAAAATTGTGACTGCCATGGGAGAGACTGCCTCTCGTCTGGTCACGGCCGGAGTTGACGGGATTGAACTGCACGGCCATGAAGGGTATCTTTTCGATCAGTTCACCTCAACCATCTGGAACAGGAGAACTGACCAATATGGTGGCATCCTTAAAAACCGGTTGCGCTTTCCCATCGAATGCCTGAATGAAATTCGCCACCGGGTTGGAGATCGCCTGGCCTTGCAGTACCGCTTCGGACTGAAGCACTATATCAAAGAGAACAACCAGGGAGCCCTTCCGGGTGAAACATTTGAAGAAAAGGGCCGGGATATGGCCGAGAGCCTGGAGATGGCCCGGATGCTGGAAAGCGCCGGTTTTGATTCTCTGCATGTGGACGCCGGGTGCTACGAAAGCCACTACTGGCCCCATCCGCCCAATTACCAGAAACATGGCTGCATGGTCGATATGGCCGCCTCAGCCAAAGAGGTGGTAACAATTCCGGTTGTGAGCGTGGGGCGCCTGGACAATCCTGAAGTAGCGGCACGGGCCGTTGTTGACAAGAAAACAGATCTGGTGGCCATCGGCCGGGGACTGCTTGCCGATCCCCTTTGGGCCGACAAAGTTAAATCCGGAGCCACGGATGACATCCGGCCCTGCGTGGGTTGTTACAATGGCTGTTTTGCAAATTATGCTAAAATCAGACACATCTCTTGTGCCCTGAACCCGGCATCAGGACGCGAGCGGGTCTACCGGTTGGAACCGACCCGCAAACCCCTTGATGTGATGGTAATAGGTGCCGGTATTGCCGGAATGGAGGCGGCCAGGGTGGCTGCAATCCGGGGACACCGGGTCTCTATGCACGAAAAAGCGGCCAGCCTGGGCGGGCTGGTGCAGCAGGCCGCCGTGCCTGAATTCAAAAGAGACCTGCGACATCTGCTGACCTGGTATGAAAGGCAGATTGATAACAGCAGTGTTAATCTATTCATGAAGAGCGAAATGACAGTTGACACGATCAGGGCAGCAAAACCGGATGTGATCATAGTGGCCACCGGCGCCCGGATGATTCTGCCCGAAATCCCGGGAATCAAACGCGATTCAGTGGTCACATCGGTGGATTTACTTAATAACGGTGCTGAAACCGCCGGAAAACGTGTGGTGATCGTAGGGGGAGGACTGGTCGGTTGTGAAATTGCCATCTGGCTGGCAAATGCCGGCAAACAACCAGTCCTGGTGGAAATGCTCCCCGAACTGATGAGCGGTGGAAGCCATGTGCCGATACAGGTGAAGACAATGACCATGGACCTATTGTCACAATGCGGCGCAACCATCCTCACCGACAGCCAGGTTTCTGAAATTACAGAAGAGGGAATTCTGTTGCAGAACAATGGGGGGACGCGTTCCCTGGCGGCAGATACGGTTGTGCTGGCCATAGGAATGGCCTCCGACACAACCCTGGCCGACCAGATCGAGCCTATCCAGGACCGTGTTTACCGAATCGGTGACTGCCGAGCACCCCGAAATGTAATGAATGCCGTCTGGGATGCTTACGAAATCGCCCGCTTTATCTGATTTTAACAGGGTCTCAGAGCCAATTTCAAATGGCTTTGGCCCTCATTGCCAAAGCCATTTATAAAGCCTAAAACATATCGGAAAATATCCTTTTTTAGGATAAATTCTTCACCCTTCGGGCAAGCCTGATTTGCCCATTTGTTGCGTTATAAGGGGTTTGCGGTAGAAGGACTACAGCTGCACCCCTTATGCCTTGCAAATGAACAAATCAAACTTGTAAAAAACGGGCTAACATCGGTGAGCCTTCCGCTTTGCTCCGTCTCCAGACAGTTCCTCTCACTGTCTCTTGGTTTCGCCCTATTTATTATTTATTGACAATCATATTGATTTAATTTATATTTTTTAACAAAATATTTCAGTTTCCGTTTCATTTTACGGAAAATAATCCTTCTAATCTATGATAGACGGCCTTTCTCCACACGGCACAATTACAAGTTTGCTGAGGAGGCATCAACCGACAGTATTAGCAGGCTCAGACATATTGTAGGCCATCAAACATAAGAAAGGAGAATATACAATGTCAGAACAAAACAAAACTATCGCTCGCCGTATCTGGGAAGAAATCTGGAACCAGGGAAACCTGGATGTAGCGGATGAGATTTTCGAACCCAACTATGTCAGCCAGGGTCTTGCCGACGGTCTGCCGCCTGGCATCGAGGGCTACAAACAGTTCGTCTCGATGTATCGCAGTGCCTTTCCTGACACTCACTTCACGGTCCAGGATCAAATTGCCGAAAGAGACAAGGTGGTGACCCGCTGGACAACTCGCGGCACGCATAAAGGCGAACTGATGGGCATTCCCGCCACTGGTAAGCAAGTTGTGATGACGGGAATCACTATTACCCGCTTTACTGGCGGCAAGATCGTAGAAACCTGGAACAATTCGGACGGGCTGGGCATGATACAGCAGCTTGGCCTTATGCCGGCAATGGGAGAGGAGAGGTAACGTCTCTACCCCTTATCATTGGGGACGCTTATAATAGGGGACGCAAATGCATAACGCGCGTTGCCAGTGCAATCTCTGCACGAACGCCCCCTATTACTTAAAAGACTTCTCATGAAAAACGTTTCACATAGTATAGAAAAAATTGGTTTTGATAAATGGTTCCAGGATAATGTTGATCCTGAGAGATTGGCCGGGCTTGAAATAGCAAGAGTCGTTGCTGTTCATAAAGACAGCTATACGATAAGCAATGGTGAAAATGATGTTTTCGCTGAGTTGGTCGGGAAAATAATTTACAGCGCGTCTTCTCCCATTGATTATCCCACTGTTGGAGATTGGGTATTTGCCAATTTTTATGATGAGAATACTTTTTCAATAATCCATGAAATCTTACCGAGAAAATCCCTTCTTAAAAGAAAAACACCAGGAAAGAAAATAGATTTTCAATTGATTGCCGCCAATATTGATACAGCATTTATTGTCCAGTCTCTGGACGAAAATTTTAATATCAGGCGGCTTGAGCGGTATCTGGTTATGATTAACGAAAGCAATATCAGGCCAATTGTATTATTAAGTAAAAAAGATCTTCTCACTTCCAAAGAGGTTGCAAGCAGGATCGGCGAAATAAAAAAAATAATGCCGCGTTTATATATACAGCCATTCAGCAATAAAAATGAATCCGGCTTTACAAACGTAAAGGATCTTCTGAATCCTGGGCTAACATATTGCCTGTTGGGATCTTCAGGTGTGGGCAAAACAACCTTATTAAATAATCTCATCGGTAAATCCATATTTACAACGAAAACAGTTAGAGAAAAGGATGGCAAAGGAAGGCATGCCACAACCTACAGGCAATTGATAAAGTTAGATTGCGGAGCAATGGTTGTAGACACTCCGGGAATGCGGGAGCTCGGGAATTTTTCGGTAGAAACAGGCATTGATGAAACATTTACTGAAATAACAGCTCTATCAGAAAAATGTCAATTTAACGATTGCACGCATGTTAATGAAAAAGGTTGTGCGGTTTTAAATGCCGTAGAAGATGGCCGATTATCCGAAAAAAGATATCAAAATTATTTAAAAATGATCAAAGAATCTGTTTACAATGAAATGTCATATCTTGAAAAAAGACAAAAAGATAAACAATTTGGGAAATTTTGTAAAATCGTGATGAAGCACAAGAAAAATCGGAGATAGCACTTAACAAGGCAAATCAATTGGGACTGCAAATTACTCTCCGTTTCGCCCCTGCAGCTCATCCCGGGGCATTACCATTTCATTTTTTCAATTGACATCTATGCATAAAAGATGCATATTAATGCATATGAGAACAACATTAAACATAGACGACGATGTATTGGAAAAAGCATCTCGCTTAACCGGAATCAAAGAAAAAACCGCCTTGGTCAGACTCGGCTTAGAAGCCTTGATTGCCCGTGAAAGCAGCAAGCGACTTGCAAAACTGGGCGGAACAGAAAAGGATCTGCGGCCTATACCTAGGCGTAGATTAGCAAAGTCATAAAGATGGTTTTGGTTGATACTTCTGTATGGGTTAATCACCTTCGAAGGGGCGATATCCAACTTGAGGAACTATTGCGTGCTGAAAAGGTTGTTTGTCACCCTTTTGTAATTGGTGAGCTAGCTTGCGGAAATATCAAAAATCGATCTGAAATATTGGCCCTTTTGCAAGCCCTTCCGCAAGCGCCAACAATAGATCTATCTGAATATCTATATTTCATCGAACAGAACCATTTGAGTGGAATCGGAATTGGTTTTGTCGATGTGCACCTTTTATCATCTGCTAAATTGTCCGGAATTCCTCTTTGGACAAATGATAAGAGACTCAAAGAAACCGCGCTAAAATT
>CAZLRK010000079.1:0-15430 GCA_964561845.1 uncultured Desulfobacterales bacterium | reverse complement strand
TGCTTTTAGATAAATCATGGTATACATAAGTACTGCGTAGTAGCGCCCGGTGTTTAAGAAGCCCGGTGTTGATTGATTGTTCTATAAGGGTAATGCTTAGATGATTTGAGAGAGGGAGGCGCCCCGGAATCGATCAAATTCGGGGCGACTGAGATGAACAGAGGCTTTCTATCGACAAAAAGACATAATTTAGAAGTATTAAAGATATGTTTGACATAAACCCTTTTATTAGGTATCATATGTATGAAAAAAGGGCATGTTTCATACATATGGAGGAATTATGAAACGGGTAGCAGAGCAACTTTTAAAAAAATGGATTAATTACGAAAAACGGAAACCATTGGTAATCCGGGGAGCACGGCAGGTTGGAAAATCAACATTGGTTCGGCAGTTTGCTGAAAAAAACAATTTGACATTGAACGAAATAAACTTGGAGAAACATCTTGAACTCAATAATATATTTAAAACCTTGGATATAAAGCTTATCATTAAAGAACTTGCAGGATTATTGGGGAGGAATATCAAAAGCCCTCGTTCCGTTTTATTTTTAGATGAAATACAAGCAACGCCCAATGCCCTGCAGGCACTTCGTTACTTCTATGAAGAATTGCCGGAACTTCCTGTGATAGCGGCCGGTTCATTGCTTGAATTTGTCCTGTCAAAACATAATTTTTCCATGCCGGTTGGCAGAATAGAGTATATTCACCTTGGTCCAATGACTTTTGAAGAGTACCTGGGAGAAATCGACGAGTCTTTATTATCCTACTTAGACGAGTATGATTTCAGTGATAATATTCCGAAAACCGTTCAAAAAAAGCTGTTGGATAGACAACGGGAATATTTAATGATCGGCGGCATGCCGGAAGCTGTTTTGAATTACATAAAATCGGGACTATTTTCTGATATCATTCCGGTTCATCGCTCTATTGTGTCTACTTTCCTTGATGACTTTTCGAAATATGGGACTGGAAAGGCTCTGCTGAGATTGCAAAAAGTATTTAGTTTTATTCCCAGGTCGATTGGCAATAAAATTAAGTACAGTAATATTTCCAGAGATGAAGGAGCGCGTGAGTTAAGGCACGCCATTGAACTGCTGTCCAAGGCGCTGATTATTAATCCGGTGTATCATTCCCACTGCTCCGGCCTCCCCCTTCAAACAGAAATCGATGAATTTACATACAAAGCTCTATTTTTGGACATTGGTTTAATGAATCGCATTTGTGGTTTGGACTGGCTGGCCATATCTTCTTTGGACGATCGCCAGCTTATCAACGAAGGCGCAATAGCCGAACAGTTTATCGGTCAACATCTTCTTTATTACAGGGGGTTAAACGATCCACCGGAATTATGCTACTGGTTAAGACAACAAAAATCGGCAAATGCCGAAGTTGATTATGTTATTCCGCAAGGTGATTTAATCACACCGGTGGAAGTGAAAGCCGGGAAAAGCGGAACTCTGAAATCGATGCTCCAGTTCGTTTACAGTAAAAATGCCCGGTTAGGTGTTCGTTTTGATCTTAATCCGCCTTCATTTCAAAAAGTAAATCATTCGTTGCGGCAAGCGGATTCAACGATTGACATCACTTTCGATTTAATCTCCTTGCCACTTTACATGGTCGGGCAACTTGTCAGAATTCTTGACTTATATCGAACTGGCAACTTAGTTTTTTGAAGTCATCCATTTTAGTTGTTCCAAGCAATTACTGATATAAATGACGTGGCCCTGGCCCGTCAAGGGCAAACCCCGGTTTCTTAAAACAGATTTCGCTCCTGTTTTATCCGTTGATGCAATTCGGTAAAATCTTTTGGGGCGTACTCATCTAATCTTCGTTTGATAGTAATGGCTTCGGAGGGACAAGTGACAGCGCACACTCCGCAACCAATACACCAATCCGGATCTACTTTTGCATGGTCTTCAACTATCTCTACTGCGTTTACCGGGCATATATTGGTACATTCACCACACCCTGTGCATTCGTTATCTTCGGTTTCACGAATGAAATAAATTGCCATCAGGATATCTCGAGGAATTTTCCGGCGTCTGATTATCCCAACGTTCCAGCAGTAATGTCCACAACAATTGCAGGTGTGCTTTATCTGCCCCTGGGCATTGTCAACCATATGTACCAGCCCTTCTTTTTCACAGTTTTCGAGAATATGCAGAGTCTCATCCTTGGTTATCTGCCGGGCTAAACCCTGAGAAATGACAAACTCAGCCATTTCATCGTATTTGATACAGACCTCCAGGCTGTGTTGACAATCTGTCCTTCCCAGGATTTTGGCTGACATGCGACAAGGACAGTGTGCTACTGCTATTTTTGTAGCGGCATCCACAATCGGGCCCATTTGCTCATTGGGCAAGACACCCTGCATAGGTAGATCAACAGATATATTAGCCGGGATATATTTGTAAGTTTTTGTAGGCACTCCACCGTAAACTTTTTGGGTTGTGGGAACCGTAAAATATTTTAGAACCAGTTTTGCCATGCGTTTGGCAGTATTATCTTGTTTTCCGGCCCAGAAAAATGTTTGGGGCATGCCGTAACCGACCTGGAGCAATGCATAACCTTTAGCGCCTTCTTTTGTTTCAGCGGTGTACAGCATGTTTCGTGCGGCAAGAGATTCTAAAGCATCAGCAACCTTGTCCTTGGAAAGATCAGAACGATGGGCTATTGTATCCAAATCGGTTACTTCAAAAGGTAATAGATCGTTGGGAATTGCCAGAGCCACGCTGGCTTCAATCGGGGTAAATGTTTCTTTTAGCAAGTCGAGCAAAGGCTCAGCAAAAGGGTAACCCATAATTAGATTTTTCAAATGATCGGCCAAACGAATGTAAATATTTTCCATATTTTCCATGTTATTCATGTTATCCTGTTAATTTATATAGTTGAAAACCAGGCCGCTTTAAAGGTAATAGTTTTTTTGACTACGGCCTTGACTTGAATCAAAATCTACCATTTACGGATAAAGACTATTGAACAATTAAAATTTTGAAAGATACTCAATTCCTTCTTCATTAACCATTTCTTTTTGTCCGATAATCCAGCGGCGACAATTCGATTGTCCGCAACCACAGGGGAATTGCAGAACAATCCTGTCTTCTGTGGCTGCGTAATCTACTGTTATAGCCTCACCGGTCTTGATATCCTTGACAGCCCATACTTCTAGTTTTTCAGGTAGTATAACCGCATTAGGATCGCAGGAATGAAGCAGACAGCCTGTAAAATCAGGGTCATACAGGTGTTTGTCAGTCGTTATCTGTAAAGTATGGAGCCTGTGTTCATTAACTATTTTACCTGAAATATTGGCTATTAACTCACCCTTGGAATAAGCATTTAATGAATATACGCCAAGCCCTTTTCCAACTCCCCTGTCTTCAACTACAAAATCTTTTGTGTTCATTATTATAATCCAAATATAGTTAAGTTGTTAAGTGGTTGAGTGGTTAAGTTGTTATTTTTATGACCTATTTTGAATTTACATGAAAATTGGACGTGCAATAGTTTGAAAATATTAACATAGTGATTTAATTATAATTCTTTTCCTACTCAACCACTCAACTACTAAACTATTTGACGATGTCTTAACTTAGCACGTCAGGCCTTTTCAGGTTTTAGATCATTATTGTTTAATGAGTGCCGCAGCATCCCTCCTTTTGTTTGATGGCCCTGGACTATTACAACAAATGCTTTTGGGTCCACATTGCTTACTAATGATTTTAAAAGGTTTACATCGGCACGGTTTACAGTGCAAAAAAGGGTAGTATGCTCAGCTTTGGTGAACATTCCCCTTCCAGCCCAGGCTGTTACACCTACGCCTATACGGTTCAATAGGGCCTGGGATACTTTTTCCGGCAAGTCGGTTATAATAAAAGCAGTACGTATTACACTGGGGCCTTCCAGGACATAATCTGCAACCGCTCCCCATGTAAATAGGGTAACAAAGGCATATAAAGACATCTCCCAGCCGAAAACCATTCCTGCAATTAAGATTACACCTCCGTCAATTAATATA
Source organism: uncultured Desulfobacterales bacterium (assembly GCA_964561845.1). GTDB lineage: Bacteria > Desulfobacterota > Desulfobacteria > Desulfobacterales > JAUVVS01 > JAUVVS01. The sequence continues at coordinate 11,416 of CAZLRK010000079.1, read as the reverse complement.
AAAATCTGGCTGTTGGGAATGCCGGTTTTTAGATATATTACGCGGCTAATTACCGAAGTGCCTGCAGGAGATGTGCCACCTCTATAAATCAGTCCGATGCCGATGCCACCTATGATGCCGGCATATAAGGCGTTAAGCAACAGATCATTTGTTATCCCGGATGGGAGCCAAGTTGCAAATAAGTCAACTCCCAGGCTATATACTATTGTAACATAGGTTGCACGTATGAGAAATCGAAAACGTCCCAGATAAAAAAAGCCTATAATTAGCATGGGAACACTCAAAATTAACATGGTTAATCCCTTATACCAGCCGGTAAATTCATAAAGAATAATGGCCGCTCCCGAAACCCCGCCCGGAGCTATGTTGGATGGCGCCAGGAATATGTCAAAATTGACGGCTATTACTATGGCGCCAACCGTCATTAGAAAATAGTCCGGCAGTACTTTTCGAAGATTGATATTTTTGAAGAATTTAATTATTTTTTGTTTCAATTTGTCTACCTCAATACGTTATGAGCCTTGCCAAGTTGAGAACAGAGGCGATCAGCTCAGTTTAATAAGAGAATAATTGCTTTTTTAAGAAAACTTTTGGATGTCCTGAAAACTTCAAGCGACAGTCTAAGGATTAATTTATAACCATTTAAATTTTATGAACTATTAGTATGCGTTTACTTACCCTTAAGCACATCTATCATGCTATATACTTTCCCTTTTTCTCCTTGTTTTACTTTGGTATCAAGGTAAGCGACGGCATCGAGGGTTCCTTGTGCGTAGATGTCTCTACCGTTTACGTTGTGACTGAATTCAAAGCTGACGGTAGTGTCATGTGAAAGAAGAGAATATGTGTGCCACCCGTGTCCTCTTAAATATTCTTCAGGAATACCCCATACAGATTTTTGGATTTCGGGATCACGTTCTTTTTTAATATCTTCTATGGAAAAAGGAACGCCCAGGTTAGTAAAATATTCCGCCATTGCCTTGGCGGTCCCACTTGTGTCGGCTTTTCCTTTCTGATGGCTTTCTTTTATTTCAAGTGAATATCCTTTAAAAAGACCTGGAAATGTGTTTGCAGCATATTCCATCATAGCCTGAAACCCAACGATCTGTTTTGCCATATTGGGTGCGATTACCGCAGCAATGGAAGAAGAGCGTACCGTATCTTCAAGGAGTTTCCGGTCACCGCCTGTTGTTCCCATAACAAATGGAAGACCGTGTTTTGCATAAAATTCAGCATTGCCGTTTACAGCCGAAGGATGCGTATAATCTACTGTGATAAAAGAACCCTCCCTTTCAATTATTTCAGTTATGGCTTGTTCCCTGATATCCGGGTGAATCAACCGAATGGGGGTAGAATCGACAACGTGTTCATCTTTTGTGATTTCGGGTCCTGTAAGTGAATGCAAAATCAGGTCAACGCCGTTGTCAGCAAGAACATGTTTTGCTACATTTACTGCCATATTACCGGGAATACCGTTTATCATAACTTTTAATTTGTTCATTTGTTACCTCCGTTCTAGTAAGATAATTCACCGCCCATTCGCTTCAGGCTTCGCTCTACGAGCTACGACCCGACAAGTCGCTCATTCGAGACACAGAGAGCGCAGAGGTCATTTGTTTTATTGTTTTCCGTTGAGAGAGCACGGAAAACAATAAGAAACGTGCCCTGCGGGCATTTAGGGTCTAAAAATATCGCGTAGCGATTGATTTTTTTCTTTTGCCGTCCTCTCAACGGCAAAAGAAAAGTATCTTTTCTTTGCGCTCTCTGCGACTTTGCGGTGAAAAAAACAATATCAAATTACATAAATCTACACATTTTAAGTAAAACGCTTTTCTAACAAAAGCCCATTTTAAAGGGGTTTACGAAAATTGATTACAAAAACCGAGTAGCATATATTTCTGCTTGAATTTGTTCCAAATTAAACCGGACACTACTGATAATAAATCTTTTTCTACTCAACTACTCAACAACTTAACAACTCAACCACTTAACCATTTGACTAAATCTTAAAATATCATTTTATTTCAATTTTTTCCACGATAGACTTCAATTCTGACAATTTGGCATCTTCAAGCGCGGTTAGATTATGCTTCAGAGTCTTAACGGCAGCAGGTATGTATTGCTTAAAAAAAAGTTTCCCTTTTTCCTTGCTTAAAAATCCAAAAGCTCCCAGCATCTGAAGATTTCTGGTAATGGAACAATATTTATAACATGAACGAAAATTATCCTCATCAACTTCTATAAAATTTGACAGCTTTTCAATGCAATAATCGAGCAATTGACCCTGAATAGGGTAGGGCAACTCTACATAGGGATCTATAAGAAGTGATGCAAGGTCATACTGAATAGGACCAATACGTCCGCCTTGAAAATCGATAAAATAAAAATTATTATTTTGAACCATGATATTTCGTGACTGCAGATCCCTGTGCATGAAACCGTTTACAGGATATTCAAGGGCCTTGTCAGCCAGAAATAAGAATTCATTCTTGTAATTTTTAAAATTCAAATCCATTTTCATGTATCCGTTTAAAAATGCACTTAAAAAATAGCGGCATTCCTTCTCAATAATAAGATTTTTGCTATAGTGTGGGGTTTGGTATGCCCAGGAAGGATTAAACCCTTCAGAGCCAAAAAGAGAAAGCTTAATGAGGATATTTATGACAGATTTGTAACAGGAGACAATTTTATCCATGCTTCTAGAATTACAAACAACGGACTGAAGATTTTCATCGCCTAAATCTTCCATGAAGACCAGTCCTGAAAAGGTGTCATAAAGGTAAATCTCAGGAACGGGAATGTTTCTTTGGTACAAATGACGTCCAATGGTTACAAATGAGTCTACTTCAGACATTTTATCCTGTGTCCTGATAGAATGATCTGCCATAATAAGAGATCGGTTTTTAACGGTAAGACGATACCAGTTTCTTTCTGATCCGTCACCTTTAAGTTTTTTGCGTTTAAGTGTATTACCCGAATAATTCGATATGGCTTCCGGCCAGGCTTTCCTGAAAGCTTCAGGAGCCATTTTATTAAAAACCGCTTCCATATAGCTTTCAGGAGTTCCGATATCCCTCCAGTAATGATGTTTTGAAATGAATGCTTTTACTTTTTTACCTTTTGATATCAATTCTTTGTATGTATCAATAATGCTTGAAAACACACCATCCGGTATGAGATCAAGAATTACCGGATCAAGTACCTGTATGCCTGTAAAAGCAAGCCTTTTCACGCTTTCATCATGGTCGTTAAAACCTATTATATAATCGTTATTTTTTATCAATACATCATTGAACTTTGGATAGTCATGAAGAACAAGTGTTGCCTGATGATTATGCTGCAGGTGATAATCATAGATTTTTCTTAAGTCTATATCCGTAATAATATCGCTGTTTATAACCATAAATGGTTGTTTATCCCAGAAATCAGCTACATTTTTTACAGCTCCTCCAGTGCCGAGAATCACCGGTTCGTGTCGTGTGTGGACCGGGATTGCATAATTTTGCTTTTTTAAAAACAAGTTTATCTTTTGATACAGATGATGGGTGTTGATTATTATTGATTTGCAGCCTGCGGCCTGCAGATCCTGAATTATAATATCTATCAAAGGACGTCCTGCAACAGGGAACAGAGCTTTAGGAGTGGTTTTAGTAAAGGGTAAAAGCCGCGTGCCAAAGCCCGCGGTCAGTATCATTGCCTTAAATTTAGTTGCCTCAGGCATGAATTATACCGTAAAAAAGGAGACTGCCTTAAGATGACAGGTGATTTAAATATTTTTGGATTGTTTCAGAATAGTATTCAATCTTCTCGGTATCATCTGAACCTTTAATACCATGAGCGACAAAATAATCTATGGCATTTTGATAATTGATTTTGGAAAGTGCTTCTTTTCTTTCGACTTCTTTTCTTTTATACATACGATTGCCTCTTGCCTGGATTTTTTTTAGACGGTCCTTTTTATTATCGTGATTTAGAGGATGGCGCATGAAATAATTTAAAACGATCCAATAGGATTCAAAAGGAGTTTTTAAAAAACGCGAAAAAATTTTTAATTTTTTCAAACCTGCTGAAGTTAAATTATAAGTATCCGGCAGTGTAGGATGAGGCAAGAGTATCGCGTCATCAATAAAAGCTTTTATGTTTTTTCTAACGAAATATTCAAGTTTCTTGTCAACGTCATATGCAAATTCATTTTTGAAGAACTCCTGAAGAAAAGAGTAACCCGGGTGGATATCCGCAGCTGAAAACTGGAATTCGTCTTTTTCAAGAATTGCAAGAGCTGTAAAAGCAGCGGGAATAAAATAGGCAATACAGTTGTTTTTATAATATTCCAGCACTAGTCTCCTGTTTTCATTTACTTTAAAATGTGTTTCAGAAGAAGGGCCTTCTTTGTTACTTGATATACGTTCGATAAATTTTCTTTGAACATATATGTCAAAGACATGCTCAACAGCATGCTTGTAATCAAGAAGAAGCGTATCGGCAAGCATTGCTCCTTGTGAAGACAGATAATTCATATACGTTTCAGCATGGGACATCATATGGTTTGAGGAAAATCTTTTTTTAGGGCAGGTCAAAATAGCGCTTGCAACCAGAGCGTGGGGAGTTACAACGGTGACGTTATTTATGGCATTAATAATTCTATGACCAACGTTGCGACAAAGTGCATTTTGTTCTTTTGATGTCATCTCTTTAAGCGAGGTGTCAGCTTTCGACAACAATTCATTAACAGAGATAGGGTCATGGAACTTTATATATATCCTGCCGTATTTCTTTTGTAAAAATTTTCTTGCTTTTATAACTTGCAATAAATTTTCGTCTTCCTTTTTTCCTCCTTCCAGTTCATGAAGATACGATTTTTCTTCAAGAATCCTGTCATATCCTATGAAAATAGGAACAAATCTCAGGTCATCACAGGCGCCGTTTTTATATGCGGAAAGAAGTATGGAAAGAAGACCCAGTTTTGGCATCAGCAGTTTACCTGTTCGGCTTCTACCGCCTTCAATGAACAGTTCTATGTTAAAACCTTCTTCAAGAAGCTTATAAATATATTCGGAAAAGACTTTTGAATAAAGCGCTGCGCCTTTGAAAGTTCTTCTTATAAAAAAAGCGCCTCCTGACCTGAATATAGGACCCAAGGGCCAGAAGGAAAGATTTTTTCCTGCAGCAATGTGGGGGCAAGGCATGTTGTTGTTAAATAAAATATATGACAGGATCAGGTAATCTATATGGCTTTTGTGACTGGGAATAAGGATTAAAGGTCCTTTCTGAGACATGGTTTTAACCCTGTTGAGTTCATCTTTGTCGATGCTGGCGCCTTCAAACATAGTGTAAACAATCCACTTTACCAGAATTGCTATTATCTTTATAATACTCATATTGTATTTAGCGGCAATTTCATCTAAATATGAATCAGCCTTTTTATGGGTTTGCTGAATGGGGATGTCATGCTTTTTTGAGTATTGTTCCATGAAACTTTGAAGATGATCTTTTATCAGGATGCTTTGTTTTAATTCTTCCTTTGATTTCAGGATGGGTCCGGTAATGCTTTGGCGATGGCGATTTGTTTGAAGTAAAAGATCATGACGCAGGACAAGCGATAAATATTCGGTATTTCGGTTCCGGTTTTTAGAAAGTTCTAAAAAGGCTTTCAGATTAATCGGTTCTGATATTTCAACAAAGACCTTTCCAGGATTTTTAAAAAGGGTTATAAGTTGTCTTATTTTCCCTGGTTTTCCTTCGCTGCCAAAAAGGACGTCGATTATAGTCGGGATATTTCGACTTGGTTTTTTGCTAAAGAACATAAGTTGAGGGATGATATAAATGGGACGGTCAATCGATTTTTGTATTTCTATAAGAAATTGGATCGGGTCGGTCTTTGCTTTAACAAACCTTCGATAAAAGCCTTTTTTTTCGATGAGTGAGAATAATGCAGATTTACCGTTAATCAGCTCTTGTTTAATATATCCGCTTTTGTAAGGATTAGGCAGAGTCTTATTTTGGTAGATATGGTCAAGGTATGACAAAACAATTTTGAATATACGTGAAACCGGTTGCCACATGTATATCCTATGGTCAAAGCCTATTTCAGGATACGGAAGGCCTTCACCTTTATAACGAGTGTAATAAAATAAATATTCAAAATTAGTTTTGAATTTATTGGCATAAACAATGATGGCGTCTTTAGGGATTTTTTGGAGAATAAGACACTGATCTTTGTTTACTTTTATGCCCGAAAAGAAAAGCTTGAGTATAATTGATGATAAAAAACCGATTTTTACCGGAATGTGGCAGGTATAGTGGTTATGTGTCTCCTGAAGTATGGTGTCAATCCATTTTCGCAATTTATTGGAGATTTTATTTTCTTTTATCCTATGTTTCGCCATATTCAAACCTATAAAAAGATCCTCTGCCTTTTATGATCTGAGACCTTTGCAAAACGCCCCCTTTTGCCCTATTTCTGTGTTAGGCTAAAATTTTAATCCTCGAAATACTCAATGTATGCCTGTGGTTAAAATTTTCGCCTGCCTTGAACTTGAACAAAATTGAGCATTTTTCAAAAGTCTCGAACTATAGACCGGAAAATCAAAAGAATTATTTTAAATTAACCGGGGTAAAGCCTGTCTATTTCAAATAACAGAGTAGCATTTTTTTTGCAATAATTTGTTGAATTTGTCATAAAATATTAGTGAAATTTGGCTGATTTCAAAAAGATCGAAAAAAGAACTTTTTCTAAAAACTACAAACCGACAAAATAAGCTTGCCATAAAAAATTTGTTGTGCTATTTTTTTCAGAAAAGGTTTGCAAGTTAAATAATTTATATTTATTAGAAGACCAAATTAATATACAAAATCAATTTCATAATAAAGGAGGATGTTTTTATGAAAACATTAATTGGCGGAGCAGCTGCGGCTGTATTGGGAATTATTGGACTTTCGATTTGGTTTAAACCATTTTTACAGCTTTTGGCCGGTGCTGTTCCTGTAATGCTTCTGCTTGGAGGGGGATTGGCTGTTTATCTTGGTATTGATGAATTAAAAGATGATTTAAAAACAGAAGATACGGGAGTTAACGATATTTCCAAAGATGAAGAGACAAAAAAGTATAAAGAAGAAATTGATGAACTTAAGAAAAAAGTTGAAACATTAGAGTCTACAAAAGAATAAATTGGTTCTACGGAAAAAAGCCCTGTGTATATAGCACAGGGCTTTTTTTATTTCTTCATTTTTATTGCTGAGGTTGCAAGAGAATCAGCCTTTACATTTCCTTCAATATTTGCATGTCCTTTAACTTTAATAAGTTTCAGATCATTGAATTTTAACATTGATTCTTTAATAGACTTTACTAATTTTATGTTTTTTTTTGGCTTCCATCCAAGGGTCAACATACCATATACATAACTGCTGTCAGTAAAAACCCTAACGGGAAGATTAGTCTTTTTTAATTCCAGTAGACCTATCTTTATTGCTTCAAGTTCAGCGATGTTATTTGTAGCAATGCCAATATATTTTGATATCTCCTTTTCATGTTTTCCAAAACGGAGTAATATTCCTATTCCAGACGGACCTGGATTGCCGGAAGATGCACCGTCTGTATATATACAGATAGCATCAGAAGGGATCATTTCATTTAATTGGTCGCTTTTTTCAGCGATTTTACTTTTTTGTTTTTTCTGAGATTTCTTTTTCTTTTCCTTCTTTTCCAATTGTGACGAGTCAATGGGTCTTACTCCATTTTTATGAACCCAGTATTCGTAATCCTGGTTAATCTGGTATTTAATTAATACTTTTCCTCTTCTTTCAATCGGTTTTCCATTATTATCTGTAGCAAGCCAGACTTTGTTTTTTTTAAATTGCATCCGTTTCCAGGATGGAATCTGTTCCATCAATTTTAGACTCCTTAAGACTGTTGGATTGTAACTTCTTGACCAGTAATCGGTAATCGGTTGCTGATTACCGATTACCTGATCACCAGTCACCGGTTTTTCCTCTTTTACGTATAGAGATAAAACTCACGGCTTATATTTATAAACTCATCGAGTCTTTCCTTCCAGGATTCTTCTATCGAGTCTATTTCATCAAGATTTTCTATACATTGGCGAATTTTTTTGTCGCCTATTATGAGGTCGATGGGTAGTCTGTCAAATTCATATTCATAAGGGGGTTGTTTCCATTTAAAATGATCTTTGTAAAGGAAGATAATAGTTTGAAGCAACCTGATGGATGTTACATATGGTTTGTAGAGATCCAGGTCGGCAATGTGTATCTGAAATCCTTTACACCGGTCTCCTTTCCATTTATTTGAAGTAGGTTCAAATCCAGTTTCTCTGAGTATTATCCCTGCTATTTTACGCTTGTCAAGGTTTGAAAGAACTTGCTGGGTGTCTATAAATGGGGCTCCAAAGAGTTCAAAGGGTTGCGTTGTGCCTCTGCCCTCAGAAACATTAGTCCCTTCCCACAATACCTGGCCGGGGTAAGTGATAGTAGATGCATGTGTCGGCAGATTGGGCGAAGGCGGAATCCATGGGAGACCTGTATCATCAAAGTACATGGTTCTTTCCCATCCATTCATGGGGATAACTTCCAGTAAACAACCTATATTGAAGTATTGGTTAAATAAAAAAGAAAGCTCGCCTATGGTGAGCCCATGGCGCATAGGTATGGGATAACGTCCAACAAAGGAAGCACAGTCTGGAGATAAACAATTGCCTTCTATTTTAGTCCCGCCGATGGGGTTTGGTCTATCAAGAACTATTACTTTTTTGCCCAACTTCTTTGCAGCTTCAAGGCAAAGGGACATGGTATAGATAAAAGTATAGACTCGTGTTCCGACATCCTGTAAATCGATGACTAGTATATCTATGGGATCTAACATTTCTTTATGGGGTATACGGGTTTTCCCATATAGACTGAAAACAGGAATCTTCAAAAAAGGATCGGTCATGTTGTCCGACTCGATCATGTTATCCTGTTTTTCTGCATAAAAACCATGCTGGGGTGAGTATAACGCTGTAAGTTGTCCGGGGAATTTTTTATTAATCAGTTCACGGGCATGGCGGAACCGTTTGTCAACCGAAGCAGGATTACTTAAAAGGCCGATACGATTTCCAAATACCCATTTAGGTGGATTTTCAATGAAATTTTCAAGACCTGTTTGAATTTTAACCATAATTGTTATTACGTCTCGTAATTCCTACAACATCTTTAATTACAATGTTAATAATATTCCTTAAAAAGCAATTTAACACGAAAACAAGAAAAAATGAAAGCACGAAATAAGATTTTTAGTAATATTTTAACTGTTTGAAAATAAAGCCGCTTCAAAGGTATTTAAATTTTTCCTTTATTTAACATATACTGTTGTGTTATGGAGCTTTATGAATTAATTAAAAAGTTAAGAGTATTATAAGATTAAATAGACGAGAGTAAGATCTCAGACCTCGATCAAGAAAATAGGATATTTTATATAATGAATAAAGTTCCTGATATGAGTGTTGATATTGGAGGAATAGAGCTTAATAACCCTGTAATGACCGCTTCCGGCACATTTGGCTATGCTAAAGAATTTGAACATTTTATCGATTTAAACCACCTTGGCGCCATTATTGTAAAGGGTTTGTCTATTGAACCATCCAAAGGGAACAAACCTCCAAGGATCGTTGAAACGCCGTGCGGCCTACTTAATGCCATTGGTCTTGAAAACGTAGGTATTAAAGCATTTGTAAGAGACAAACTTCCTTTTTTAAAAAAATTATCAACTCCGGTATTTGTCAACATCTATGGAAAGAGTATTGAAGAGTATGCGGAACTGGCAGCAGAGATAGATGATTTTGAAGAGATTACAGGCATTGAAATAAATATTTCATGTCCCAATGTAAAGGCGGGAGGTATCGCCTTTGGAGTAAATCCTGCATCTGCGTATAGCGTTGTCAGAACTGTTAGGGAAAGGACAACCAAGCCGCTTATGGTAAAACTTACCCCTAATGTTACCGACATTACTGAGATTGCCCGTAAAATAGAAGACGCAGGTGCAGATTCTGTTTCGCTGATAAATACGATAACAGGAATGGCCATAGATATTGAAACACGACGCCCCAAGCTTGCCAATATAACCGGTGGACTTTCAGGCCCTGCAATTAAACCGATAGCCCTGCGTATGGTCTGGCAGGTTGCACAAAGCGTTAAAATTCCGGTGATCGGAATCGGGGGGATCATGACAGCAGAAGATGCGATTGAGTTTTTCATAGCTGGGGCTGTTGCCGTTCAGATCGGAACGGCCAATTTTATTAATACGCATGCGACCATCGATATTATAGAAGGTATTGAAAAATATTTAATAGAAAAGAAAATCAGTAAATTAACTGATATAATAGGAACATTAATAATTTAATAACGTTCAAAAGTGTGCGCATAATTGTTTCCCAATAAATGGAACCCATTTAACAATCATTCGGTAATGAATATTTCCAAAAGGCGATATCAATTTACTTATTAGGGGGTGACCAAATATTTGGGATCTTATGTAGCGCAAATCCCAAATATTTGACCACTGTGAGCAGTCGAGGAATTATACAGTGATATCGTCTTTTGGAAACATCCATTACCTTTTCAAATTTTAACCGCTTACAAAGAAATGCGCACACTTTTGAACGTTACCAATAATTTAGTACTGATTTCGTAAAGTCGTCGACTCAACCACTCAACCACTCAACTATTTGACTATTTTGTAAATGAAAGGAACTTTAAAATGAAACGACTATTAATTTTAATTGCGTGCATGTTGCTATTCATGTTTTCTAATGCACTTGCTCAGGAAGGGGATGCTATTATCGGAGAATGGTATACAGGTGAAGAAAAAGCACTCGTTAAAGTCTATAAATGTGACGATTTATACTGCGGAAAAATAATATGGCTCAAGGAGCCTAAATATGATGACGGGACGGATAAAATTGATAAAAATAACCCCGATGAATCGAAAAGGAACCGAAAGATCATTGGGTTGGATATTGTTTGGGGTTTTAAATACAAAGGCAACAACAAATGGGCCAAGGGTAAAATCTACGATCCGGATAACGGTAAAACCTATTCCTGCAAGATGAAACTTAAAGATAATGAACTGAAAGTGAGGGGTTATATAGGAATTTCACTTCTCGGCAGGACTACTGTATGGACTAAAAAGATATAAGTAAAGTTATTCGTTATTAGTTATTTGTTAATGGTATAAAAGGAATAAAATCCGTTTTTATATTTCATCAATCATAGATTTATAAAATGAGACGATCATCAAATTCTAATAACGAATAACAATTAACGCCTAATTGAGCATTATTTTCGCTCAATTAGGGTTGTAATTTGGCGCTTGTAATTTCAGGACTCCTGACCCCAGTTGAAAATGCTTCTCGCTAAGCCTTGAATT
>CAZLRK010000078.1:0-15556 GCA_964561845.1 uncultured Desulfobacterales bacterium | reverse complement strand
TAGTAAAGAATCCCCCGCAAAGCGGTACAAGCAAGGCCCAGAGGGCCAGGTTTGATTTTCCCCCCCAGAGGGGGACACTAACTTAAACAAAAAGACATTAACTATTAATAATTAATTGTTAAGTTATCGCTTATACCCCAGAGGATGGGTTTTCCAGGACTCATAAAATACGATCCCGTTAAAAGACTAATTGAAAAGATAGTAAAATATCTTTGCCCTGATGATAGGATGAAAGAGTGATTTTCATGTTTTCTCTTAATTTGTCAATGAATTGCTTGTTTTTCATTTTGTTATATTTGTGGGCACTTGCTATTGCACCGTAAATATTGCCTGTATAGAAACCAAGTTCAACAAAAGTGATGATTCCTCCAAGACCGATAAGGTCATTATCAAAAGATTCATACGCCGCATAAATCATACCGCAGTTTAACAAAAAAGCTATTATGGCATCCCGGTATCTTTCACAATAAAGATGTCCTGCTCCGGGAATTATTGACAAGGTTCCTGCCAGATAGGGATTTTTTCTTGTAGTTAATCTTTCTTTTTCTAGTTCGGAAGAAAGCTGTATTAGTTTGTATTTGTTGTTATTTTGTATACTTATCTTTTTAAAATATGAACGGGCACTATCCCATGATGCTAATTCAAGGTAGATCCATCCTAACCTGTAGTATGCTTCATCTATTACATCTAAATCGGTTGTTAGTGTAATTAGATTATTAAGATTGATAATGGCCGGGGCTGAAACATTGATCTCTAAATAACATTCACTGATCATGAAATATGCATTTGTAGTAATATCACCAATATGAAAATCATCATTTCCGTATTTATGGATCAAAGTTTTAAAAGAATTGATTGCGTCTTTGAAGCGCCTGCTTTTATAAAACGCTATTCCAATATTATACATTGCTTGTTTGACCCTATAATCTTCAGGAAAGAAATAAATAAATCGTTTGTATTCATCTATGGCGCTGGAATATTCGCCATTTAAGAAATAATAGTCGGCATAATCGAATTGTTTATCAGAATCGATAATAAATGAAGGCCCGGCAAAAGATTGGGAATGTGGGAAAATGATAATAATAACGGTTAAAAAAATAGCGATGTAAAAATAGATAAAGAAATATTTACATATTGTATTATTTTTGAGCAACCCTTAAAACCTCTTCGATTGTTGTAATACCGTTTAACACTTTTTGGATTCCATCCTGGCGCAGGGTAACCAGATCTAATCTTAAAGCTTCTTCTTTTATATGATGGGAATCATAGGTTTTAAGTAATAAATTTTTTAACTTATAACCTAAAGTCATTATTTCAAAAATACCTATCCTTCCCTTGTAGCCGGTGTTTAAACATTTTTCACACCCTTTGGCCCTGTAGATGATACTATTCTTAAACTGGTTATGAGTAATACCCATGCCGTTAAGGGAAACTTCATCCGGGGTATATGGTTCTTTACAATCATTGCAAAGAATCCGGACCAGTCTTTGTGCTGCAACGGCAATAACGGCTGACGAAATTAAAAAGGGCTCTACACCTATATCGACAAGACGGGTGATGGCGCCTGCCGAGTCATTTGTATGAAGTGTGGAGAAGACAAGATGTCCTGTCAGCGCTGATTGGACAGCTATTTCTGCTGTTTCCTTATCCCGTATCTCCCCTATTAATATGACATCCGGATCCTGTCTGACAACTGATCTAAGTCCCTGCGCAAAAGTGAGATTTATCTTGGGATTGACCTGTATTTGGCTGATTCCCTGGATTTGATATTCAACCGGATCTTCAATGGTAATGATGTTTATATCAGGTTTGTTGATGGAGGATAAGACAGCATAAAGAGTTGTAGTTTTACCGCTTCCAGTGGGTCCGGTTACAAGGATAATACCACTTGGCGAACAAACAAGTTTTTCAAGCAGATTAAGTTTTTCCGGTTCTAAACCGAGTTCAGAAAGATTAAGTAACGCGCTGGTTTTTCTAAGGAGTCGGAGTACAACCCGCTCACCAAATGAAATCGGTATAGTGGAGACCCTTACATCGATTTCCTGATTACCTATTTTAACTTCCAAACGCCCGTCCTGGGGGAGTCGTTTTTCTGCAATATTCATATTTGCCATAACTTTGATCCTGGATATCAAGGCAGGCTGAATCCATTTCGGCGGAGCAAGAAGGTCGTAAAGGATACCGTCCACTCTATATCTGACTTTGAAACTGTTTTGGTAGGGTTCTATGTGGATATCACTTGCCCGTGCTTTTATTGACTGTGAAATGATATGATTCACAAGTTTGATAATAGGTGCGTCACTGATATCATCCAGAAGATCTGCTGTATCTTCAATTTCACTGATGATAGTAGTGCCGTTTTCTTCCATATCCTGGACAAGCTGTTCAGCGGAATCTCTGCTCAGGTCATAAGATAAATTTATAGCGGATAGAATATTGTCTTTTGTTGTAAGAACAATTTGATAGTCGTCCAGTCCGAGTACCCTTGCAAGATCATCAAGCTGCTGGAAATAGACAGGGTTGTTCATGGCGATTACCCAGTCGGAAGTATTCAGATTTTCTTCTGGTTTATCTTCATCGTGTTGATGCAAATCATTCTTATGGTCTGAAGTTGTATCCCTATTTTCCAATGGAACCATTAAATATTTTTTTAGGAATTGGATAGGCACGTGCTGGGTAAAATCGGCCCCGAACTTTTCTAAGGATAGATTATGCCAAAAAGGGATATTATAATAGATGCTTAATGCTTTAAGAAGTTGTGTCTCTGAAATGATATTTTTTTTAAGAAGTAATTCTCCTATATTTTCATCTTTTTCATCTTTTTGTTCATAAATTTCATTAATAACTTCGTTCGAGAGATTAAAGTTATCCTTAAGTATATGTGAAAAGCGTTTTGCCATATGCTAAATTCCAAACCCGGAGAAGCCGGAAGCAAAAAGGTCATGTTTTACTAACCACGAAGATCACGAAGACCACGAAGGATAATGAGTATAAAAAAATCTTCGTGTTTCTTCGTGTACTTTGTGGTGAAAAAAATTTTTATCATAATATGTACAAAATTTATACCTGTAAGATTCAGGTTATAACTGAGAAACTAATCTACTTTGCAGCTTCCGATTCTTTGGACTTAGAAACTGTTTCATCCGTGACTTTATTATACATTTTTATTTTTCCTTCTTTGATTTTATCGATTTGATCTTTCTTTTTACTGTAGATTTCATTTGCTTCCGCAGGGCTTTCGATAACGTGGGGCGTAAGAAATACAAAGAGGTTGGTTTTTTCACGTCCCTTATAGAGTGACTTGAAAAGCCAGCCAAGAAGGGGTATGTCTCCAAGACAGGGGACCTTATATTCAGTTTTTGAGAAGCTGTCGTCAATGAGTCCTCCGATAACGATTGTATTTTTATCATTTACGATTACAGTCGTTTCAATGGTGCGTTTTAGCGTAGTAGGACGGAAATCGGTTGTTGATTCTAATTTATTTACCTCCTGTAGGATATTAAGGCGAACCATGCGATCTTTACTTATATGCGGTGTAATCTTTAATGTTATTCCAACATCCTTGTATTCATATGTGCTGTACATTTCCTCAGCAGTGCCTGTTGTTCCCACTTTTGTCTGATAGGGGATATTCTTTCCTACAGTGATCTTTGCTTCTTCGTTATCCGTGGTCAAAATTTGCGGTGTAGAAAGTATATGAACGTCTTTATCTTTTTTATAGGCCTGCACAACAGCTCCTATATTGGGAAAAACAGCGTTTCCAATCTTTACGGCTCCACCAAATACCCCCAGGGAAAATCCGGGAGACAGTGTGCCAGGGCCAGTGAGATCAGTCTTATTTGTTATAGCACTAGGCGTGCCTATCCCAGAAAGAATGCCACTTCCGTCACTAAATCCGCCGCCATAACCGCCTTCTCTATCTTTGTAACCGGTTTCTCCCATGGCTGTCCATTCGGTCCCAAGATTAAATTCCTTGTCCACATTGACTTCCATGATAAGGCATTCAATATAAACCATAGCCCTTGGGATATCCAGCTTCTTTATTATCTCTTCAAGAACTAAATAGTCCTCCTTTTCTGCCATGATAATAAGACTATTGGTGGATTTGTCCGCGGTTATTCTGACTTTTTCGGAAACAACAGGTGCTTTTTTACCTTTGGTCCGCTTGCTTTGTTTTGATGGAAGAGCTTGTAAAACTTTGGCAAGATCTTCTGCAGTAGCATTTTCAAGATAAATAACATGTATTTTCTCTTTTCCACGTGGGATTTCCTTATCAAGCATTTTTATCAGCTTTTTAATTCTTATTGTTTCGTCTTCGCTGGCAAGTAGTATAATAGTATTTGTCCGTTCATCTGCAACGACCTTGATAGGTTTTACCGGGACGCCCTTTTTAGGTTTTTGCTTTATCTTAAAGATGGAATTCAGAACTTTTGTAAGTTTTGAGGCATTTGCATGTTGAAGCGGAATTATGGAAATTTCCTGGCCGACTCCTATTATATCAATTGCTTTAACGATCTTAAGCAGCCGTTTGATGTTGGAATATACATCAGTAACAATCAGCATGTTTGTCGGAGAATAGGCCAGGATAACACTGCTTTTTGAAATTAAAGGGGCAAAAAGCCGTTTAATTTCATTGG
Organism: uncultured Desulfobacterales bacterium; assembly: GCA_964561845.1. Classification (GTDB taxonomy): domain Bacteria; phylum Desulfobacterota; class Desulfobacteria; order Desulfobacterales; family JAUVVS01; genus JAUVVS01. The sequence continues at coordinate 10,919 of CAZLRK010000078.1, read as the reverse complement.
GGGCTGCGTACTTTAAGGGTATTAGATGGGTAACAATCCTATCATCAGGCGAATCGGCTTCTTCTTTTAATTTGGTTTCAATATTCTTTGCTCTAGCATCGGGCGACGGAACGATTTTTATTATTTTGTTCGATTTTACAGTTGTATAGCCGTGAACCTCCAGAACAGATTCAAATACTTTGTAAGCCTCTATTACGGAAATTTTAGTAGGGGAAATTATCGTTACTTTTCCTTTTACCCTGTGATCCAAAACAAAATTTTTGCCGGTTAGCTCGCTTATGAATTTGACAAAAACATTGATATCAACATTGTTAAAATCTATGGAAACAAAACGTCCTGATGTTTCTGCCATAGATAAGTTCACCGGTATTAGCAAAATAAAACAGAACAATATCAAGATAATATTCTTTGTACTATTGCAGAATGATTTCATAGTTAATCCATTTATTCAATATTAAAATTAATTGTTTGAGGCTGGCCGCGTCGCTTTATTTCGATGGTTACGCTGGATGATGTTTTCATGCTCTCATATAGCTTCAAAGCATCGTCCACCGACTCGATAGTATTCCCTTCAACTCCTATTAATATATCTCCATTTCTTAATCCCATCTTTCTGAAGATGGAGTTTGGTTTTATTCCGGACAAACTTAAGCCGTCCGAAACTCCGTTTTTAAAATGGGGTCGTATTTTTATCTGTTTCATTAGCTGGTTTATGTTATTTACAGCGTCTTCTATCTGAGAACGCTTTATTTCTTTTTTTCGAGTAACTTTTGTGCTTGGTGATTTATAAGGCTTTATTGGTTTTCCACGGCTGTACATTTCTTCCATTTCTAAAAATTCATCTTTGCCGTCTACATTCAATACAACTTTTTCTCTTAAAATCGTTTTAATGATTGCATCTTGAACTGTATCTCCAACCTTATAAAGATTTTGTTTTTTATCTTTCGAATCTTCGATAACAGCATAAATTTCATTTTTGCTGCCCGTTACTGTTCCCCAAAGTTTTAATTTCAATTTCGTTTGGTTTAGAGTTTCAATACTGACATCAGTAGTAATCTCATTTGATTTTTGTTCCGGTTTTCGTTCAATGTTGAAAAGATTACGTTCCATAATTGCTTTGTAAGAAGATAATGGATGTTGATTTTCAGATCTTACAGATACCGTTTGTTTGATGCTTGATCCTGTTATGGGAAAATGATCAAGTTTTATGGATACTAACTTGTAGAATGCATTTATACTAAAATAGACAGCTGCTGTTGTTAAAAAAATGTTTAATATTGTTGAAATTTGTTTCATAGTAAAAATTTAAAGAATATCTATTGCCAAGAAAAACCGGGTTTATCAAATGTGCCGTCAATCATAAAAGAAAAACCGCTTTTACCAGGTTTTTTTTTGGGAAATAAAATATCTATAAAACCTTTTCCCATATTTGCAAGGAAAGCCTGGTGTGGTTTAATTGTTCCCGTTAGATTTAAAACACTTTTACCCAGTGGATTTTTTGTTGCAATGAGTCCGGAAATGCTTGCATCTATTTGGTTCCCTTTCATAATACATTTGTTTAGTATAAGCCTCATCTTGTTGCATTCTATATCTATTTTTATGGTTCTGAAAGTAATACTATTAGAATCCAAAATGGGTATTGTATAGTCCAGTTTACTGTCTGATATGTTAAGATCGGCGCTTATGATCTGATCTTGTTTTTTCTTTTTGTTATATGTAACTTTTCCTGCAAGTATGCCTGATATTTTAAAATCAGATAAATTCTGTATGGCATGTATATCTTTTATCTGAATACCAGATAGTATAGCTTCAATAATAATCTGGCTGTAAGGGTTAATTCCAAAAATATCAACTTTACCTTCAGTAATACCTTGATAAAATTTACCTTTAAAGAAAAAAGTAGTCTTTGGGCGAATAAGCGATATAATTTGAGGCGTTACTTTCACCAATTCTGCGTCAAGTAAGGAATTATTAAGATAATAAAGACTTACATCGCGAAATTTTAAACCTGGAGGAAAAGTTGGGTTTATTTGATTTATTGTTATTTTTAAATCCGGATTGGCTTTTTGTACATTAATGGCTATGTAATTTTCTGCTGTTTCTGATGGAAATAAATAGTAAAGAAAAAAGGCAGTTAATGCAATAATAAAGATAGCATATCCTAGCCATTTTTTTGTATTAATCATAATCTCAATCTTTTTATTTGATATCCTATGTAAGTATTAAATTTGATGGCCTCGTAAAAGTCAAAAAAGTGACCTTTTTACAAATTCATCAAATTTCAATTGCTTCAACATGTAAAACAGCATCAACAGATTGATTTTGCTTTCCTGTTTTTGTAATTGAAATCCTTTTAATAACCACATTATTTTTTGAAGTTTCGATTTTATAGAGATAGGTGGTCAACTGCTCTAAAGTTATTGCCTGAATTTTCATTTCAACAAGCGATATCTTGTATTCGCTGTTCTTTTTAACGGAAGTAGAAGGTTTCATGTAAGATATATGGTCTTTAATACCTGCTTCACCCGTTTGTTTATCGAGAAAAGAAAAAAGCGTAAACCCTTTTTCCCTTTTTGCAATGAGGTTTTTTGATAAATTTGATTTCTTTTTGATCATGTCATATTCTGACTTAAGGACAAACATCTCCTTTAGGATTGTTCTTTTAGCCTGAATGGTTCTTTTTAAAAGATCCCTTCTGTCGACAAACGGGAAAAGAATAAACTGAATAAAAACAAAAATGCAAATAAAACAAGATACAAGGTAAATTGAGTATTTTTCACGTTTGCTCAGCTTGATTGCCATAATCATGTCCCATTAAAATTGAACCCTAATTAAGCGACAACAATGCTCAATTAGGCGTTAATTGTTAATAGTTATTCGTTATTAGAATTTGATGATCGTCTGATTTAATAAATCTATGATTGATGAAATAGAAAAACGGATATTATTCCTTTTAAACGATTAACCGATAACAAATAACGAATAACTCCCAATTGGTTTTTTACTCAATTGGGGTTGAATATTTTCAAAAGTTTCAAGGTCGGCTGTATTACAACTGCACCTTTAGCTTAAAGCGAACACGATTTCCAGATTTGTTGATGTTAGCAGAGCTAATAGTAACTTTTTGAAATAATTCTGCTTTTTCAAGCCTATTTTTCATATCGTCCACAGAATTGAACGTGTCGGTGTTTCCGGAGATCATAACATTTGTTTGTCCAATTAGGAGCCTTGTGAACTCAACGTCGGTTTCCTTTAATATGAGATTGCTGATTTCGTTTAAAATATCCATAACAAGTATGTTTTTTTGTGTTTCGATAGAGAATAAAGACTTTTTTCTCTCTTCTTGAATTTTTACCTTCACCTGCTGTAACGGATCAACGATTCTTTTAACGTCAGGAAGCGTTGTCTTAAAGATCTGTGTTATCTGATTGTTTAAGTTTAATAATTCTTTCTTCATAGAATGTGAATAGATAATGATATTAACAAATGCTAAAGCTAAAACCAGTACTAAGAGAATACCTGTTTTTATTATTGTTTGTTTGTGTTCCGCAAAAAAATTTTTCCCGGCAAAAGAATCTTTTTGAAAGTTTATAGTATTAATTCCTTCAATGTCGAGTAGGGCAAGTGCTAATGCATTGTCCATTAGTTTTGGTATCCAGGGTTTTTCTGAAATATCTTTTGTCGCAATATCTGAGTCACGAAGGAGATCAACGCTATAAACGGGAAGTCCCAGGATTTTGGCCATATCATTTTGAAAATCAAAAGCACTTGTCCCGGAACCAGTGATAAATATTCCATTCGGCTCAAAGTTAAAATGTAAAATTTCTTCCGAGGCGCTAAGTGTACGTTGAATATTAGCACATAAAGATTTTGTCCTTAATGAAGCGGTCATGCTTATTGGAATGGAACGGATCAGACATATTTGTCCGGGAATAATAAAAAATATAGTGCTTTTATTGGCATAAATATCGACAAGTAGCCATTTTTCAGAGATATCTGTATTGTTAGCCAGACAAAGGGCTATGGAGTAGCCTCCGATAGTTATTATTTCCGGTTCAATTTTAAATGGTAATAGTATGTCCAGGTAAGATTTAAGGTTCGATTTCTCAACGGCTGCCGCTATTAGGTCTGTATGATCTGTTTGATCGGATAAAGTAATAACCTGAGAAGCGATTATCATATCCTCGGCTTGAATCGGCATTGTCGGTTCAAGTTCAAAAGGAAGAATCTGCCTGATCTTTTTCTTTTCCTTGAATGGAAGCTTAATATTCCTATAAGATACCTGATCAGCAGGAAGGGAAGCGATGCACACAGAGCCGGTAGTGTCTATTTCAGATGTAATAATTTCTAAGGCAGATACTATGCTGGTTTCGACCTCTTTTTGATCTGATATCGAAATATATTCGTGGGCTGCAATCCAATTTCCCTTAATGCTTGATTTAATCAAAATCGCTGATACAGCATCGTGTCTAATGTCAAGTCCAAGGATTTTTCTGCTCATAGTCTTTTAAATGAAAAAAGTTAAAAACTCAGTTATCTTGCTCTCTAAGGCGTTGGCCCTATCACATATATTATTTTATCTGCCAATTCAAGACTCTGCATATCCATTTACTCGTTTTCTTGTCTTTTTCCCTGTGGATGACGGCTGTAATCATCGATTCTATTTCGTTTAAAGTTGCAGTAGATTCGACTCGAAACAAATCGCTTGAAACTGTAATGAGTTCTGGGTCTATTTGAATATCACTGCAGCCGGGAGCGTTTTTATACCATGTTGGATCAGAAATATCATTAATATATTTCGAGTCGGTGATTTCCTGTCGATAGTTGAATATAGACATGGCAAAATCTTCGTTTTCTGAAGGTAAAAGTGCTATCAATACTGGAAGCTCTGCAGTATTGATATTTATTCTCCCTTCGTATGTATACCCATTATCGCCTTCCCTTGTTATGCCGTAAATGGTCATATACCTGGAAATTCCATACATTTCTCCAATGCTTTGGTAAAGATCCCTTGTAATGTCCTTAATCAGAACAAGCTCGCCAAGAAAGTCGATTGGGCCGTTTTTGCAGGAATAGGGTGGATCGAGATCCTGATAATATTCTGACTCCGCTCCATTTAATCCGGTGATTGCATCGTCATCTCCGAAGTCCATCCAGTCTTTTACAGAATTAATAATTGATGTCGGTTCAATCTCTTCAAGTGACTCATCTTGAGAGATTAAAAGTCTCAACAAACGGTCCCACATAATTCTTTGGGATTCATTAAAATTGCGTCCCTCAGGGTATTTAACAAGTGCGTTAACTTGAATTTTGGCGAGTTCATCGCTGATTGTTAATGAAATCTTTCCATCATCAAAGAGGATATCCTTTAAAAGATCATTTATTTTTTCAGAATTAGCCCAGTCTTCCTGGACAGAGTCTATGTTTGATTCATTTTTATCTTTTATTAGCATCGCCATAGCGGCATTAATACCGGATGATGCCATATGTGTAAGCGTAATATGATCCCGGGTAGCGGCTGTTGAAATGGCTGCAAAGCGCATCTTTCTGTGCAATTCTAATGAAGCTGCGATTATTATTGTGATAATCGTTAACGTCAGTAGAATTGCTATTCCACGATTGTTATTATACTGTAATTGGCCAACTCTGCGCTTTTTGTTTTTGTCATTTGCCATATGTTCTTCTCTGTTATTCAGTTGAAATTCATAGGCGTTCAAAGGTTCAGAATTCACACTGTTAAATTTCCCGAATGGAATCCTATTTAACAGGGTGAACCTTTCAGGGTTATCTTTATTTTGTTGACCTTGCTCACAGACCAGTCCCCCCTGGCGGGAGTGAAATCACGAATAGCAGTGCAGGTAACTGCGGTATGAACCTCTGAAACCGTGAACGGTTATTATTCTTATCATTACCACAACTTAACTACTCAACCACTCGGCGACTTAACAAGATCTGATCAACCGATTGGAATCCTATAACTTGGCAACGTTACCATAATTTCGAAAAAATGAGAAGTTGAATCATCTCCGAGCTCAAGTTTTATACTTATTGCTTTGGGGGTGGCATATTTAAACTCTTCGGACTCGGAATCCCAATAGTCATACTCTGACCCTTCATGGTCGTAAAATTTCAATATAAACGATTTGACACCCTCACATAATATAGGATCTTTGCGATTCTCTTCAAAGGGTTTATAAGGGTATAATCTGTCCGAACGCCTTAAAACATAATTATTCTCATCCTCGGACTGAATATAATAAACAATTTCAGCTATGCCCTCCTGCATGTTTTTTTCAAAAGATATGTGTGCCAATGAAGTAAACCTGAGTTTTGAAAAGCTATCATCGTCTATATATGTAAAGTCACCAACTATACGATAAGGGTCCGGCTCATCATCTATATCCGGAGGAGAATATTTAGGAGGAATGGAAATATGTATATCATTCACGTCAAAAGACATTCGGGCAAAACAATTTTTTGCCATATCATAGGAGGCAATACTCTCTTGGATAGCATTGATATTAGAAAATACGGAGTTATATGAAATAAAAAGAGTTGTGACAATAATACTGAAGATAAAGAATGATATTAGTATTTCAATAAGTGTAAACCCATCAATTCCTTTCTTGACAATGTATGCCTGATGCCGAACGACAGAAGACGGATGACGGAGGACAGAGGGCGGATGACTGACGACGGACGACTGATGACAGAAGACGGATGATGGATAACGGATAATCACCGGGTATTGTCTGCTTGCTTTTGGAAAATTATTATTCATATAAAAGCCTGTACGTTCTTAGGCTGTAAGTAAATTCATCATTATTATAAGAAATAGTTACTTCAATTTTCTTAAGACTTTCTGCAACAGTTCCAAGCATTTCAGACTCAATATTATCCATGGAAACGCCCCAATTATAATTTAAAAAATCATCTCCAAAATTTCCTGATTCGTCCATCTGATTATTTGAGGATGTTGCTTCAAATTCAGCTATCTTGCTTTGGGCCAGAAAGGGTGCTGTCGTATAAAATTTTGCAGCAAGGTTCAAGTTAATAGTCTGAGAATACATTTTAAAAACGGCTATAAGGACGATGGCAATTACTGAAATTGCCACCATTATTTCAAGGAGTGTAAAACCAAAATCAGGTTGCCATTTTTTAATCCCCAAAGTCTTCATAATGTTTAAATAATTTTACATTTGAGAAAAAAGGTTCAATAAGAAAAGATAGCCTTTTATTTTCGCTATTTTCAATATGAATAAATACTTTATCAGAATATCCATTTTTATAAAAACAGATTTCTGTTTCACCAGATGAAACCTTACCTTTGCCTGTATATTCAACATCAAGCAGTTTTACTTCGTCAGGAAACTCGTATGCCTGGTTTTCTGCTTTTTTAAGCTCCTCAGGAGACATTGAAGCACTTGTTGCCCACAACCTGTTAGTATCGAAGTTTACATGCAGTATGTAAAGTTGTTTTTTTAAGACAGCGTTATCTTTTAGAACTCTTACTTTTCCAATTATCCAGCGGGAAACTTTTTTTGTTTGATCCGATAGAATAGAATTATGAAATCGGGGTATGGAAAAAAAGAGAATAATGCTAATTAGTGAAATTACAACAACAACTTCGATTAGTGTAAAACCTAAATTTTTTTTAAAAATTGACATAGTAGTGTAAATATTGGATAGCAGTTAATAGGTCAAGAGCTATATGCGGGATGATTTTTTTGAAAAGTCTATGAAAAGAATGGAATTTCCGATCCAAAAAGAAGTTTGTCAAAAACAGAAAATATCAAAAAAGTTATTCTATTTCCCAGCTATTTATATCCTTATTTTTATCTTCACCTCCGGGAACGCCGTCAGAACCGTATGAACTGATATCATAAACACCATGAACTCCAGGGGATAGATAAACAAAATCGTTTTCCCATGGATCTTTTGGGAGTTTTCCTTTTTCAAGATAGCCGCCCTTTTTCCAATTCTTGGGGAGCGTTCCTGTTGCCGGGGCTTCAATGAGCGCCTGTAGTCCCTGCTCGGTATCCGGGTATATACCGCTATCCAGTTTATATAATTTCAAGGCTGTTTCTAAACTTTCTATCTGAATCTTTGCCTTGAGCTGTTTTGCTTCCTCCGGTCGTCCCATTATTCTTGGTACGATAAGTCCCGCAAGAATACCTAATATTACTATAACAACCATCAATTCAATAAGCGTAAATCCCAATTCGTCGATTTTTCTTATTATAATTTTCTTATCCATTGGTCCTCCATGTTTATGGAATTGAATTTTTGCTCAATTAGGGCGCTACATTATAAGTTGATTCATCTCAAATATCGGAAGTAATATTGAAAGAACGATAAATCCAACAACTACACCCATTATCAGTATCATAACAGGTTCTATCAATGATGTCATACTCATTATACTTGATTCTACTTCATTTTCAAATACGTCTGCAACTTTTTTTAACATCGATTCCAGTTCTCCGCTTTGTTCTCCGACCTGAATCATCTGGATTGAAAGATTTGGGAAGAGACCGCTTTCTGAAAAAGCCGCACTCAACCCATGTCCTTTGCTGACCTCTTTTGCAGCAGTTTCAATTGCATCGGAGATCAGTACATTTCCGACTATATTCTTTACAATCTCAAGGGCGGACAGCATAGAGACACCGTTTTCTAGGAGTGAGCCAAGGGTTCTGGAGAAACGGGAAACAGCCAGTTTCTTAGCTAAAATGCCGATGCCCGGCAAATAGAGTATGGTTTTATCAAAAAAGTAAAGACCCGCTGCTGTCTTTTTTAAAATGTGGAAGATTAGTAGAGATCCAATTATTACAATAAAAAAAATCCACCAGTAAGATTTAAATATATCGCTAATAGTAATAAGGAATCGAGTCGGAACAGGAAGAACCTGATTCATATCAGTGAAAATTGATGTTATACTTGGAACAATATATGCTAGAAGAAGGAAAAGGACAGCAGTTCCAATAAAAGACATAAAAATAGGATAAGCTAAAGAGGATCTGATCCTATTTTTTAAAGCTTGTTGTTTTTCAGAAATATCTGCAAGACGTTCTAAAACGATTTCAAGAGTTCCTGAAGATTCTCCCGAGTGTACCATATTCACATAAAGTGAGGAAAAAATCCACGGGTATTGTGACAGTGCATTGGCAAAGCTTTTTCCCTCTACTATTGAATCCTTGATTTGTGCTAAAATTTTTTTGAAAGTATAAGATTTGGTTTGAGGTATTAGTGTATTAATAGCTGAAACAAGTTGAAATCCTGCGCCAATTAAGGTGGATAATTGTCTTGTCATCATCGAAATTTCTGAGGTTCTTACACGGGTGAAGGGACGTATTAAAGAAAAAAAAAGGGATTCCTTTTTTGTGGGGGTGTCGTGAACTTCTTTTATTGAAACGGGATAGATTTTAGAAGTTCTAAGATTTTGACGGGCTGAAAAAGGGTTGTCGGAATCGATGATTCCGGTGATGGTTTTACCTTTAATATCTAAAGCTGTATATTCATATACCGGCATTTTTTTTGTGTTATTTTAACCTTTGCAAAATCATTTTAGCTGTCTTTTTTTCCAGTCTGACCAAGACATAGACATGGTTGATTGGCCCATAAGTTCCAAGCTTATCATGCCATCGTTCAATTACTTCCGTAAAATTTAATTCAGTATCTGATAAAATATCAATTACTTGTTTGGAATATTCGCCGCGCGTAGAGCTTATAGTCATACCTTCACTTGTTACATGACTGTAAATGGTGCGGCCAAGCTCCGCTCGGGCACGTTCGATTGCCTGGTCCCATGCGTCGTTTGCTTTTCGGGTTGGCCCGGAAATGCCAACCGCAAAAAAGTATCGATCATTGCTTGGAGTTTTATTCAGCCAGCCAGGAGCACTTTCAGCTTTTTTTTCAGGGCTTGACTGACAACCCGTATGTATTTGCGAGGATAGGCTGAATAGAAGGCAAAAAATAAGAAGGAACCGAAATTTCATGTTTTGTCCTATTATTTGTCTTTTGTTTTTTTAATATAAAAACGCAAAAAGCCAGATACAAGTTACTGAAAAGGCAGGGCCCTGCAGGCCCTGCCTCTGGCGTTGATTATTCAGATAAAAACCTGAAATTATTACTTATCTTCCATCTTTTCAAGTTCACCATGCATCTTTTCGGCATTTTCCCTCACATAGTCCCGAACTTTGCTGTCCAGTTCTTTGTGTTTATCCAGTGCATCTTTAAAAGCATACATATCAAGCTCACATAGTGAATAAAATGTTCCATCTTCCCGGTCTAACCAGCGGTCTACAATAGAGGCCCCGTGAAGCGTGGTTTTTGAAAAGGTTTTCAGTGCAGTCTCTACATGTTGTTCTTCCGAGGAGGCTGACATGTCACCGGCTGTGGTTGAGGCCATGTAGTCTTTGGAGAGCACAGCTACATATGTCTCTAGAACTTTTGCAACTTCAGCTCTTGCACGATTGTCGGCGGTTGATCGCAAAAGGGCTTTGTTTGAAATACCGGAGGCAACGCCTACTCCATAAAAAACCTTTCCCTTATCCGTATCAAAGGCACCGCTTCCCTTCCACACCCATTCGGGTCCTTTATCCACCTTCTTGGGGGGAGGAGCTGATGCACAACCAGCAACAAAAAAGATTCCCACAACTACAATAATACATAGGACTGCAATACGATTTACTTTCATTTCTTCCTCCTTTAAATTTTTGTGTTATTAACCTATTTTCTTTAGTTTTTAGACCTGTGTAATATCACATCATTATATACAATTCAAGGTTTTCATAAATTTAATGAAATCAATATAATGTTTTATTTTACTATTTTTTAATTCTTTTTTCAAGCTATATTATTTACCGACTGGAATTCCGATATAAGGATTAAACGAGCATATTCGTCATCCAAGAAATGCT
>CAZLRK010000077.1:0-15658 GCA_964561845.1 uncultured Desulfobacterales bacterium | reverse complement strand
CGCCATAGTGGCTACGACGGCTGAAAGCGACATCATTATTCGACGTTCGATGTTCAATGTTCGATGTTGGACGTTCATTTTTTATATGCCCTCAAGGTGTGGATTCTTCATTAAAATATGTTGAATCTGAATTTACGCCAGGTCAGTAGCCCTGAGATTACAATAAAAAAGGCCCTACCATAGAAGGCCGGGCCTTTTGACATTAGGAATTTTAAAAATAGGCTATCACTTCTCCTTAGATTTTTCTAAATTCTTATCGGATTTTTTGCCTGATTCTGCTGCTTCATTTGATTCGTCTATGTCATCGGTTACAGACGATGAACTCGTTGCCTGATCCGATTTGCTTTCCGGATCCGAAGAGTTTTCCGCAGAACTCTTCTCTGCTACCTTTTCAGGAGATGTATCTTCTTTTTTATCTTTTAACGCTTTCGCTTTTGAAGCTTGCCGTTTTTTTGAACCATCACTTTTTCCTTTTTTTGTTATCTTCTTCTTTTCTTTTTCGGAAAACACCAATTCAATAAGTGAAGTTGGGGCGGCATCGCCCTGTCGTCTTCCAAGCTTAACAATTCTGGTAAATCCCCCTTCTCTCGAATCAAACCACCCAGCAGCTTCATTAAAGAGCTTGGAAACAACATCTTTTTCCCTTATAATTGAAAGCGCTTGACGTCTTGCATGTAGATCGCCTCGTTTAGCCAGGACAATCAAGTGATCTGCCCATCGCCTCAATTCCTTTGCTTTGGTATCTGTAGTACGAATACGCTCATACTTAAAAAGCGAGGTGACCATGTTTCTAAACATAGCTTTCCTGTGGCTGCTTGTTCTATTTAATTTAATACCGGCTTTTCTATGTCTCATTAAACTATTTACTCTCCTTCTTCAGAGTTGTTTTCATCTTCAGGTGCTACAAATCCTTCGAGATTCATTCCAAGAGAAAGATCCATTTCTCCTAATACTTCTTTGATCTCGTTTAGAGACTTTCTTCCAAAATTCTTTGTTTTTAGCATTTCTGCTTCGGATTTCTGAACTAATTGATAAATTTTATTTATATTTGCATTTTTTAAGCAATTTGCACTTCGTACAGATAGCTCAAGTTCTTCAACGCTTCTATAGAGATTCTCATTAAACTTAGGTTTATCTTCTTCGTCCGACTTCTTTTCAGGTTTCGGTTCAAGTCCTTCATCAAAATTAATAAAGATTGTCATCTGTTCCTTTAATATTTTTGCGGCATAGGCAACAGCATCTTCAGGAAGGACACTTCCATCAGTCCAAACTTCGAGGGTAAGTTTATCATAGTCGGCCTTCTGACCCACTCGAGCATTTCCCACTACATAATTTACACGTTTAATCGGTGAAAATACGGCATCTATGGGTATCGTACCAATAGGTGCATTTTCATCCTTATTTGTTTCAGATAAAGAATATCCTTTCCCAATTGCAACCGTCATGGTTATATTCAGTGTTGCGTTGTCTGAAAGAGTTGCTATATGTAAGTCTGGATTTAACACTTCAACCCTTCCATCATCGCTAATTATATCACCGGCAACAACTTCTCTCTCTCCTGTAGCATCTATTCGTACTGTTTTCGGTTCATCATCGTCAACTTTCAGCCGTACTTCTTTTAAGTTTAAAATAATCTCTGAAACATCTTCAAGTACTCCCGGAATAACACTAAATTCATGCATAACAGTATCGAACTTCACATCAACGATTGCAGCTCCATAAAGCGAAGAAAGGATTATCCGTCTTAAGGAATTACCAATTGTTATGCCGAACCCTCTTTCAAGAGGTTCGCAAACAAACTTTCCATAGGTAAGTTTGCTATCAACCTGAACCTTCTTTGGGGTAATCATTTCTCGCCAATTTATATACATAAGTTCATTTACTGACATTGCTATATCTCCAAGTTATTATATGGATGTTTGAACAGATAAAGAAAAAGGGATAATAAAGTAAGTTATTTAGAATAAAGTTCTACTATAAGCTGCTCCTGCATCGGCATCGTCAAGTCTTCGCGAACCGGAAAACTTTTGACTACTCCTCTTAGGTTTTCTTTTTCTAAATCAAGCCACTGTGGAACTCCCCTTCTAACCACGGCATCCAGTGAGTCTCCTATCGCCTGTATATTACGACTTTTTTCCCGGATTTCTATGATATCACCTATTTTTATCTGATATGAAGGAATATTAACCCTTTTTCCATTAACAAGGAAGTGATTATGCCTTACAAAATGACGTCCCTGTGAACGCGAATTTACAAAACCCAACCGATAAACCACATTGTCTATCCTGCATTCAAGTGCAATGAGGAGATTAGTGCCTGTAATACCCTTTTTTCGTTCCGATCTTCTGAAAAACAGGCGAAATTGCTTTTCAGAAAGACCATACATTCGTTTCACCTTTTGCTTTTCGCGAAGTTGTATACCATAATCAGAAGTCTTGCCACGACGGCGTTGACCATGTTGACCTGGTGCATAACTTTTTCGATCAAAAGCGCACTTATCAGAATAGCAGCGATCTCCTTTGAGAAATATTTTTAAGTTTTCTCGTCGGCATATTCTACAAACCGAACCTCTATAACGTGCCAAATTTTCCTCCCTGAGTACACGTATTCTTAAATACGATTACGTACAATATTTCATCTCACCGCAGAGACGCAGAGAGCGCAGAGAATATGTTTTTTTCTCTGTGTGCTCTGTGGTTAATGATTAAATAATTAATGTTTTTGTCAATCGTCAATCCCTATATTCTGCGCCTTTTTGGCGGACGGCATCCATTATGCGGAATAGGAGTTACATCTCTAATCATTACAACATTAAATCCCGCAGCCTGTAATGATCGCAATGCAGATTCACGACCCGAGCCAGGGCCTTTAATATAAACCTCCACATTTTTCATTCCATGTTCCATCGCTTTTTTAGCAGCGTCTTCTGCTGCCAGTTGAGAGGCAAAAGGTGTACTTTTTCGTGAACCTTTAAAGCCTTGAACACCTGAACTTGACCATGCAACGACATTGCCTGCCGGGTCTGTTATCGTAACTATTGTATTGTTAAATGTAGATTGAATATGTACAATGCCATTTGGAATATTTTTCTTTTCTCTTTTTTTTGCACGAGTTCTTTGAGCCATAATTAAATCCTTTACAATCGGTGATATTCCGTTTCTTTTAGCGGTGGGCCCTTAAATTATTTCTTTTTAATTCCGCCTTTTTTCTTTACAGCTGCCCTTCGTGGTCCCTTTCGTGTTCGTGCATTAGTACTGGTCCGCTGTCCTCTTACGGGAAGCGATTTTCGATGACGAAGCCCGCGATAAGCCCCGAGATCCATAAGTCTTTTAATATTCATGGAGATTTCTGTACGAAGCACTCCTTCAACCCTGTATTCATTGTCTATTACCTTGCGGATGCTGGCAATTTCTGCTTCTGACAGATCGTCTGTCTTGGTACCGGGATCAATGTTAAGCTTTTCAAGAATACGTCTTGAGGTGTTTCTACCAATACCATAGATGCTTGTCAGTCCTATTTCAACTCGCTTGCGCCTAGGTAAATCCACGCCTGAAATTCTTGCCAAAATTTATCCTCCTCTATCCTTGCCTCTGTTTGTGGCGCTTATTTTTGCAGATTACTCTTACAACTCCTTTTCTGCGTATTATTTTGCAGTTATTGCACATTTTCTTTACTGATGATCTTACCTTCATCTAATTTACCTTTTTTGAAACACTTTATGTTTAATTTATAGTTATTCGATTACACGGCTATTTAGATCTATATGTTATTCTACCACGAGAGAGATCATATGGTGAAAGCTCAACCGTTACCGTGTCACCAGGCAAGATTTTTATAAAATGCATACGCATCTTTCCTGAAATATGTGCCAATACCTGATGCTTGTTTTCAAGCTCAACTTTAAACATTGCATTGGGCAAAGTCTCAATCACCGTTCCCTCTACTTTTATCGGTTCTTCTTTTGGCATATTTTAGCTCCCATCTTTTTGGATGCAACATTAGAAACGTCCTTTTACTTTTGCTCCTCCCTTTGCTAAAAAACCCTCATAATGGCGCGTAAGCATATGAGATTCCATTTGGGAAATAGTATCAATAGCTACTCCTACAACGATAAGTAAAGCAGTACCTCCAAAATAAAAAGGAACATTAAACTTTGATATCAAAATTGAAGGGAGCACACAAACGGTTGAAACATAGATTGCGCCTCCAAGCGTAATACGTGTTAAAACTTTGTCTATATAATCCGCTGTACGCTTACCTGGTCGAATACCGGGAATATAGCCGCCATGTTTCTTCATATTATCTGCCACATCAACCGGATTAAAGGTAACGGCAGTATAAAAATAACAAAAAAAGCATATCAACCCAACAAATAACAAGTAATAAATTATATGGCCCGGACTCATGGCGGAAGCGATAGTCTGTAACCATGAACCCTTATCTCCTAAAAATTGTCCTATGGTAGCCGGAAACATCATAATAGATGAAGCAAATATAGGCGGTATTACACCTGAAGTATTAATTTTTAATGGAAGATGGGTGCTCTGTCCGCCATACATCTTTCTACCTATAACCCTTTTGGCATATTGAACAGATATACGACGTTGACCCTGTTCAACAAATACAATTAGGGCTATCACAAGCACCATAAGTGCGAGCAAAATTAGAACCAAAAAAAGTCCCATTTCTCCGGTTGAGATAAGGCGAAAAGTGTTTCCTATTGCATTCGGCATCCTGGCCACGATACCTGCAAATATAATAAGAGAAATTCCATTGCCTATGCCTCGTTCGGTAATCTGTTCACCCAACCACATAATAAAGGCTGTTCCTGCCGTCAAAGTGATTACAGTCATCAGCCTAAACTCCCAGCCTGGGGAAAGGACTATCGGAGCACCTCCGGGGGCACTCATTCTTTCAAGACCGACACTAATGCCAAATCCTTGTATGATACTCAAAATTACAGTGCCGTATCGGGTATACTGAGTAATTTTCTTGCGCCCTTGTTCACCTTCCTTTGATAATCGTTCTAGATGAGGAATAACCACCGTTAAAAGTTGGAGTATTATCGATGCGCTGATATAAGGCATTATTCCAAGGGCAAATACAGATAACCTTTCAAAGGCGCCACCGGAAAACATGTCAAAAAGACCAAGCAGCGTTCCCTTTGCTCGTGCAAAAAATGAAGCAAGGGCAATACTATCAATACCAGGTACCGGAACATGCACTCCTACGCGATATACTGCCAGAAGTGCTAATGTAAATATGATCCTTTTCTTAAGCTCAGGTATTTTAAATAAATTTTGGAAGCCGCCAATAGCCATATTAAATAACCTCTATATTTCCATCAACCGCTTCTATCTTTTTTCTAGCGCTGTTGCTAATCTTGTTAAGCTTTATTGAAAGCGGATACTTAATTTCACCATGGCCAAGGAGTTTAATACCATCTCTCCTTCCTTTTACGAGTCCTTTGTTAATAAGTGCAGTCTCATCAACCAAACTGCCCTTTTCAAATTTCGATAGATCACGTATATTAATTATTGCAAAGTTCTTTCTGAAAATATTTTTAAAACCCCGCTTTGGCAATCTGCGATGAAGTGGCATTTGGCCACCTTCAAATCCTGGCCTAACCCCACCACCTGAGCGGCTATTATATCCCTTTGTTCCTCTGCCGGCTGTTGTGCCCGTACCTGATCCAACACCTCGCCCCAGTCGTTTTCGAGACTTAGTTGATCCTTTTGCCGGTGATAATTCATTTAGTTTCATCGACCCTCTCCTCAACCTCTACAAGATGAGATACTTTCTTTATCATACCCCAAATAGAATGTGTATCTTCCAGATGAACAGTTTTGTTGATCTTTGTCAATCCCATACCACGCAATATCCTGCGGTGCTTTTCTGGTCTTCCGATCATGCTTTTAACAAGATTTACTTTCAATATTCCGGCCATATATTTTCCTCTTTGGATTGACGATTGACAAAACACTCTCGTAAAAAAGTCTTTTTTTTGACTTTTTACGAGATCATCAATATTAACTATTGAATATTAAATTGAAAATTGTCAATTCACAGGTCTTCAACAGATATACCACGCCTAGAGGCTACCTGTTCTCTACTCTGAAGTTGTTTAAGCCCAAAAATAGTGGCTTTGACTACGTTATGGGAATTATGTGACCCTAGGCATTTCGTAAGGATATTTTGTACCCCAACAGCCTCAAGCACTGCACGTACAGCTCCACCGGCTATAACACCAGTACCTTTAGATGCCGGTTTTAAAAGTACCCGCCCCGCCCCGAACCTTCCAATAACCCCAAAAGGTATTGTTCCGTCGATCAAAGGCACTTCAATCATATTCTTTTTTGCTTTTTCCACTCCTTTACGAATCGCCTCAGGTACCTCTCCAGCCTTTCCAAGACCATAACCGACACTCCCATCTCCATCGCCGACAACAACTATCGCACTAAAACTAAACCTGCGGCCGCCTTTTACCACTTTTGCTACTCGCCTGATATGAACGACCTTGTCAATTAGTTGATTTTCATCTGTGTCTTGTTTAAACAAAGACCTGCCTCCTCAACTCTATTTTAAAATAATAATAACCATTCACGGGTTTAAACAACCTAGAAATCTAATCCTGCTTTGCGTGCACCATCTGATACAGCTTTGACACGTCCATGATATAAAAAACCATTCCGGTCAAATACTACTTTTTTTACTCCTTGTTCAATGGCGCGTTCAGCTAAAAGTTTCCCGACAAAGCTTGCTGTAGCAATATTGTTATTAGATTTAGAATGTCCTTTTACGGTTTTCTCCATACTTGACACAGCAGCCAAAGTATGGCCAATAGTATCATCAATTATCTGTGCGTAAATATGCCTAGTGCTTCGAAAGACACTCAATCTAGGCCGTAATTGCGTACCTATTACATTTTTTCTGATTCTTTTCTTTCTTCTTAAACGCGTATGTTTTTTTAATTCTAACTTATTCATCTTTTTATTTTTCTTTAGACTCCAAACGATAAATGGTAATATTTTAGCTATTTGAAAATAATTACGCTTTAAAGATAATTATTCAGCCATAAAAACATAAAATAAAAAGTAAAACGAGATATCCTTTATATTTTATACTTGCTATTTTATACCGGTTTTTCCGGCTTTCTTTTGTATGTACTCCTCAGCATACTTGATGCCTTTACCCTTATAAGGCTCCGGGGGTCTTAATTTTCTAATTGATGCAGCAGTAAGCCCCAACAACTCTTTATCGATTGAAGAAAGCTTTATAACATTATTCTTTTCCAGGAAAGCGGACACACCATCCGGAAGATTAAAAGTAATTGGATGTGAATATCCTAGGTTAAGGATAATACTGTTACCCTTAAGTTCAGCGCGATAACCGATTCCATTTATTTCAAGAACACGTTCAAAGCCTTTGTTAACTCCGTTAATCATGTTGGCAACAAGACTGCGAGTTAGGCCTTGTAAAGATCGGCTCACTCTATCATTTGTAACCATGCTCACACTCACTATTTTATCTTCAATCTTTAGGCCAACAGAAGGATGGATTGTCCTTGTTAGTGTTCCCTTTTCGCCTTGCACTGTTAACAACTTGTTTTTATAAGATATTTTTGTATTATCCGGCACCGGAATCGGTGCCTTGCCTACTCGGGACATTATTTCACCTCTTATTACCAAACATTACAGAGAATTTCACCACCTACATTTTCCTTACGTGCATTTTTATCCGTTATTATCCCTTTAGACGTGGATAAAATAGCAATGCCCATGCCGTTATAAATCGGCTTTATGTCTTTGTTTTTTACGTAAACACGCCTACTTGGCTTGCTGATTCGTTCAAGATGTAAAATATTGTGAGACCCTTCGGCATCATATTTCAGGTAAAGACGTAGAATACCCTGCTTGTTATCCTTAATGAATTTATAGTTTCTGATATAACCTTCATTCTTTAACACTTTTGCCAATTCGGTCTTTAATGTCGACCCGGGAATATCAACACTATTGAATCTAGCTTTTCCAGCATTGCGTATTCGAGTCAGCATATCGGCAATTGGATCGCTTATCGCCATTGTTTTCTCCGTTAATATAAATGTTTTGTAACATTTTAGTCTTATGAAAGTAATTAGAACTATCTAGCTTCAAAGGTTGTTCAATTTTGAATAGTTATAACTTACCAGCTAGATTTAATAACTCCGGGTAGTCGGCCTTGTGAAGCAAGGTTACGAAAACAAATTCGACAAATCCCAAACTTTCTTAGAAAAGCCCTTGGTCTACCACAAATCGGGCACCTATTGTATCCCCTCACCTTGAACTTAGGCTTTTTTTTTGCCTTCATTCTAAGCGCTGTTTTTGCCAACTGGTCCTCCTTTTTAGCCAATTATGAATTATCAATTCCTAAACGGCATGCCTAATAATTTTAAAAGCTCTTTTCCCTCATCATCGGTCTTTGCTGTTGTAACAATGCTTATATTTAACCCTTTTATCGTATCTATCTTATCATAATCAATTTCAGGGAAAATTATATGCTCTTTGATCCCCAACGAATAGTTGCCTCGACCATCAAGCGCTTTACCTGAAACACCCCTAAAGTCACGAACACGTGGAAGAGCAATGTTTACCAGCTTATTAATAAAATCATACATATATCTGCGACGAAGAGTAACCATACATCCTATCGGCATTCCCACCCTCAATTTAAATGCAGCGATGGACTTTTTAGCACGTGTTATAACAGGTCGCTGCCCCGTTATAATCATTAATTCTTCAACTGCCGAATCAAGCAGCTTAATATTATGAATAGCTTCACCCAAACCCATATTCACCACAACTTTATCTAGTTTTGGGATTTGCATTATGTTTGCATAATTAAATTTTTTAGCAAGCCTGGGTACAACTTCTTTTTCATAATATGATTTCAACTGCGACATTATATTCCTCCGGATGTCATATGATATTTCTAATCTATGACCTCATTACACTTTCTGCAAACACGTACTTTCTTCCCATCATCAAGAATCTGCATTTTTATCCGCACAGGTTTTATACATTTATTGCACATTAACATAACATTTGACCAATTAATCGGCGATTCACTTTCAACAATTCCTCCCTGTTTGCTCTGGGGGCCTGGTTTTGTATGGCGTTTGACAATATTAATGTTCTCAATAAGAATACGTTTATCTTTTCTTATTACTTTCAATACTTTCCCAATTTTGCCATTGTCCTTTCCTGTAATAACTTTGACTTTATCGTCTTTTTTTATATGGCATATATTCTTTATCATCAATTATATCTCCACAGGGCGGTGATTTACTGTAAACGGCCCAAAATAAGACCGTTTTAAGTACAATTTACAAAACCTCGGGGGCCAAAGAAATAATTTTCATAAACCCCTTGCCTCTTAACTCTCTTGCTACGGGGCCGAAAATACGTGTCCCGATAGGTTCCTTATGTGTATTAATCAAAACCGCTGAATTATCATCAAATCGTATATATGATCCATCTGATCTTTTGATCTCTTTTTTGGTCCTGACCACTACAGCTTTAAGTATCTCTCCTTTTTTGACTTTTGCATTTGGTATCGCTTCTTTAACAGCTACGACAATGATGTCACCAATACTTGCATACCTTCTTCTGGTACCTCCAAGAACTTTAATACAATACAGTATTTTTGCCCCAGAATTATCAGCAGCCGTCAATCTTGTTTCCGCCTGAATCATCTTTGTTGTCCTTTAATATTAAACAGCTTTTTCAAGTATTTTGGTTAGTTGCCATCTTTTTGTTTTGCTGAGCGGCCTTGATTCGGTTATCAGCACCTTATCACCAATCCCACATGAATTATTATTATCGTGAACGGCAAACTTAGAACGTTTTCTTATGTACTTTTTATAAAGCTTGTGCTTTACAAGCCTTTCAACTTGTACAACAACTGTTTTATCCATCTTGTCGCTAACGACCATTCCAACCAATTGTCTTTTCATTCCTCGCATTTTCATGGCAATATTTATTTTTATTCCTTATCTTTCAATTCAAACTCTCTTATTATAGTTTTTACTCTTGCTATATCAGATTTAATGATCTGCAACTTTTTTTGATTTTCAAGCTGTCCAGCTCCATGTTGAAAGCGAAGATTAAACAACTCTTCTTTAAGATCATTTAATTTATTGTCTCTTTCATCCGCGCTTAACTCTCTAATTTCGATAGCTTTCATTATCCATCGCTCCTAAATACAAATCTTGTTTTAACAGAAAGCTTATGTGAAGCAAGTCGGAGAGCTTCTTTTGCAGTTTCAATGGGAATGCCTGTCATCTCATAAAGAATTTTCCCCGGTCTCACTACAGCAACCCATCCTTCAGGCGCTCCTTTACCTTTCCCCATTCTTACCTCAGCAGGTTTTTTAGTAATCGGCTTGTCCGGAAATACTCTTATCCAAATCTTACCACCCCTTTTTGCATGTCTGGTCATGGCAATACGAGCAGCTTCAATCTGCCTTGCGCTTATTGTACCGCATTCAGCAGCCTGTAATCCATACTCACCAAAATTCAGCTCACTTCCCCGACTGGCAATACCTTTCATTCTGCCTCTTTGCTGCTTTCGATACTTTACCTTTTTGGGACTCAGCATATTATTTATCTCCTAAATTCTTTGCCAGCATAAACCTGAACCAAAATTGATTGCTAAATGTCTAAAGTTATTTGTTTAGGGCGCTTCCAGCCTCTAAAATATCCTTTTTTAAAATCTCACCATTAAATATAAATACTTTTACACCGATAATGCCATATGTCGTACGTGCTTCTGTAAAACCATAATCTATATCAGCTCTTAATGTATGCAAGGGAACACGGCCTTCTTTGTACCACTCCGTTCTTGCCATTTCAGCGCCTCCCAAGCGACCCGAACAAATAATCTTTATACCTTTTGCACCAAAGCGCATGGCTGATGAAACACCACGTTTCATAGCACGTCGAAAAGCAACTCTTCGTACAATCTGAAGAGCAACATTCTCAGCAACAAGCTGAGCATCAATCTCCGCTTTTCTTATTTCTTGGATATCTATTAAGACCTCATGGTCTATTAGTTTTTCCAGCTCCTTCTTAAGCTGTTCTATTTCAGAACCTTTCTTCCCGATCACAATTCCCGGTCTGGCTGAATAAATTCGGAGCCTAACGCGTCTTGCCGACCTTTCGATTTCAACTCTGGAAATACCGGCATGGAAAAGCCTTTTCTGTATAAACTTCCTAATTTTATGATCTTCTAATATATAATCCGAATAATTTTTCCCGGCATACCATCGTGACTCCCATGTTTTGACTATTCCCAACCTCAATCCTATCGGATTTACTTTCTGACCCAAGTTTTCACCTCCTTTTTATCCCGACCCCTCAGCTAAAATGACCGTGATGTGACTGGTTCTTTTCAAAATGCGAGTTCCTCTTCCACGAGCTCTTGCCCTGAAACGCTTTAGTGTAGGACCCTCATCTACAATTATATTCTTAATTATAAGAGAATCGATATCAATATCGGAATTTTGATCGGCATTTGATACAGCGGAGTTTAATATTTTTTCAACAATAGCAGCCGACTTTTTTGGCATAAATCTTAGTATGTTTAAACCTATCTCCACCGGTTTCCCCTTAAGAACACCGCTCAGATTTCTAACCTTTTGAGGGGAAATGCGTACATATCTTAATACAGCTTTAGCCTCCATTACTGTTTTCCTTTTAACCTTACTTTTTCAATTTTGTTTTTTTGTCACCGGCATGTCCGTAAAAAGTGCGTGTTGGTGAAAATTCACCTAGTTTATGGCCTACCATATTTTCTGAAACAAACACCGGAATAAATTTTTTACCATTGTGAACCGCAAAAGTGATGCCAACCATTTCAGGAATAACTGTCGATCGCCTTGACCAAGTTTTTATTACCTTACTGCTAATGGCACCCTGGGTTGCCATAACCTTCTTTAATAATTTTGGATCAACATATGGACCTTTTTTTAAAGACCGGGGCATGGTTTCTCCCTTTTAATAAATATACTTAAAACAGTTTTATTTTGAGCTATTTTAATTCTGTGCCAGACTGGCAATTAGTTATTCAATGGAAATTCAGTAGAAATTCAATGGCCATTGGATACTGATGACGAATTAAAAATGACAACCGAATTTCATCCGAATGACAATTGAATTTCATCCGTTATCATATAACTACTTCTTCGTTCTTCTTTTAACAATATAACGATCGGTTTTCCTGTTTTTACGAGTCCGATATCCCTTAGTTGGCATGCCCCATGGACTGCACGGATGCCTGCCGCCGGAGGATCTACCCTCTCCGCCGCCCATTGGGTGGTCAACTGGATTCATGGCAACTCCTCGAACCTTGGGACGTCTGCCATGCCAACGCTTGCGGCCTGCTTTTCCCAATGATATATTTTCATGTTCGACATTTCCAAGCTCTCCAATTGTAGCTTTACACTTTAAAAGAATCATCCGAACTTCCCTGGATGGAAGCTTAATTAAAGCATATCGGTCTTCCTTTGCCATTAACTGGGCGAATGTGCCGGCGCTTCTTACAATCTGTCCTCCTTTTCCCACCCGCAATTCAATGTTATGAATGTGAGTGCCAAGGGGAATATTGCTTAAAGGAAGTGTATTCCCGGGTTTTATATCAGCATCGGGTCCTGACATTATCATGTCGCCGATATGAAGCTTTTGCGGCGCAAGGATATATCTCTTCTCACCATCTATATAATGCAAAAGAGCAATTCTAGCGCTACGGTTGGGGTCATACTCAATCGATGCGACTCTTGCGGGTATTCCAATTTTATCTCGCTTAAAATCGATAATCCTATAATGCCGCTTGTGCCCACCCCCTCGATGTCGGCACGTAATACGCCCCTTTGCGTTTCGTCCACCTGTTTTTTTTATTACCTTTAGTAAACTTTTTTCAGGGTTTGCGCTAGTAATTTCCTCAAATGTTGAATATCCCTGAAATCGGCGCCCAGGAGATGTAGGCTTTATCTTTTTAATTGCCATTATATGCCTCGCAAAATAAAATACGAAATTCGTAATTCGAGTTTTTGACCGTAAACCTGGGTTTTCGGTCAAGCACTAATTAAGCTCCTTCAAAAAAATCGATTCGTTCACCAGGCATCAGCGTCGCAACCGCTTTCTTCCAATCTCGGCGTTTCCCGACAATTCGACCTCTTTGCTTGGTTTTACCCTTTATCTGAATCGTTCGAATCGTACTAACTCTAACGTTAAATATTTTTTCTATAGCCCTTTTAATTTCTACCCTGTTTGCCCTTCTATCAACTTCAAAGGATATCTGGTTAAATTCCTCTTTTTGAATATTGGTTTTTTCAGTAATCAAAGGCCTTTTAATAATATCATAATCAATCATACAAGGAGCCTCCCTTCGATATCTTTAATCGAAGATTCAAGCAAAATCAATTTCTTATATTTAAGAATATCATATACGTTCAATCCTTTACTACATAACACTTTTATATTAGGAAGGTTTCTGGACGAAAGTTCAAGGTTTTCATTCTTTTTATCGGTTACAATCAATGCATTTGTTATTTTCAGTGCATCCGCAATCTTCAATATTTCCTTGGTTTTTATCCTGTTAAGTTCAAGCTTATCAAGCACTACCAAGCTATTTTCTTTCAATTTTGAGCTTAACGCCATTTTAAGGGCCAATCTTTTTACTTTTTTGGGAACCTTGTAAGAATAAGATTTAGGATCCGGTCCAAATACAACTCCACCACCTCTAAGTAAAGGTGACTTTATATTGCCACGACGTGCCCGTCCGGTTCCTTTCTGACGGAAAAGTTTTCTTCCACTACCTTTAATATCACTACGATGCTTTACGGCAGCAGTCCCTGAACGCCTGTTTGCCAGTTGCATTGTTACAATCTCGTGTAGAACACTTGATTTTATGGACACATTAAATATGGCATCATTAAGATTTGCTTGTGAAACTTTTTCACCTTCCTGATTTTGGACGTCTACACCGGCCATTTCTACCTCATATCACCCTAATAGATATTTTCTGAGACCTTTGCAAAACACCCCCTTTTGCCCAATTTCTGTGTTAGGCTCAAATTTTAATCCTGAAATACTCAATGTATTCCTGCCTGCCCCGTAGGTCCGGCAGATCGTACTGGGGTGGTTAAAATTTTCGCCCGCCTTGAACTTGAACAAAATTGAGCATTTTTCAAAGGTCTCAAGCTATTTTATTTAATGTTATGTTTTTTTGTAACATTTTAGCCTTATGAAAATAATTAGAACTATATAGCTTCAAAGGTTTTTAAATTTTAATCGTGTAACTGTCTGAGCGTATTAGTGAGAGTTTAGAAAAAACAGGGATTGAATTAGTGTGTCTCAAAAGCTAATCGCCATTTATTGCTTACTTATTTATTAATAAGACATGCGCTGTTTTTTCTTTACTCTCACTTATACACGAGTTTTACACATTTAAAATTTAATTGCCTTTGAAGCGACCAAGTTTTCAAACAGCTAAAATATTACGCTTTTTTAATTATCAGCAGCCCCGATTTCGGACCTGGTATTGCTCCTCTCAGCATTATTAAGTTCTTTTCCGGTTTTATGTCGATGATTTTAAGATTTTTAGCCGTTTTCCTCTCATTTCCATAATGACCCGGCATTTTTTTTCCTTTAATAACTTTACCGGGCCACGCACTGCATCCGATTGAACCCGGGATCCTATGGCTTTTACTTCCATGAGTCTTCCGGCCACCGTGAAATCCATGCCTCTTTATCACACCGGCAAACCCTCTTCCTTTTGTTGTGCCGATGACATCAACACGTTCTCCAATTTTAAACACATCTAATGTTATTTCCTGACCAAGGCTGTATTCATCCGGGTTTTTTACAGGAACTTCTCGCAAAAATGCAAAACATTTATCACCACTCTTTTTGAAATGTCCCTTTAAAGGTTTGTTTACGCGAAATTCCTTTTTCTCTTTAAAACCTAGTTGAAGTGCATTACATCCATCAGTTGCTTTTGTCTTTATTTGGGTTACAATACACGGACCGGCCTCAACAACTGTTGTAGGCATATATTTTCCCTCAGGAGTAAACAAGCCCGTCATCCCCAATTTTTTCCCTATCAATCCTCTGCTCATGGTTTTAACTATTTCTTTGGTTAGTTTAAGTTTTAAAACTCACATATTTCAACAATATGTTTAAAAGCCTTTAAAAATTATAATTTTATTTCAACATCTACTCCAGGAGATAGATCCAGTTTCATTAAAGCATCTACCGTTTGCTGTGTCGGCTCCAGAATATCTAAAAGCCGTTTATGTGTTCTAATTTCAAATTGCTCCCGAGATTTCTTATCAATGTGGGGAGATCGTAAAACACAATATTTGTTTATTTTGGTCGGTAATGGTATTGGACCAACTACTTTTGCTCCAGTTTTTTTGGCTGTATCAAAAATATCAGCAGCCGATTGGTCCAAAAGTTTATGGTCATATGCCTTTAGTCTTATCCTGATTTTAGAATTCATTGTCATTATTTCATCTTTTTCATTATTATTTAGACAGGATTTACGTTACGATCTTGATATTAGTGTGTCAATCCTATTCAATTATTTCGCTTACCACTCCGGCGCCAACGGTTCGGCCACCT
>CAZLRK010000076.1:0-15728 GCA_964561845.1 uncultured Desulfobacterales bacterium | reverse complement strand
CCTTCCACATTCGACGTTCGACGTTGAACGTTCGATGTTCGATGTTCAAATTGTTACATCTGAAATTACGACTGAGCTTTCATAACACCTTGATAATACATAAGTCAAAAGTTCTGAATTTAACTGCCTGAATGAAAAGGTTCTGATCTCTATCAATAATGATAAAACTGTTTATACTCCTTATTTTTATTTTAACTCCATCCGCTTTTTCAGAAGAACTCTTTCCCGGAAAAAACTGGACAGACAAACCCAACCCTATTGCAAGCCCTGACGCAATACCAGGTGGTGAAATATCGGTATATCTTGCTCAATATCCGAAAAGTCTTAATTACTACCTTGATATTAGCACCCAATCTGCACAAATTTTTGGTTCCATATATGAAACTCTCTTATCCATGAATCCCATTACATTGGAATACGGACCCGGCCTGGCTGAAAGATGGTCTATATCAGACAACAAGAGGATATTTACCTTCTTTATCAATAAAAAAGCCCGTTGGAGTGACGGTCGCCCCATAACTGCGCATGATGTGAGATGGACATACGACACCATTATGAATCCCAAAAACATTACTGGAATACATAAAGTAGATATGGAACGGTTTAACCCTCCTGTTGTGATCGATAAATATATCATCCGTTTTGAAGCAAAGGATGTTCATTGGAAAAATTTAGGTGCTGCCGGAGGATTTTATATTCTTTGCAAACATGCTTTTGAAGGAAAAGATTTTAACAAAGTCAATTTTGAATTTCCCGTTGTTTCAGGTCCCTATCAAATTGGTGAGATCAATGAAGGTGTTTTTGTAAAATTAGAGCGACGTGAAGACTGGTGGGGTATCAACGATAAAAGATCAAAGGGTACCGGTAATTTTCAAACCATTAAATTTAAGTTTTTTGCTGAAAGGGAAAATGCATTCGAAGCATTTAAAAAAGGCGAAATCGATCTTTACCCTGTATACACTTCACGTTTATGGGTTAATGAAACAAAAGGGAAAAAATTTCTTGCAAACTGGATCGTAAAGCAAAAAATTTACAATCAAAACCCGGTTGGATTCCAGGGATTTGCAATGAATATGAGGAAACCACCATTTGATGATGTAAGGATTCGCAAGGCCATGGCTCTTCTACTTAACCGAAGAAAGATGAACAGTACCCTGATGTATAATCAGTATTTTCTCCATAAATCCTATTATGAAGACCTATACTCCAAACACAATCCATGCCCTAATCCATTGATTGAGATGGACAGAAAAAAGGCACAAAAGTTGTTGCGCGAAGCCGGATGGGTTGTAAATCCGAGAACCGGTTTTCTGGAAAAAGGCGGCAAAAAATTCTCTTTCAGGTTCTTAACCAGGAGTGCTTCAACTGAAAAATTCCTGTCTATTTACGCGGAGGATCTCAAGAGCGTGGGTGTCGAGCTTGTTATTGACAAAAAAGACTGGGCTGCCTGGGCGCGTGACATGGATGAATTTAATTATCAGATGACATGGGCTGCCTGGGGCGCTTCCGTTTTTAAGGATCCTGAAGGGATGTGGTCGTCAAAGGAAGCAAACAGAAAAGGCGGAAACAATATTACCGGTTTAAAAAACAGCAGGGTGGATGAGCTGATCGAAAAACAGAAACATATTTTCGATATCAATAAGCGCAATGAAATTTATAGGGAAATTGATCAAATTATTTATAGTGCATTTCCTTATGTGCTTTTGTGGAATATTAACTATACCCGCCTTCTTTACTGGAACAAATTCGGAACACCAGATACAGTCCTATCAAAGTATGGTGATGAAAGCAGTGCTTACGCCTACTGGTGGCTGGATGAAGATTCAACGGCTGATCTTTATGATGCAATGGAAACAAAAACCTCTCTACCGCCAAAAGAACCCTCCATATACTTTGATGATATGTATTAAATTATATTATACATTGTGTAATTTTAAAGGTGTATAATTTAATACACTTTATGGTGTAAACTGTTAGGTGAAATATGCATAATCCATTTGCTTACAGCAACTATGTTACCGGAGAGTCATTTTGCAACCGCAAGAAAGAAACGGAACCAACCTTTTTAATGCTGACTCTTTAAAATCGGTTAATTTAAAAACCGGCTCCTTGGTTACAAAAGCCCTGTCAAGTCTCATAAAAAAAGAGATTATTGTAAAAGACAAAAGGTATATGATTCAGGATATAGTTTTTAAGAAATGGCTTCAAAAAACATTATCGCTGTGATCAGTATCGTGGTCACTTGATCTGAAAATATGTTATTAAACTAATGCGAGAAGAACAGATACCATTTGAATCAAAAGTGATAGTCCGCAAGCCTTCGTGGCTCAAGCGAAACCTTCCAACCGGATCCACATATGAAAGTGTTCGGGCGCTGTTAAAAAAGGGTATGCTTCACACGGTGTGCCAGGAAGCAAAATGTCCCAATATGTGGGAGTGCTTTTCCAGACATACGGCAACTTTTTTAATTTTGGGGTCGCGGTGTACACGCAATTGCCGTTTCTGTGCTGTAGCTCACGGCCCCATTGGTCCACCTGATCCTGAAGAACCTGCAAGAGTAGCCAAAGCCGCACAAAACATGAAATTGCGCTATATAGTCATAACCTCTGTCACCCGGGATGATCTCCCGGACGGCGGGGCCGGTTTATTTGCAAAAACAATAAAAGAAGTCCGTAAAAGAACGACCGACGCTTTTATTGAAGTATTAATACCCGATTTTCAGGGAAATGCCGATTCTCTTCATACGGTCGTAAAAGCCGGTCCTGATGTCTTGAATCATAACCTTGAAACAGTCGCACGTCTTTACCCTCGGGTTCGACCGGAGGCTGTTTATCATCGATCACTTGAATTATTAAAGCAAGTTCAACTATATGATTCATCTATTCCCACCAAATCAGGACTAATGATAGGTCTGGGAGAAACAGATGAAGAAATTAAAGAAACGCTCCATGACCTTCTTGAGGCAGGCTGCAATATACTAACGCTGGGACAGTATCTTCAACCCTCAAGCGCGCATCTGCCGGTTAAACGATTTGTTCACCCTGAAAAATTTGATAGCATGCGGGAATCCGCCCTTTCAATGGGTTTTACTGAAGTAGCAAGCGGACCTTTTGTCCGGAGTTCTTATCGTGCAAGAGAACTTTATGAGGGTGCAAAAAAATCAGCACATTTTTAAAAATTACTTATACCCCAATTAAGCAATAACGCTCAACTGAAAGTTATTCGTTATTCGTTATTGGTTACTCGAACGAATACAAATAAATTTATGTATTTCTATCAAGAGTGAGATATAATTCTTTTTATCTTTCACCAAAAACCAATAACAATTAACTAATAACACCTAATTGAGTTTTTTCTCAATTAGGATTATAAAAACTCATGAAGCTTCTGTATCAAATCGTTGTATTCATCACCTTTAAAACAATACTGAAGTTCACAAAATTTTTTCCGTAAATCTATTACCTTATCACTAACACCTGCATCGTTAATTATCACGTCGTGCAGCAACAGACTCAATGAGCGGAAATCTTCTTCTTCCATACCGAAGCGCGTCATCTCAGATACACCTAATCGCAATGCACCTGACGCGGTAAAGCCTTCTTCATCAGGAGCTGCCTGGTAATTACAAATGATGTTGTTTGCTTCCAGTCGATCGGCTATTTCCGGTCCACGGCTGTAGCCGACCTCCACCACAACCTGATGAGTTTCCGTAAAATCAATTTCCGGATCACCTGCAACATTCAACCCGCAATCTTTTAACCCTCGCGCAAACGCTTTGGCATTTGCAATTATCTTGGCCTGGTATTCATCCTTAAACTGGTTCATCTCATAGGCGGCCATTAAAAGACCAAGCAATGTTCCAAGATGATGATTTGACACGGATCCTGGAAATGAACGCCGAGCCAGCGCCTCCCAGAGTTCGTAACGCTCTTCATACTCCTTAAAACGGCTTCCCACCACACCGCGTTGAGTGCCAAAATAGGTCTTATGGGTCGATCCGGTTACTAAATCAGCCCCTTCATCAAAAGGCTGCTGAAAATGAGGGCCGATGAGTCCCAGCACATGGGCCATGTCATACATCACAACAGCGTCGATCTTCTGATCATCCAGGAACCTCCGGATCTCGGCAACAGGTTCCTTATGTAATACCATACTTTTACCGAATATAATCAGCTCCGGTCGATATTCATCTATCAATTCCAGTGTGGCCGACACATCAATTTTATAATGATTGTCGTCCAATACGGGAAATTTAACAACTGCAGGGCGTTCAGTACGCGGGTCTCTTGCTACAAAGTCTCTCAGTGCACCCATTGGCTGGGCGCTAAGGTGACCCCCTTTTCCTATATGGTTATTCATCACCTGACGAATTCGTCGCGGTTCACGCTTACGATCCGCTCGGTTTATGTAGTCAAGCATCGCGCTGAATACAGCCGTGTTTGCCATCTGCCCGCTGAT
This sequence comes from uncultured Desulfobacterales bacterium, assembly GCA_964561845.1. GTDB lineage: Bacteria > Desulfobacterota > Desulfobacteria > Desulfobacterales > JAUVVS01 > JAUVVS01. The sequence goes on along the minus strand of CAZLRK010000076.1, from coordinate 11,270 downwards.
TAGTCTCGTCTCTACCTCTTCGCATCCGAGAAACTTCCGCACTTCTGCCTCCAGCAACTTTTCCACCTCTCCGATGAATTCGGTTCCCTGGTAATAGAAAATATCTGCATCATAATATGCCTTAGATTCCTTGTGTTCGGCATACCTAAAGGCCGGATCCATAACCGACAGCATTCTTACCATGGGTGAAACCGTCATTTCCGAAGGTATCAGGTTTATGCACTCTTTTTGCCGCCAGGAGGTATTTTCTATCGTTTTTTCCATAAGCCGGCGGACCTTAACAGGCGTTTCGCCTGCAGGCAACTCTTTGGCTGTCAGCTCGTGATCAACTACGATTGGACGGGCATACGGCGGCGCTTCGGATCTAAGGTGATACGGAACAACTACGGCGTCAATCGTTTTGCCCCGGATTTCGATTAAAACTTTATCGTCTTCAACTATGTCGCTGTCTATATAACCAAGGCAGATGGATCGCAGTCCGTGTTGATCTGTTTGTAAGGATGATAAGCCTTCACCCTCTATATTCCATAACGGAACCATTGTTCCGCTTGTAACAAAACCGACATGTTTGTCTTCTTTAAACACTTTAGCCCCTTGACGTGCAATTCCTCTTCCTTTTAAGGCAATCGGTTTAATCATGCGAGGTAGATTTGCAATCAAAGAATAATCGCGGGTAATAATCTTTCCGAGCGCTTCAAACTGTCCGGCAAGTTTTTCTCGCCCGATAAATTCGCCTTTGAGCGGTGAAAAGCTCACTGCAAACTTTGACAAGGGACAAGCCAGCATGGGAATTTCTTTGCCTTCAGGGTCTTCACCAAGCTCATGTCCATAGAGTGGCAAACCGGCCTCTAACCTGAGGGTATCCCGTGCACCAAGACCGATTGCCGTAGCACCTTTTTCCAGAAACAGATCCCACAACATCAACCCGTCGTCCCGACTAGCAAATATCTCAAAGCACAGAGGCTCGCCTGTATAGCCGGTTCGGGCAATCATCACCTTTGCCCCGGAAATCGATACAGTGCTCACAGCGTTTCGCATTGGCTCCGGAAGAGGACCGGATTGTACTATCTCCTCTAATAATTTACGAGACATGGGCCCCTGTAGAGCAAGCATAACAATCTCATCTGTACGGTCGATAAGCTCAATATCTTCAAAGTCCTTTAAAAACAGCCTGAAATGTTCCCAGTCCTTTTTGCTGTTAGCAGCGTTTACTACCAACAAATATTCATCCTCTACAAAACGATATAGATATGCATCATCAACAGCGCCGCCTCTTTCATTGGGAATGAGCGTGTATTGAGCGCCGGCCTCTATCATGTCAAGAGCAGCAGCGTTATTGCTTAAAACGTGTTGCAAATACTTCGCTGCGTCTTTTCCCCTGATGATAAACCTGCCCATGTGGGAAACGTCAAACAGCCCTACCCTCTTGCGTGTGGTGAGATGCTCATCCACAATGCCTTTCGGATAAAAAACCGGCATCTCCCACCCGCCGAAATCGACTATCTTAGCGCCTAATGCTACATGTCTGTCATAAAAAACAGTTCGTTGAATTTTGCTCATTTCTCATTTTCCTTTTTGTTTATATTTTTTGCTCTCCGAGGCGTAGGCTCTTTGAGCCGGAGGCCACAAAGACACCAAGGCACTAAGATTAATGAATATTTTTGTGACTATGTGTCTTAGAGCTTGAAGTACCTTGTAAAGCATTTAAAAATAATCACGAAAACACGAAAGATTGAAATCACGAAATAAAATTATATTTTTCGTGTTTTTGTAATTTCGTGCTTTCGTGATAAATTTCTTTTGTATGTTTCAGGTTTATCATAGAGTACTTAGTGGTTGAATTATTACATTTTCTTTACATATCGAACAATCGCTTTAAACTGGCCTTCCCCGTCAAGTCCCGCTTCAGCAAGAACCATTTCAGCCTGACCGCTTCCCAGGTAATGACCCTTATTAAATGAGTGGATTGTCATCTTACGGCCCCTGTCGGAACAAACCCAACGGTACATTGTCGGAAGCGTAAAACCGGTGATCCCCATGGCTTCGCGAGCAAGTTTTTCCGGGAATATCCTTTCTTTTTCCGAATCGGGCAGGAGATCGAAAAGCTCGGCGCTTGCGACATAATAGACATTAAGATCAATACCTTCCTTTTCGAGTAAAGGTAAAGTTTCCTCGACAAAGGCATAAGCAACTTCACTACCCTGCAGCACCAATGTCCCATCCCCTTTTCCATTTGCCTGTTTAAGAAGATAAACACCGGTAGCAGCATCGGTAGCAGGAAACAGACCTAAAGCCTCTCGATCGACTATCTTTTCAGTGGGGCGGGTAACAAATGGCGCAATTACTGTGGGGTGTTTAGCTAAAGCAGTCGAAAGAAGAGTCCAGACCTCTTGTGGATCCCACGGGGTGAGCGTAATCATCGTTCCGATAGGAAAATTCTCCTGCAAGAGTTGTAAAGCCTGTGGGTCTGCATGCGTAGGTCCATCTTCTCCTGTTTTAAGTCCTGCATGGGCACAAACGAGGATGAAAGGTCTATAAGGTTCTTTTGTTATCTCCTGCCTGGCTTGATTGCCAATTGAGTGCAAACGGGCGGCAATATGCCCGAGAGGTGCAATGAATGCTGCATAAGAAGAGCCTACGCCAATATGATGTCCATAAGTAGAAAGTCCGCTAAGAATGCCCGCTATGGCATCCTCACAAATACCGCCGACGGATAAAAGCCTTGCTTCCGGGTTTGTGGACGCATTAAAATATCCTTCAGGAAAACCCTTTGCCGCTGTGTTGACACTTGTTGAACCCAGCAAATCAGCGGATGCCGACAAAATTGCTCCGTCACCGGCCTTATTATAATATTGAAGCACACGGCCCAACTCCCCTCTTAAAGTCGTTGCTGTACCTGGCGATAATGTAAGCTCTTCAGGGATGGTACTACCGGCTTTTGCAGCCACCTCGAAAACGGCATTTATATCTGGCGCCTTATGGCGCGGTTTGCGATTTTGTTCCTTAAGACGATCATGTAAGTTTTGAAGTCGCCCGGCCAATGCATCAACTAATGGTCGATTCTTTTCCATGGCATTCCGTACTACCGTCAGTGCTTCCCAGAGACATTTCTCTATTACCTCTTTCCTCTTGCCACCTTCACAGCGCTGATCAGCCGCATCGCATTGAGGAATTTCACTTCCTGTTAATTCGATAAGCGGTTTAATTGCCTCATAAAAACCTTCGACACATAATTTATGTCCTGCACCGTGAGACGCTTTTCCCTCAATGCCGTATTTCCAGCCCTTTTTCGTCCGATAGACAATCGCAGTTGGCTGGTCATTGTTTATTACAACGGCTTTATGCTGTGCGGCAAATATTTTTTGGAAGTCTTTTCCATCCGGAACCAGGATGACATTCCAGTCGTGGAGATAAGCAAATTCCATTGGGTTCCATTGAACGTAATCACCGGGGGTATCCCCGTCGCGACAAACATGATTCGAGTCAATGGACGCCTGATTCCAGTCGATGTGGAGAACGGCATTTTTCAAAGAAGACGTACCGGCCGCCGCCATAGCCTCGCTCACGCGACCGGGTGTCAACCCTCCCTCGCCTTCCACTATGTGAACAACTGGAGCATTATCACCGTAATAATCCAGTGCTCCATAGGCAAGTCCGAGTGATGTTGCAAGACCAACCCCCGATGCGCCTGTAGAGAGGCGCACAAAAGGCGTTGCAGACGTAGGATGCCCGTCGAGCGCTTTAGAGTTGAATTTTTTAAAAAGGGGTGTATTTGTGATGGGATTTCGTCGAAAACCCAAAAGATCTTCCAGGCGAAGCTGACTGCGTTCATCAGAAGGCAGAAGACCCGGTGCGCCGATACGCATCACCTCATTCCTAAGAGCCCACATTGAGTAAAGCCCCAACGCCTTATGCCCTGCCGCATAAGAGATAATATCCGCGTCTTCCCGGTTTGGATCTGATACGTCATAATTCATTGCATCAAAAAGGATCCCCGCAACAAATCTTCCGGATGATATCGACCCGCCCGGATGACCGGAAGTAGGTACATAGTTAAAGAGCAAGGCACACAAGGAACGATAAACAAGATCAAAGGTTTCAAATTGTTTATGTTCATCGGTTGAAAGCGGCCCCTCCTCAGGCTTCAACTCCTGAGTGATATCGATATACACACCCCGTCTCGGCCCAAATGTCATTGACATGATTTGCTCCTTTTCTTTTCACAGATTTATAGTTTATCTGAAAAAATTAGATATAACAATAATTAAAAATAGAGTTTTTGTCAATATTTTTTTCAAAATATTTACAATATCCTCAATAATTATTGATTTTTTACTTGATATGATCAATTTGGTGGGTTTTTTGTAACTTCTAAAAAGTAATGGTCGCATTTATTTGTTCAATGGATATCGAAATATTGGAGTGACCAGGTTTTTAGTCGCTGGTGAACGGTGATCAGTGATCGGTTATCGGTCGCTATATTTAGAACAGAAGCTATCAGCTTTGTTACTCAAGTTTCACACCCTTAAAACTATTCGGGTTAACTGCCAAATACGATTTATAGGTATAATTTATGGTGAATAAAAATTATCCACTCATTTCGTAAGTATCTTTCAACGCATCAACGTAATTATTCCATACCCTTAATAACCGCTCTTCATCAACAACCGGTTTTTTAATCATTTTCAGGCATAGTTCCATCTGTTGATCCGTGCTGCTCGTTTTGGAATAGAGTTCAAGAGAAAATTTTGCAAAATCTCTGACTATAAAATCAAAAATCTGATCCATGAAATCATCTTCAATGTTGTCTATTTTTGCCTTTTCAATAAGTAACTGTCCGTAAGCAACCAGAGTGAAAAGTTCGCCCAGTGTCAGCAGAAAATCGATATTCTTAGCCTGTTCTTTATCCGGTGTTGCCTTTATGAGAAATTCCCTGAAAACTTCTATCTGCGTTTTGAATATGTTTACATTGGGAAGATCAACGCTGTTAAAGGCGAGATTGTAATCATGAAAACGGATACCCCCCAAACCTCTGGTAGGTCCCTGCTTAAAAAGAAATTCATCATTGCCCGGAGCATCCCTTTTCGATATTTCCGGAAATTTATCGGGATCAAAAAAGTAATTTGCCATGAATTTAATGATGAGCGCCATATTTACATGAACGGTTCCCTCCAGTTTTGGCAGCGCCCGGATGTCTCTTGCAGCCGATTCAAAATACATATCCTTTTCAAAGCCCTTGGCGGCGATAACATCCCAGAGAAGATTGATGACTTCCTCACCCTGGGTGGTGACCTTCATCTTTACCATGGGGTTATAAAGCAGGTATCGTCTGTCATCTTTTGATGCGCTGCGCATATAATCCGAGGCTCTTAAAGCAAAAAGCTTCATTGCTGCCAGGCGGGTATATGCATCCACAAACAGACCTCTAATGTGGGGAAAATCGGTAACAAACTTATTATAAAGCCTGCGATGCCCAGCATGGGTAATGGCTTCGTAGAAGGCATGAGTGCAGATACCGATTGATGCCCACCCGAGGTTATACTTGCAAATATTGATGGTGTTAAGAGACGAATCCCATGCATCCCGACCCGTTGTAAGGATATCTTTCTTGGCTATTGGACAGGAATTAAGTGCGAATTCAGCCACATAATTCTGGGAATTGGTGACATTTTTTATAAGATCAAACTTTTCATGCTGTGAATCGACCACAAAAAAAACATACTCATCGGTTTCCGAATTTTTCCCGAATACGGAGACCAGGGCAGCTTTATTGGCATTGCCGATATAATACTTTCCGCCGTCCGCCATGTATTTCCCTTCATCCAGCGGAGTCAGCATCATATCAGTTGAATAGATATCTGCGCCATGCTCTTTTTCAGAAAGACCGAAGGCGAATATGCCGCCATCTTTCAACAACTGTGCCGTTTTGTGCTTTACCTCTTCATTTTCCCCCATCCAGATGGGACCCAACCCCAGCATGGAAACCTGCCAGGTGTACCAATAGCTCAACCCATAAAAACCAAGGATCTCATTAAAAGCGCATATGCGGAATGTATCCCACCGGGAATCTTCATCCCCGTATCCGCTAGGCGTCATAAGGGTTGAAAAAATCTTTTCCTTTTTTACAAACTCCAGAAAATCACCATACCATACCCGCTCATGATCGTCTTCCTTGAGTTTTTTCTTTCCTTTATTTTCAAAAAACTCAATGGTTTTGAGCATTATCTCTCTTGATCTTTCATCTAGAAATTCAAATTTCTCCTTTTTAGGGTTTAAAATGATCACTACTTCCTCCTTTTTCTATTTGAGACTCTTGCAAAACACCCCAAAACTCATAGTGTTGAGTTTAAATAAAAATCACCTATTATAAGTTGATGGACATGAAAATATCATCCGGAGTGTGAAATAATTTATCAGGCCCGGCAGATATAAGTACGGCCTTTTTTTCTTCGATCTTCTCATATAAATACTCCGAGTCCCACGGATCTGCATAGTCTCCATCTTCGAGTTCTATGGCTTGCAACGTGCTTGGCACGGTGCTACTCCAGAGCAAACGTGCATGATATATAATGGCCCTTTTAAAAATTTTCATCTCATAGTTTGCTATTATCTTTAGTGCTTTGTTATAAAATGGAGACTCCAAAACCAAATCCATAATCTGACCCAAATGATCACTCCCGGATGACTCGAATTTTAGTTGTTTAGCCTCCACAAGTTCATCACTTATATGTGGAGCCATATTCTCTAAATGTGGATATTGGTTTGAGGGGGTGATTTGGGTTTGCTTTCCACCATGCACTGTAGTTCCAAAGGATGAGGTATCATTGGGTTTGAAATCTACGGCGCCATCAAGAACAGCTACCTTTGTAATCTTCGTGTGGGGAAAATATTTAACGTAAAAAGTAGTACCTTTAACTCGCACTGTCGCTGTCGGAGTTGTGACTATGCATTTGTCCGGTCTTTTTTGTAATTTTGCTGATTTAGCATTAAATATTCTGCATAATAGCTCCCCGCGATTTAGTGCAATGTTGACATTTGTATGTTTTTTTTCGTTTTGCTCAAGTTTTACTAAAGAATTTTTATTTATCCGAAGACCGGCAATGCCTTCTACCATCAAATCTATAAAAGCGCGTTCCTCTGTTTTTATTAAAGCTCCAAAACCAATTTTAGATCCTTTCCGTAAAGGAATCCATTTTGATTTTCTATTGTAAGATTTGTCGTTTATAGATTTTACATTAAAAGGATATTGTATTTTATACCGGGCTAAAACCCTGCCTGAAATATTTGTTATGGAAAAGTCTCTTCCAGGAAGACTTTTTTTTATATGTGCAGAGGCAATCATGAAAAAAGGCAAAATGACAAAAAATGTTATGCCCACTATTGTATAAAATAAGCTTCTAGGATTCTTCATATATTTTCCTTCCGACGATTAACAATAATGTAGAGGTGTTAATCCGCTTTTCTCTCAAGTCTGATTTGTTCATTTTCAAGTTGAGTGAAACGAAATCCCGTCGTCGGGGATATAAGGGGTGTAGTCCTTCCATCATTTAGGGAGTATGGAAAAACTTCCTCATTAAACCATACCATCATCAAAAACCCGCTGCATATCATCACCCGTATAGCACCGTTCGATTTCATCCGGATGCCTGGCATCATTTTCCATCTTCCGGCGATCATATAACGGATCAAGTACCTGGTTATAATATTCATGTTGAATCATGAGATTCATTATTTCGCTGGTGCCCGTCCAGATCATCCCTAGCCGGAAGTCCCGAAGTGCCCGTTCAATGGGGTAAACATCTGTATAGCCTATACCACCCATGATCTGCATGGCGTTGTTGACGATATCCCAGGCGGCTTCTGTGGAAAATCTTTTAGCTTCACTGACTATACGTCGTACATTGGGATAGTTTTCATCAACAGAGCGAGCAGCCATGTATGTTAGAGCACGGGCTGCGTCAAGTTTTGTAATAGAATCAGCCACCTTAAAGCTGATCGCCTGATAATTACGAATTTCTTTGCCAAAAGCCCGGCGTTTGTTTGAATACCGGACCGCTAAATCTAGCGCACCCCATACTCCCAAACAACCAGCAGCAGATGTGAGACGCTCCGGAATCATCATTTGGTTAAAGCAAAACGCTCCGCCATGCAGTTCACCCACCAAATTTTCTTTAGGTACCTTTACATCCCGGAAAACCAACCGCCCGGTACCACCGCCTCGACAACCCATTAAACCATAAAGATATTCCGTCTTAACACCGGGGCCACGATCTACTATCAGCAGGCTGAGGCGGTTATATTTGTGTGCGTTTTTATCAAAATTTGTTTTACAATAGACAAGAAAAAAATCAGCACCTTCAGCACCAACGACAAACCGTTTCATGCCGTTTAATATGAAATGATCCCCATGAAGTTCAGCCCTGGTCATAGCACCAAAGAAATCGGATCCACCCCGTGGTTCTGTCAAAGCCTCGGCAGCCACTAATTTTCCCCCAATGTATGGTTTTAGGTATTTTCCTTTTTGCTCCTCAGTGCCAAACATGTTCAGTGCTTCGCCTACAATGGACGGCATAACAAAAGCACAGCCCAGGGCCATTCCTAGACAACCGATTTCTTCGGTTGCCGCAACTTCAGCAACCCAATTCATCCCTCGGCCACCGTATTTTTGGGGAAATCGTATACCACGCAGCCCTCGTTCAGCAAGCTTTGCAACAAATTCACGAGGATATGTGATCTCATCTTCGTCCATTTTTCGTAAAAAATCAGCGGTGACTTCCTCGATGACAAACTGGCGAACCTCCTTTTTTAGTTCACGTTCTTCCGGGGTAAGAATAAAATCATACATGATGTTTTTTTCCTTTACTGTAATTTTTTTATCAGAACAAAACAAATCTTGTGGAAATATTGAGAAGTATTAGCGCATATATAGTGGAGCTCATAGTGGCAATTAGCGTTTTGGCTTGGGCTTTAGATAGAAACTGTTTGATAGGCATTTTTCAGTTCCATTAGCATGATTGGTCAGGTCGGTTTACTTATTAAAGCCATGCTTGCTAAGATAATACACTTGAAAGATCCTTAATTCATCATACCCGAATTCTTTCTTACACGCATCGAACACGGGGCGTAAATATGCCGGGCCGAGACGATCAAATGCTTGAAGGATAACCTTCTGCTGGTCCAATGTCAGGTTCGAAAGATGCAGTAGGCCGTCTGACCTGAGTATGTGGCCATCCTGAAGGTATTTTATCAAATGATTTAAAACCGTGTTTTGTTTAATGCTATATGTGGCCATTATCTCAGAAACTGATTGCCCGGCGTTGTAAGCTTCTCCGACTTCAATATATCTGGGCTTACGGGTAAGCTTGGGCTTGGTTGCGGCGGCTTGTTCTTTTTTTTGAGTTTCTTGAATCCCATGGATTTTGCAATATCCGCGAATAAGATCTAAGAAAATCGATCCGTATTTTTCCAGTTTATGATTTCCCACTCCGTAAATTTCGCGAAAGCTGTCCCGGGATTGGGGAAAGCGGGCTGCCATTTGCATTAACGATTTGTCCGAGAAAATAACATAGGGCGGCAAATCGGCATCATCCGCCAACCTTTTTCGTTCTTTTCGCAGGTTTTCAAAAAGATCCCGGTCAACGTCCAAATCGAATTCTTCATCTTTTTTCTTTGCGGTCATCTGATCCGTCTGATCTTTTTCCAGCCTGCCGAAAACAGTTTCATTCCCCTGGAATACATCCCAGGCTTTGGCAGTGATTTTCAATCCCCCGTATTCCATGTCCTGGATGATGAGGCCTTTCTGGATAAACTGGCGTGATAGATGGAACCACTGTTTTTTCGAATACTCTTTTCCAATGCCGTATGTGGATAACCGTTCATGTCCGAACCTTAATACCTTTTTTGCCTCGGAGCCGCGCAGCACATCGATGATATGACCGGCCCCAAACCGCTCTCCGGTTCGCCTGACACAAGAAAGAAACATCTGGGCCGCCACGGTGATATCCTCTTTCTCCTGTTCGCCGGCCAGGCAATTGTCGCACATGTCGCATTTCTCGGTCTGATTCGTTTCCCCGAAATAATTCAGCAAGGGGATTCGGCGGCAACCATCGCTTTCGATAAACCGCAACAAAGCATTAAGGTGGATGCCGGCCACCCGCTGCTCGTGGTCGGATTTCTGGTCTATAAAATACCTAATTTTTCGGATATCCGCATAAGAAAACAGCAAAAGACAATGGGCCCGCAACCCGTCGCGTCCGGCCCTGCCGATCTCCTGGTAATAGCCTTCGATATTTTTCGGCATATCATAATGGATAACGAAGCTGACATTCGGCTTGTTTATCCCCATCCCAAAAGCAATGGTAGCCACAATGATGTGCACATCGTCATTGATGAACAGTTCCTGGTTCTGTTTTCGCCGGATTTCGGGTAAACCCGCGTGATAGGGTTTGACGGAAAACCCTTTATCGTTCAACACTTGGAAAAGCTCGTCCACCTGTCTTCGGGAGAAACAGTAGATAATACCGGATTTGCCCTGATATCGTTCTAAAAAGTCGAGGGTCTGTACAAGGGGATTGTCTTTCAAGACAACCTGAATGAACAGGTTTTCCCGGTCAAAGCTGGCGATAAATTCATTGGATTCATCAAATTTAAGGTTGTTTTTAATATCGCACTGAACCCTGGGAGTGGCAGTGGCAGTCAGTGCAAGGCATACAGCTTCGGGAAAATGGGACTTTACCTCGACTATTTGCCGGTATTCAGGACGAAAGTCGTGCCCCCATTCGGATATGCAATGGGCCTCATCGATGGTAATACAATCAACTCGAACCGAGGATGAAAGCATCTCCAGCATCTCTGGTTTCAGCAGGGTTTCCGGAGCTACGTAAAGCAATTTAGCCTTGCCCTGCTTAATGCGACTCACATTTCGGCGATATTCACCCGGCGTCAATGAACTGTTCAAGACAACCGCAGCCACACCCAATTCCGTCAACTGCTCCATCTGGTCTTTCATCAGGGAGATCAGCGGGGAAACCACGATGGTAAGCCCGTTAAATATTAGCGCAGGGATCTGATAACAGAGTGATTTTCCTCCACCTGTCGGCATGATTACCAGGGTGTCTTCTTTCGAAAGAACATTCGCGATAATCTCAGCCTGAAGGGGCCTGAATTCATCATAGCCGAATACGGATTTCAATATGGTTTTTGTCTGGTCGACCATAGCTTCGAAACGTCAACAGAAAAATGACCCTTTGCGACAACCCAATTTTGACCCC
>CAZLRK010000075.1:0-16050 GCA_964561845.1 uncultured Desulfobacterales bacterium | reverse complement strand
TTTTTCTTGGAAACACACCTTAACAAACTGTCTCATTTTTGGGGTCCACTATAGAGTGACTATATTTTTCATTTGCTGTTGAGAGGACAGCAAATGAAAAGCATTCAGCATTTGAGTGGCGAACCAGCATCATGGACAGGTATAGGGTATCATCATACCCGGTAGGGTTGGGGATTTTAGCTTTCCGTCCCCTCAGCGGAAAGCTAAAAAAAAACATCTCACTCAGCGTCCTCCGCGGCTCTGCGGTGAAAACTACCGACCCTTTCAGGGTCTCTATCATGCCACCCTTTTTAGGGGTGGTTATTGACTATCTTTTCTATTTTTTTTATCACTTCTTCAGGAGTTTCTGCATAATAGAGCAACTTTTTATTGATATATTGATGAAAGGATTTGGCAACATCAAAATTCAAAAGAATCACTTTTTTATTGTTTTTAAGGGAAAGGGCTATTTCGGATATCGTGCCTGCTCCGCCCGGACAGGCAACAACGATATCGCTTGAAAGTACATTTATACAATTTCTTGCATTTCCCATGCCTGTTAAAATAGGAATTGTAATATATTCTGAAACCCGGCTGCGATTGTCATCAGGCAGAATGCCGATTGTTAATCCCCCATGGTCCCTGGCGCCTTTTGCGGAAGCTTCCATGATTCCTGCATTTCTTCCTCCATTCAAAAGTATCCAACCCTTTTTTGCAATCAAGCATCCCAGATGGTATGCAGTTTCCGCATCACCGGTTTTTACCTTTCCCCCTCCCATTATACCTATTATCAGTTGCTTGTTCATTATTATCATTGAATCATTACCAAATTTGCAAGTCAACCGATATGTTTTTTGTATAAATTTTGTTTTTATAAAACACAGATGCAAAATTTATCCGGGGGATCTTGCGATGACCGAACGAAAGGTTATGCTGTTTGAAGCTGATGAAAAATTGGGTATGAGATGCAGATTTATCAGCGACTGGTGTAAAACCGTTTCTTACAAACACGCCTCCGGAGAAGGGTTCCTGTTAGAAATTAAGAAGCTTAACCCGGATGTTGTTTTCCTTGCTCTCGATCTATGCGCCAGAATAGACGGAACTAAAACCGCACAAATAATCCAATGTCAATATAACATTCCCGTTATGTATATTCGGTAAAGCCGGGTCGTGCTTCTTAAATCCGAAAATTTGACATCTGATACTAAATTTGGTAAGGTATCGGTTACATTTTGAAATCTTGAATAAAATGGGTCTGTAATCGAGCATCGAGTCAGGTAGGAATCTGCAATCAGAAGTTTTAAATTACCGATTAAAAAAAAATTCCGTAAAAGCCATGATATATTGGGATATACAGAATTAATTCTGTATAGTAATATTTCTTAGATTTGGAGGGAAAAGTTATGAAATTAAAAATTGTTCTCGAACCCAGTGATGAGGGAGGTTATACAGTTTATGTGCCAAGCCTCCCGGGATGCATCAGTGAGGGAAACACCAAAGAAGAGGCCATGACAAATATCCAAGAAGCCATCGAGCTGTATCTAGAACCGGTTGAGGACGATCTCATCTTATCCCCTGACCATGAGATCACGGAAATCGCCGTATGACAAAGGTACCGAGTTTAGGATACGAAAGGGTAAGAAGAGCCTTGCAACGGGACGGATGGGTGGTTGTCCGCCAGAAGGGAAGCCATATTCGTCTTCAGAAACATTTACAAGACGAGGTTCTTAAACTGACAATTCCTGCGCATCGCCCTATTAAAAGATCCACTCTGTCGCATATATTGAAACAAGCTCGGCTTTCAGTCGATAGATTTCTTGAGCTGGTGTGAAAATATAACCAGGCGGATGAACCAGACGAGAATAAATTGTGGGGTTTATCGTAAAAAACTTTGCTATCTTGAAAGGAATCAGTCCTGCTGGTTATCCGCAAACGTTAACCTGCAATTCTCAACTTCTGCCTTCTGTACGTAACATGCCGCGCAGCGCATTGATTTTGATTTTGCTTTGAAGGAAATCTTTAACTAATGAATCATTTTAATTTGTGAGTTGTAATAGTTCTTTGCACTTTTATTTGTTTGTAAAAAATCGCCAAATAAGATACAATAACCCCACTAAATACGCCGGTTTCAGCGAAACATATTCGGCGACAGAAATTAACCATATCCCCTATTACATATTGGGATATGCCCTATTACGGCACACAACTTCAAATTTTCCCTTATTCCGCTCTTGAAAAGGGAATTCTTATCAATTAGAGAAAGAGGTATATAAATGAAGACCGAAGTTTCCGAAAAGCTATTCACCCGAGCCATGAAAGTACTCGTCGAAGGCTGTAGTTCTGCCTCACGTGGGCCGATGAATTACAAGCCCTTCCCGCCCTACTTCCGAGAAGGCCGTGGCGCCCATGTCTGGGATGTGGACGGCAACGAGTACATTGACTGGCAGCTCTCATTTGGTTGTTTACCACTAGGTCATGCACACCCCAAGATCGTCGAAATTGTGCGCGAGAAAGTGGGGGGCGGCACCCATTTTGCCTCGGCGCTTGAGGTTGAGGTTGAAACAGCTGAATTGATGGTTGGCATGCTTCCTCACGTAGACAAGATTCGATTTGCCAATACCGGTACCGAAGCGTGCATGACCGCCGTGCGTATGGCACGCGGGATTACTGGTCGCCGTAAGGTACTGAAGTTTGAAGGTCATTATCACGGCTGGTACGATGGTCTTTTAGTAAATTCGAATCCACAATATCCTCCCACGCTCGGCCATCCGAACGATCCTGTACGAATTCCCGATAGCTCGGGCCTAACGCCAGGGTCATGGGAAGATACGCTTGTTTGTGTGTGGAACGACGAGGACGCATTGGAAAGGGTGATGGATTCCCACGGCCGAGATATTGCTTGCGTCGTAACAGAAGGCGCCATGTCGAATATGGGCGTGATACCACCAAAGCCCGGATATCTGCAAAAGATGCAAGAGCTTTGCCTCGCTCACGGTGCTCTATTTTATCTTGATGACACGGTTACCGGATTCCGTGTCGCACCGGGCGGTGCCGCCGAACTCTATGACCTGCAACCCGATATCGTGACCTTTGGTAAAGCGTTGGGTCAGGGATTCCCGGTCGCTGCAATCGGCGGCCCCGCGCATATCATGGATAGCATCGAGTACGGCAAGGTGTTGCACTATGGAACTCATAACGCGCCACGCCTCGGCCTTTTTGCGGTCAAGACCATGTTGAAAGAAATGAGCAAAGACGACAACGCGGGGTTCAAAAAGCTCGCAGCAATCGGCGAGCAGGTTACAGTCCGTCTAAATCAGGTCGCCAAAGACATCGGTAAGCACAAAATGATCGTTCAGAACGTGGGCTCAATGTTCCATCCACTCTTCACCGAACTGGACGAGATAACAGACTGCAGGCAGTTTTGTTCATCAGTGGACGTACAAAAATATGGTGAATTTGCCGAATTGATGCGAAATCAGGGAGTTTTCGTTACCGGAAACAAAATTCTACACAATCTCAGCTGTACAGAGCACACACAGGCGGATATAGACAACACGATCGAAGCTGCCGGCAGGGCACTGGATCAGATGTGAGTTAGCCCATATTTCCAAGATGCGACATCAGTTTCCGTGATGCCGTATCAATAATACGATCATTTCAGCTGATTGCTAAATTGTAGCCAGCGGAAATGAAATAAAGGATGTAATAGGGGACATTCGAGCCAAAAGCCTATTTCATTCGTCAGGTCCGAGAAACTAACGATCAATCAAACGGCTTTATCGATGTGTTAAATATGAAAACCTTATTGCCTCGGCCTTACATCAACTACTTTGTCCTATCCGAATGGAATCTAAAAAATGAAATATTGAAAATTTATTTTGAGAAAGATCAAAAGCTGGAAGAGATTAAAATTATCCCTTCCCTATTAACAAAACATCAAAACAAAAACTGTTAAAAGGTGGTGCACTTTCATCTTGCATTTAACCGCTAAATATTATACGCCCCCTCATTGTACTAAAAAGCTAAATCAGAAAAAACTTGACTTTAGGAGCGATTTTTGATTAAATAATGTTAAAAGTTGTGCGTTGACGACCCTAAAACATTTTCAAATAGACAAACAAATTGATTGAACAGTCGAAGAGTTTTTTTCAAAGGTCACATTCCCTCTCTTGATAATAAGGGGCTAATATTATGAAAAAAATAAGTTTTTTAGCTTTTATAGGTTTATTAACGGCATCCTTGATTTTTCCTTTTCCTCTATTTGGAGAGACGATGCGCGGCATTAGAGTTGTTTCTAAAAAAGGAAATGATCTATACCTTTATAAGAGTTACCATGCCATGGTTATTGGAATAAGTGATTATGAGTACTGGCCTAAACTTCCTAATGCTACCAGGGATGCTAAAGAGGTATCTGAAAAACTGAAGAAGTTTGGATTTGAAACAAAGTTGGTGCTTGATCCAACATATCGAGAAATGAAAACAGCCCTAAACGAGCTGATTTATAAGGTGGGAAATGAAGAGAATAGGGCGATAATTTTTTATTATGCCGGTCATGGTGAAACTGAAGCATTAGCAGATAAGACTAAAATGGGATATGTAATACCCAAGGACTGTCCACTTTTAAGGGATGATCCCATGGGTTTTGCCGCACATGCCATTAGCATGAGAGACATAGAATCGGCTTCATTAAGGATACAATCAAAACATGTATTGATGTTATTCGATTCTTGTTTTTCAGGTTCTTTATTTGCTCTTACAAGGGCGGTGCCGGATGATATTACCGAGAAAAGCAATTTGCCTGTACGACAGTACATAACTGCCGGCAGAGAAGACGAGCAGGTCCCCGATAAAAGCATGTTTAAACGTAGCTTTTTAATAGGTCTTGATGGTGATGCAGATCTTACAGGAGATGGTTACGTTACAGGGACTGAGCTTGGAATGTATCTTTCTGATAAAGTAGTCAATTATACCCACAGACGACAACACCCTCAGTATGGCAAGATAAATAACCCGGATCTGGATCGAGGAGATTTTATCTTTGTAAGTGCTTCACCAAGCCAAAAACCTCATAAAAAAGAATCGACCGATCAACCCGCAAAACAGGAACAGCCAGTTGTTTCCACTTCGCCAAGTACAGATAGCAGCCTCGAATTGGCATTTTGGGGGACCATAAGCAATTCAAACGATATTGATATGTTAAAAGCATATGTGGCTAAGTTTCCCAATGGAACATTTGTAGAATTGGCAAAAATAAAGATTAAAAAACTTTCAGAGGAAGCTGCTAAGAAAAAAGAAGCTACAGTAGAACCTGCGCCAAAAGGTCAAGAAATTGCATCTTTAAAAGTTCCGGAAGTAAAAGTTAAAAAGGAAATGCTTTCACAAAAAACCGGAGCATTGATGATTTTTTCCAACGTTAAAGGTGCGTCGGTCGGTATAAAAGGGAGAATAAATGATAAAGGACGGACGCCGTATACAAAAAAAGGTTTGAAACCGGGAATATATAAAATCAGAGTTTTTGATCCCAATAACAGTAGGCGTAATTATTTTAAAAAATTGAAATTAAAAGCGGGTAGAATTACACAGGTGAATGTGAATTTACGCAATAATTCAGCAAAGTATAAATTCAGTGATCGTTCGGGAAGTTTTACAACTCCCGCAACAGTAGTGATATCGATGTTACCTACTAGGTCAAATATAAGAGGTGCGCTTGTTACTTTAAAACAAATAGGAGGAGCTTTTTTTGATGAAGGAAGGACACCTTATAGAAAAACTGAATTAACACCAGACGAATATCGTATTACGGTATCAAAGGGTTCAAAAAATTATTATAAAGAGATACACTTATTGCCCGGTTCAAAAACGCTCATTAGAGTTAAATTAAAAGGAGGTTTTAGCGCAGCAAAGATTGAAGTCAGTGAATAACACCCTCATGCATTTACACTATCCAATTTATAAAATCCCCATCTAAAGCCCTTTAGAAAAGGGAATTTCTTTATCCTTCCAATTTTTAAGAGACATTTTTATCCCCATAATTTCCTAACAAGCTGTTTTTTTTATAGGGATTTGGCATTATGTTGCAAATACATGTTAAAAATGATAACAGGTTTTAAAAGAAGCAATTATTTGAGAGACCTTTGCAAAGGTGTTGATGCAAGAATTCCCAAGGAGATGTTATGCCTAAAGCAAGTATTTATTTATCAGTTTTATCTTTATTTATTTTGTTGATCTTCACAACGAATTCATCATTTGCGCAACAGGATGATACTGCCAGAAAGAGAGCAAAGGAAATTTTACAGCAGGTGGATGACATGTGGCGCGGTACTTCTTCCCATACGATATTGACCATGCAAGTTAAGACTGTTCATTATACCCGCAATATAAGGCTCGAAGCCTGGTCCAAGGGAAAGGAAAAAACCCTTGTACGAATTCTCATGCCCCTCAAGGAAAAGGGGACAGCTACCTTGAAGTCCGGTAACAATATTTACAGTTATTTACCACGAACCGATCGTACGATTCGCCTGACTTCCGGCATGATGATGGGTTCCTGGATGGGCAGCCATTTCACTAATGATGATCTGGTAAAGGAATCACGTATGGAGGAAGACTATGAGACTACTATTTCATTTGAAGGCGTGAGGGACAACCGAAATGTTATCGAATTTACACTTATCCCAAGACCCGATGCGGCCGTAGTCTGGGGCAAAGTCGTATTAACGGTACTGGCGGACGGCTATCTACCATTGATACAGTATTATTTTGATGAAGATATGAAAATCGCTCGCACCATGATCTTCAGTGAAATAAAATTATTGGCAGATCGTAGGATACCGTCAGTTATGCGTGTGGTTCCGGCAGACAAACCGGATGAATATACGGAACTTGTTTATGAAAAAATGGAATTTAATATCAAGCTTAGTGATTCCTTCTTCTCGCTGGTGCGCTTAAAACGCAAATAACCAAGAATATGTTCCAGTTGATCAGCGTCTGAACTTTCGATCTAATCCTTTGAATGCTTATGTAAAAAAGCCGGTAATACTTTAGTTGTTTGAAAAAAAGGCAACTTCAAAGGTAATTAAATTTTAAACCGTGTAAAACTCGCGTATAAGTGAGAGTAAAGAAAGAACAGTGCATGACATATTAATAAAACAAGTAAGCAATAAATGCCGATTAGCCTTTGAAACATACCTATTCAATCCCTGTTTTTTCTTAACTCTCACTAATACGCTCAGACAGTTACCCGATTCAAAATTTAACAACCTTTAAAGCTTGCTAATGTAATTGCTTTCATAAGGCTAAAATGTTACAAAAGCCGTAACTTTTGAACGTTAATAAATAATTCGGGGTTGTCCATGAGAATCCTATCTATCGCATCACGCAATGTGTTTCGTAACTGGCGCAGAACCACGGTTACTATGCTGGCCATGGGCTTTGCGGGATTTATTATGATCCTGTTTGCTTCATTGATGGAAGGGCTTCTTCAAACAAGTGAACGCAATGCAGTCGCCATGAATCTGGGCGATATACAAATTCATGCTGAAGGCTATCGTGACGATCCGGATTTATACAAGCGCATTGAAAATGCAGACGATCTTGTGAGCAAATTGCAGCAGGTCGGGTTTTATGCCACCCAGCGTGTATACGCCTTTGGGTTGGCGGCCGCCGGCTCTGCTTCCTCAGGCGTGCAGTTAAGGGGTATAAACCTAACAAACGAAGCAACGGTAACCCAGATTCACAAGCATGTGATGCAGGGAGACTGGCTTAATGATATTGATCCCAAGGGTGTGGTAATCGGTAAAAAGCTGGCTCGTACCCTGGGTGTCAAGCCCGGTGACGAGGTTGTCATCATCGGTCAGGCATCCGATGGTTCCATGGCGAATGATCTCTATAAAGTGATAGGAATACTGAAATCCGTGGGTGAAGACGTTGATCGCGCCGGTTTTTATATGAAGGAAAGTTCCTTCCGTGAATTGATGGTAATGCCGCAAGGGGCCCACGAGATTGCGATTATGCGACCTGACCGCAGTGCTGATTTGGAGGCTGCAAAAGCACAAGTGGCTATGATGGCTGAGGGCTATGAGATATTGAATTGGCGTCAACTGCAACCGGTTATTGCCAGAATTCTCGATTTAGCTGATGCCCAGACTATTATTATGGTCTTGATTACTTATGTAGCTGTGGCTATGTTGGTGCTTAATGCAATGCTAATGAGTGTATTTGAACGCATCCGTGAGTTAGGTATTATGAAGGCCATCGGCGTTACACCATGGCAGCTTACGTTGCTGGTTTATGCAGAAACCATGATCCAGGTAACTGTGGCGAGTATTATTGCATTTTTGTCGGGCTGGTCATTAGCAAATTATTACAAGTACAACGGCATTGATCTATCTGCGATAGCAAGTGGTGCATCCATTGGTGGTGTTGCGATAGACCCCATCTGGCGAGCACATGTAACAACGGAAGCGATAGTAATACCTATAATTTTTCTTTTTATTATTGCAATAGTGGCTGTGATCTATCCGGCAATTAAGGCGGCTGTCATTAGGCCCGTCAAAGCGATTCATTATCATTAATGTTAGGTTTATAAACCAGCCACATTAGAAATTAGGTAATCGCTCACCAGTAAAAAAGAAATTTATCACGAAAGCACGAAATTATAAAAGCACGAAAAACATAATTTTATTTTGAAATATAGGAAAAAGAAATGAAATTTGGCAAGATGGCATGGCGAAATTTATGGCGAAGGAGGCGCCGCACCTTGATTACCGCTTTTTCCATCGGTTTTGGGATATTGCTTGCCGTTACCTTTACCGGAACAGGTGATTATGGATATACTAATATGATTAATGCAGGCGCTACTATGGGCCTTGGGCATATCACTATTGAACCGCTTAACTACAACCAAACTCCGGCTTTGGATAAAAGACTTATCAATGCAGGAAAGATTCGCGATCAAGTGTTGATCGTGCCCGGTGTAAGCGACGCCGTTGTCAGAATTATGGGGCAGGCCATGTTCGCAAGTGCAAGCAAAACCGTTGGAGGTATGTTTATGGGAATAGATCCCGACCAGGAATCTGCTCAACATAATTTTTTAGTTCGTTCCATGGTGCAGGGAAAGCTGTTCCCCGGTATAGACGGTCGTGGTGTAGTTATAGGAAGCAAAATGGCGAAAAAACTTAATTTGCGTATCGGTAAAAAATTGGTTTATACCACAACTGATGTCAATGGAGAGATTGTCAGCGAGATCGCCCGTGTTACAGGTATATTTAAAACCGGCGTTAGAGAAGTGGACGGCGGCATGGTATTGTTGCCCATCAACAGTATGCGTAAAACTTTACACTATGATCCTCAGGACGCGACCCTAGTGGCTGTTATCATAAATGATCATCGCTATTCAAGCCGGATACGAGATGAAATTGCTGCCGGAGTAGTTGATCCACAGAGGGAAGTTTTGACATGGAAACAAACCCAGGCGGAATTGGCGGGGCTTATCACTATGGACAAAAGTGGAAATTATATTATGCAGATTTTGATAGGGCTGTTAATCGCAGCGGGCATCTTGAATACTCTGCTAATGAGCGTGCTGGAACGGAGCCGGGAATTTGGTGTAATGATGGCCATCGGTATGTCGCCAAAAACGCTGTTTAAGCTCGTGCTAATTGAATCCCTTTGGTTGGCACTAATAGGATTGGTGTTGGGAATTATTATCACTATTCCCTGGTATGCTTATCTTTATTACGTGGGTATCGATTTTAGCGGAGCCATAGGCGAAGATTACAGTGCGGGTGGTGTTCTTGTGGATCCCTTGTTTAGGATCAGGCTTTTTAAGGAAAGCATTATTGCCATTCTTTCCGGAGTGTTCTTCCTGACTTTATTATCTGGAATTTATCCGGCATGGCGGGCCGGACGAACACCACCTGTGGAAAGCTTGAGGGCAATGTAGTTTGCAGGAGAAAATATCATGCAGGACAATTCAATTGTTACACTTGAAGAGATTACAAAGATATATCAACAGGGTAAAGTAGAGGTACATGCAGTGGATGGATTGACTCTTGGTATTGAAAAGGGCGACTTCGCTGCCCTCAGCGGTCCTTCCGGCTCGGGCAAAACTACCGTGTTGAACCTTATAGGTGGTTTAGACTTTCCTACAACAGGGAAAGTATTTCTTGAAGGTCAGGATATTGCCACCCTCTCCCGCTCACAGATTTCAAAAATACGCCGCGATCGTCTCGGTTTTGTGTTTCAGGCCTATAATCTGATTCCGGTACTGACAGCGTATGAAAATGCAGAGTTTGTTTTAAAATTGCAGGGAGCATCTGACAACGAATGCCGGGATCGGGTAATGGCAATTCTAAAAGAAGTAGGGCTGGAAGGTCTGGAGAACCGACGACCTGATGAAATGTCAGGAGGCCAACAACAGCGAGTAGCAATTGCCAGGGCTATTGTTACTCGGCCCGCAATTGTGTTGGCAGACGAACCCACTGCAAATGTTGATTCAACAACAGCCGATGCACTGCTGGATCTCATGCAGCAGCTCAATCAGAACTACGGTGGAACATTTCTCTTTTCTACGCATGACAGGCGTGTAATGGATCGTGCGCGTCGTCTTATTCGATTGCGCGATGGCAAAATAGAAAAAGACGAGGTCCGTCGTTGAAGTACTCTGATAAACTACGATTGTCTATCCTTATCTTTAGCCTTATACTTTTATTCCTTTCGTTTCCATTCCAGGGCAGGGCTTTCTATGAATGGCAGGGTGAAACCGGATATTTTGAATTACGCGGGATGGTAAGAGGATTTGCAATTACCCATGAGTATCCCGAAAATGAGTTTTTCTACGAAGACAGGTCGGTTTCCGGTGGAGCCGCCATTGCGCGCATACTAATGCAGGGCCAAGCGGGGCAATACCTGGGCTTCGAAGTCAACGCATATCAGACCTATATCCCGGCTTCATTGTCATCGAGTCAAAGCAGTCAAGGAACACCGCTGGATGTAGAACGCAGCTCATCTCTGGAGTGGAGTTTCAGTGATGATGATTACGTGCACCTTGCAATAGACCGTTTAAATGTCTTTTATGCACACGATCGTTTTGAACTTATTGTGGGTCGTCAGCCGATCAATTTGGCGACTACGTTTTATTTTACGCCAAACGACTTTTTCGCTCCCTTTGCGGCCCAGACTTTTTATAGGGTTTATAAACCAGGCGTAGATGCTGTACGAACACAGGTGCAACTTGGTAGCTTTTCACAACTGTCTTTGATCAACGTATTTGGTTATGAACAAGCTCCTAACAGTGATACAGGCTGGAGCAAAGGTTCAGAAAATGATCGAGTTTCTTATATTGGCAAAATCTCAACGGTTTTCAATGACTTTGAATACGCATTACTCGCTGGTGTGGTGCGTGAGACTAATGTAATCGGTGGCTCTTTGCAAGGTGAACTGTTCCAGTGGATAGGCGTTCGTGCTGAAGGACATATTACTGATCCTGATGACCCGCAACAGGATTCCTTCTCAGAGTTGTCTTTTGGCATTGAACATCGTTGGGAGAACAGTCTGGATATTAGATTTGAGCAGTTTTATAACGGCAGCGGTTTTGATTCTATAAATGATTATGCCGAGGCTCTTACTGCCACCGAGAGCGAGAGTACTTATTTAGGTCGCAACTATTCAGCCCTGGGCATAGGTTATGAATTAACGCCGTTATTGAACGCACAGATGCTGGTAATGGCTAACTTGATGGACCATTCCTATTTATTGTCATTCAACTCCGTGTATTCTCTATCAGATGAAGCCGAGCTTGCATTCAATTTCGGAATACCAATAGGTAAAAAACCCGAAGGAGTTGAGATTGAGAGTGAATTTGGATTATATCCATCCACAGTTAATATTGAAGTGCGTTACTATTTCTAGGAAATTCGTTACAATAACTCCTCATATATCTTGTCAAATTCGTAATATTTTATTAACGTTCAAAATATGAAGCACCTTCAATCTTTTAAAATAATAATCTTTTTATCTCTTTTGTTTTTAGGATGGACATCGGTTGCTTTTTCAAAAACCCCTGTTCAGGCGTTTGTCAGTATCCTTCCCCAAAAATATTTTGTGGAAAAAATAGGGGGGAAGTTGATTGACGTTTCAGTCATGGTGAAGCCTGGAGCAGATGCACACACTTTCGAGCCCAAACCAAAACAGATGGTTGCGCTTTCAAAAACCATGATATATTTTGCAATTGGAATTGAGTTTGAGAATGTTTGGCTCAATAGATTTATGGCTGCAAACCCCGATATGCTTATTGTATATACGGATGCCGGCATTGATAAAATTCCCATGACAGATCCTCACCATCATGACGAAGAACAACATACTATAGATAAGGACATTATTAAGGATCCACATATCTGGCTTTCTCCACCTCTTGTAAAAATCCTATCCCGGAATATTTTAGAATCGTTACTGAAGATCGACCCAAACCATGCTACTATTTATAAGGCGAACCATGAAAAATTCATGTTAGAGGTTGATGGTCTGGATTCCAATCTGAGGAGGATTTTAACCGGGGAAAACAAAGGAGCCGAATTCATTGTGTTTCATCCCAGTTGGGGGTATTTTGCTCACGCTTATGGTCTGAAACAGGTGCCTGTTGAAATCGAAGGTAAAGAACCCAAACCCGCAGAGATAAAAGACCTAATTAAATACGCTCAAAAGAAAGGTATTAAGGTGGTTTTTGTACAGCCGCAATTTTCATCGGCAGGGGCCAGGATTATTGCAGATTCCATAGGCGGACAAATTGCTTTTGTAGATCCGCTTGCAGCCGACTGGTCAAAAAACCTTTACGAAGTGGCGATAAAGTTTAAGGCAGCGTTGAGGTAGACATTACCATGAGTACATACATTCTTAAAATAAATGACGTCTCTTTCTCTTTTAACGGGCATACGGTTTTAAGAGATGTCAATCTTATGCTTAAAGAAGGAGAATTCCTTGCCGTGATCGGTCCTAACGGTGGAGGCAAAACGACCCTACTTAAGTTGCTCCTTGGACTCCTGGAGGCTGATCGCGGTGATATCATGGTTTTCGGGAAACCTCCTCGAAAGGTTACTCACCGCATGGGTTATGTACCTCAAGAAGTTCATTTTAATAAGTCCTTTCCGATATCAGCTATGGATGTAGTACTTATGGGCAGATTGCGATCGGGGATAGCATGGTCTCGACACTCACAAGGTGACCGGATTGCCGCAGAACGAGTTTTAAAACAAATGGAAATGTGGGAATACCGCAACTATAGTATTGGAGAGCTTTCCGGCGGGCAGCGCCAACGGATATTTATTGCAAGAGCACTTGTGACGGAGCCTGAGATTCTTCTTTTAGATGAGCCGACCACAAGTATTGACACAAAAGGTCAGGAAGATTTTTATAATCTTTTAAAATATCTTAATGAGAAAATTACCATTGTTTTGGTCAGTCATGATTTGATGATTCTTTCGAGTCACGTCAAGTCGGTTGCTTGCGTGAATCAGCTGGTTCATTATCACGATGATGCTACGATCACCAACGAAATGGTGGATATGTGTAACTGCCCGGTGGAACTCATTGCCCGTGGTCTGCCACATGGAGTCTTAGGAAAGCATTAGGCGTTTAGAAGCACCACATGGACAAAATTTTGTCGATGTGGTGATCGGTCACCAGTGATCGGTGATCAGGTGTTGGGTAATCAGGTGCCGATCACTGATCACCGATTACCGATTACTTTTTGGAGATCACTCAGACATCGTCAAATAGTTGAGTGGTTAAGTGGTTGAGTAGGGAAAGACTGATATTTAAATCAATATGTTAATACCAATAACTAATAACCAATAACGATTAACTCCTCCGGCTTGCCCGGGTGAGGATCATAATATGATAGAGGCACTACAGTTCGAGTTTATGAGAAATGCACTTTTAGCCGGTCTTCTTGCGAGTCTGACATGCGGGGTTATTGGAACATTGGTTGTTGTTAACCGAATCGCATTTCTTTCCGGCGGTATTGCCCATGCGGCATATGGTGGAATCGGAGTCGCTTTTTTCTTTGGTTTGCCTTACTTGGTTGGAACATTAGGCTTTGCCCTTCTGGCTGCGATGATAATGGCATTTATAACACTAAAGGCCAAAGATCGATCAGATACGATTATAGGTGTGCTATGGGCAATCGGTATGGCGACAGGTGTAATCCTTTTGGATTTGACGCCGGGGTATAATGTCGATCTGATGAGTTATCTTTTTGGTAGCATCCTTGCTGTGACCAAATCCGATCTTTGGCAAATGCTTGTATTAGGCTTTGTTGTCGTTTTTCTGATAGGTTTTTTCTATAACGATTTATTGGCTATGTCTTATGACGATGAGTTTGCTCAATTAAGAGGTGTACCCGTTAAATTTTTACATTTCTTGCTTCTTGCAATGATTGCAGTTTCTGTTGTGATGATTATTCGTGTTGTGGGTTTGCTTCTTGTTATCGCTTTATTGACGATACCACCCTATATAGCTGAAAAATTTTCGAACTCCCTAATTAAAATGATGTTCATTTCAACAATACTATGTATTATCTTTACAATGGTCGGGCTTTGGCTTTCTTACATCATGAATTTAACTTCAGGTGCTACAATTATTATGGTTGCCGCCGCAGGTTTTTTTATTTCTCTCATTTTAGAGTATTTTATACGAAAACCGTCGTTTCGGTGACATTTTAGCCTTATGAAAGCAATTATATTAGCAAGCTTTAAAGGTTGTTAAATTTTGAATCGGGTAACTGTCTGAGCGTATTAGTGAGAGTTAAGAAAAAACAGGGATTGAATTGGTGTGTTTCAAAGGCTAATCGGCATTTATTGCTTACTTGTATTATTAATATGTCATGCACTGTTCTTTCTTTACTCTCACTTATACGAGAGTTTTACACGGTTTAAAATTTAATTGCCTTTGAAGTTGCCTTGTTTTCAAACAGTTAAAGTATTACTCGTTTCGAAATCTGAAATCCGTGTAATAATTTAGCCTTCCGAAACAATGGGACCCAATTAACAATCATTATGCAACTAATTAAAATCAAAATAATCTTATTATTGATGATTTTAAGTTTTTTCTTTTCGTGCACCTCCTCGAAGAAAGTAATAAATGAATCAAATACTCAGTCCGATCCCTTCTCTTCAATGGTCAAATTTTACCAAGGTCCGCTGAATCATCTTTCTGCTGTTAGACGCGGTACATGTCCTATGTATCCCTCGTGTTCCGAATACAGTAAAGAATCTATAAAAAAACATGGTATTATTATAGGATGGATGATGACATGTGACCGGTTGATGCGGTGCGGACGGGATGAAACAAAACTAGCATCAAAAATCTTCGTTAACGGGAAATGGAAATATTATGACCCGGTGGGACAAAATGATTTTTGGTGGACTCGATGATTCTTCACATAGACATGGATGCTTTCTATGCTTCAGTGGAACAGCTGGACAATTCCGAGCTTAAGGGAAAATGTATCATTGTAGGAGGCACATCCAAACGTGGTGTTGTCTCTGCAGCAAGCTATGAAGCAAGGAAATTTGGCGTCCACTCTGCCATGCCCATGTATCGGGCAAAACAAAAATGTCCTCATGGTATATTTCTTTTTCCCCGCATAGACCGTTATAAAGAAGTTTCAAAAAAGATAATGTCCATACTTAATGATTTCTCTCCGCTCGTAGAACCCGTTTCAATTGATGAAGCTTATGTAGATATCACCGGTTGTAAAACAATTTTCGGAGAAACGGAAGAGATTGGTATTAAAATAAAAAAAAAGATAAAGGAGAGTATCAATTTAACCTGTTCAATAGGGATTGCACCGAATAAGTTTTTGGCAAAAATTGCGTCGGATATGAACAAGCCGGACGGTCTTTTCGTTATCATGCCGGATAAGGTCCAGCATTTTATTGAGTCTCTTCCAATTCAGAAGGTGCCCGGAGTCGGAAAAACAAGCTTCAAACATCTTGAACAAATTGGAATTCAAACGCTGGGAGATGTGAAAAAGTATCCGGAAAAAATGCTTATGAAGAGGCTTGGTAAATTTGG
>CAZLRK010000074.1:0-16566 GCA_964561845.1 uncultured Desulfobacterales bacterium | reverse complement strand
ACGAAACGTATGCTTTTTTTTCAAAAAAGAAATATGTTCGTTCCCTGGAGGGGAGTGCATGTGTTTTTCTTGCAAGCATTATTGTGGTTGTTATTTTTCATACTTCATTTACGCAATTGCAATTCATCATTGCGCTGATTTTTATTCCTTTCTTCATGACGTTAGTTGAAGCGTTTTCGCCTCATACATGGGATACACCCACACTTTTTCTTGCAGGATATAGTGCGCTGTATGGTATAACCCGAATTGCTTAAATTATTAGGAAAGAACCAAGACGGGAATATAGCGCCTCAGAACCCAATCCATCAACATGTATCAGCCAATGATGAAAAGGATTTGGCTCAAGCCGTTTGAGAGGGATTGGGCAAAGCTGGCGATTTTTTCCTTTTACGTAGATCACACAAAAACAGTCTATTTGTATCGATCCCAAGATTGTTGTAAGCTTTTCCCAGCTATACATGCCCGCCGTTGGCCTATAAATAAAAGGCAATTATATTGTATAAAAGCAATAATATGTTGCATATTGCTATTCCACATGATATCGTTGTGTAAAACATCCTGATAGGAGGTAATTACAATGACGACCGCAGTAAGAGTTTCCGACGAGTTGGTACGGGAAGCAAGGATATTTAGCAAAGTTGATCAACGGTCCTTAACCGGCCAAATTGAACACTGGGCAAAAATTGGCAAATGCGCTGAAGAAAATCCTGATTTGACTTATAGCCTAATAAAGGACATCCTTATTGGTCTTGTTGAGCTTGAACAAGGTGAATTATCAGAATACAAATTTGGATAACCGCCAATGAAAATTTTACAGTCCCGGCAATTTGAAAGCAAGGTTAAAAAATTTACCAAACAAGAAAAAAATTCGCTCGACAAGCAGATTTTAAAAATTGCTGACAATCCTGTCATCGGTTCGGAAAAAAAAGGCGACCTTCGAGGGGTATATGCTCATAAATTTAAAATAAAACACGCACAATATCTGCTTTCTTATCGTTTTGTCGAAGAAAAGCTTGAATTAATCATGATTGGTCCCCATGAAAACTACTATAGAGATCTGAAAAGCTATTTGAAAAGTAGATAAATTAATTATTTTTTTTGTAAAAAATGTTTGCCCCTGGTGTAAATTTGGTGTAAAAAATTTTTATTTTGGTTTATGTTATTGAAGCTATTTTGAATATTGAAGAATGCAATAGATGTTTTAATTCACAAAGGAGGATATACCCATGATTGAAAGCAAAATAATCGAAGAAGCCAAGGAAGCAATTGTCAAACAAAACAAGGATAAAGCAGTTGAAATCGCCAAGCAAGGCATTTCAGGAGGAGCTGATCCGGTTGAGCTGATGAATGATGCATTTATTCCAGGTATCAATTACGTTGGCGATATGTTTGGACGCGGGCAAATGTTTCTGCCTGAGTTGGTTAAGGCCGCGGATGCCATGAAGGCCGTTACCGATGTTATTAACGAGGCCCTGCCAAAAGAAGATGCACAGACAAAAGGAACACTCGTTATCGCTACGGTAAAAGGTGATGTCCACGATATAGGTAAATGCATAGTTGTCTCTTTACTGAACGCAAACGGATTTACCGTTCATGATTTAGGCAGGGATGTTGATACCGAGGCTATCATTAATGAAGCGGTAAAGGTAAAGGCTGATGTTATTGGGACAAGTGCCTTGTTGACAACGACCATGTCCCGTCAAAAAGAAATTGAAGAAGAACTGAAAAAGGCCGGGTTGAGGGATCAAATCAAGACAATTGTCGGAGGGGCGCCGGTTACCACGCGATGGGCTAACAGAATTGGCGCTGATGCATATGCGGAAGATGCTCAAGACGCCGTAATGAAAGTAAACGAACTATTAAAATAGAGAGGATAATATTGTCAATCACCTGGTCTGAGATTCAACTTAGACGATTAAAAGAACTAAATGCCGAAGAGGCTCATCTGGAGAAAAGCTTTGCCGATACTTTGCAGCGCGATAAAGTTTTTCAAACACTTGAAAATGAACTTGCAAAGCGAGAAGGTCAGCGTCTAAAGGAGTTTCGTGAAATTTATCTTAGGCCAAAGCTGTGTCGTCTCGAGGACATGCTGACTAAAACTCTGGTAGAGAACGGTTTTGTGCAGGTCGTAACTCCGATTATCATGTCAAAAGGTCTTCTTTCCAGGATGTCCATACATGATGATCATCCACTTAGTTCTCAGGTCTTCTGGATTGACAAAACAAAATGCCTGCGACCGATGCTGGCTCCGCACTTGTACTATGTTTTAAAGGACCTGATACGGTTATGGGATAAACCGGTACGAATTTTTGAGGTGGGACCCTGCTTCCGAAAGGAATCTCAAGGAGCGCATCATTCTATAGAATTTACTATGTTCAATCTTGTGGAAATGGGCTTGCCAAAAGAAAAACGCAAGTCGAGGATTAATGAATTGGCTGCAATTGTGATGGAAACAGCCAAAATTTGTGATTATAGTTTGGAACCGGAAAAGTCCGAAGTCTATGGCAATACAATTGATGTTGTTGCAGGAAAGGATAAAGTGGAGGTGGGCTCAGGAGCAATGGGGCCGCATACACTTGATAGCGCCTGGAGAATAGCCGATACGTGGGTTGGCATAGGCTTTGGACTTGAGCGTTTGCTCATGGTTGCTGAAAACAGCAAGGGTCTTGGGAAAATGGGAAGGAGTCTTTCGTATCTCGATGGTATAAGACTCAATATTTGACGGTTTCGTAAAAAGCCTCCCGCTTCAGTTCAGCGGGACGTTATGCTGCATTTCGTAATCATTCAACGTACGATAAGTACGCCTCATAATTACAAAATTTGCATGCCTTGAATTTGAACTTTTTACGAAACCGTCTAAATCAAATTTTACGAGTTCATTAGGTTTTAGGTTTTAAGTGTTAGGTTTCAAGTTGTAGTATAGCAATTATTTACAGATACTTAAAACTTAAAACCTCAAACTTAAAACGTTAGCAAATAAATATAAATTTTTACGAGACCGTTAAAAATAATCAATAATCAATTGTCAATTTTAATTGTTAAGTTAACTCTTTTAAAGGGTATAAGGGCTAACTTTAACAAAAAGAAATTAACCATTCACAATTATCAATTGATTATTAATTATTAAGTTAGTGCTTATGCCTCTAGGAAGGCTCCGCAAACGGAATTCAACAAAGCCATTACAGTAATTGGGTACAAAAAAAGTATTTTGCAAAGGTCTCAGGAGAAAACGTTGTGTTTGTTGCCATAGTCGGCGGAAACCTTCAGGGTACCGAAGCTACCTACCTGGCTAAAAAGGCCGGATGGAAGGTTATGGTAATCGACAAAAAACCAGTCGTTCCCGCATCCGAGTTGTGTGATATTTTTATCCAATTGGATGTAACTACCGATGAAGCATTGGATCGTTGCTTAAAAGATGTTGATTTGGTTATCCCGGCCCTGGAAAATTTCAATGCTCTATCTGCTCTCAATCAATGGACCAAGACCAATCAAGTGCCCTTTGCCTTTGATATTAAAGCCTACCAAACCTCATCATCCAAAGTAAAGTCGGATCAATTGTTTGCTCGAATGGGAGTGCCGAGGCCCAAGCCCTGGCCTGAGGGTGGATTTCCATTAGTGGCCAAACCAAGCGAAGGTAGTGGAAGCCAAGGAGTCTTATTACTTAATGACCTTGATGAACTAAAGCGCCATTTCCCGGATTCGACTCCGTCCGAAAAATGGGTGGTGCAGGAATTTATCCAGGGACCTTCTTATTCACTTGAAATAATCGGCTTTCCCGGACAGTATTCGGTGCTTTGTGTTACAGATTTAGCCATGGATGCAGATTACGACTGTAAAAGAGTAATTGCGCCTACCGAGCTTTCTTCGGAACTTGTAAAGGAATTTGAAAATATATCGGTAGCTGTTGCCGAAGACTTAAAGCTGCATGGTCTGATGGATATTGAAGTGATCTTAAATGACGGTGTTATAAAAGTTCTGGAAATAGATGCCAGGTTGCCCAGCCAGACACCCACCGCCGTATACTGGTCAAGCGGCCTGAATATGGTACAGTTATTAGGGAACCTCTTTTTATATGATCATCAAAAAAGCATAGATACTCACATTATTCCACGGGGTGTAGTTTATGAGCATATTAATGTATCATCAAACATACTGACGGTTGCAGGGGAGCATATTATGTCAGGAGTCCATGGATTACGGCTATGCAAAGATTTTTTCGGAGCTGATGAAGCCATTACTAATTATATGCCTGACCGTGACGAATGGGTGGCTACTTTAATTATTTCAGGGACTGATCGGGAACAAGCTTGGATTAAGAGGTGTGGGATTATTGATGAAATTCGAAAGCAGCTTGATCTGCAGATATCGTTAAGTTGTCGAGTAGTTGAGTAGTTAAGTAGTTGTTATATTTAAGAACAATAACCGTTTACCAAATAATTGAACATACAACAGTTTGTAAATATAAACATATTGATTTAATTATTAGTGTCTGAACGAAAAGTGCCATATTTCCTCACAATTCCCCCTTTCATAAAGGGGAGATAATAAAATTCCCTTTAATTCCCCCTTTTTTAAAGGGGGATAGGGGAATTTTATTAGGGGAATTTTTAGGATTTTCGTTCAAACACTAATTAATCTTTTTACTCAACCACTTAACCACTCAACTATTTGACGATGTCTGAATTTGAGAATTTATTGCTGAAAAACTACGATTAATTATTACGTGCAAGATTCAGGTATTAAGCCCGGGAACTTATGAAATGACTAGACTCCGTTCCACAGACATCATGGACATTGCCGACAATCTGGCTCGGTATGATAAGGAACTGATTGTTAAAACTGGATGCGACTTAAGGGGAATTGCGTGCCATGCTGTGGATTGTGATAATGAAAAAATCAGTACACTTTTTGGCTCGGTCATGGTGGGGATTGTACCTATAACTGCCGGAAAGGGTTTAATTGGTGGTTTTTCAGAAGCTGTAAAACAAATAGTCACACATATAGGCTTCAGAGCATTTGTGACACAGTCAACAGATGCAGCAGGGATGGCCGAGGCTTTTAATAAAAAATCTGACATAATCATGATGGCCGATGATAATCAATTTGTGGCAATCAATGTCAAACAGTGTCGTGTCATTGACAATGCGGACTCAACCGGAAGGGGATATGTTGCAGGATTGAACTTGATGACGGGCGGATTGCAGGGGAAAAATGTTCTGGTGATCGGGTGCGGCAGGGTAGGTCGAAGCGCAGTATCAAGCTTAGTCACGCTCGGAGCTGTTGTAACAGTTTATGACACAGACTCTCAATGCTGCAACAATCTTATTACGGATTTTAAGGGCTCCATGGGCGCTGAAATCAAGGTTGAAAAGGAGTTGAGTGATGCGTTAATTGATCATAAAATTCTTGTTGACGCTTCCCCTGGAAATAACATTATAGATGAGAAGCACATAACACCTGAAACTTATATCTGTGCGCCAGGTATGCCAAATGGTTTAACTGATGATGCGTTAAAAAATATATCCGGCAGATTACTCCATGATCCGCTTGAGATAGGTGTGGCTACGATGATTGTACGCACAGTGAATAAAGGGATGAACGAATAAATGTGACCATTACTTTTTAAGAAGTTACTTCTTTAGTTATTTTTGGTTTCAAGCTATGGCGAAAAACGAAAAAGTCAAAAAACAAGTTAAAAGATACTATCGAAAGAGGGTAGAGCTTTTCAGACTTATTGACAAAGTAAAGCTGTGGCCATCTCGCAAAGGAATTTTGCACGGTATTAAATCTATCAAAAAGATGGGAAACCAGGCTCAAGTCACAACGCATTGTAATAAGGTATTCATGGTAAATAACTCCAGGAACAGCCGGGCTGCACGATGGCTTAGAAATAAATGGTTTGCCAGCACATGCGGGACCTGTAAAGTTCCGGATTGGAAGATGGCCAAATATTCTTCAACATATTTCAAACGTCACCACGGATCGTTACTACTTAAGGAAGACAAACATAACAATAAATAATATTAACATTTTTAGTAATATATTTAACTACTTGAAAATAAAGCCACTTCAAAGGTAATTAAATTTTAAACCGTGTAAAACTCGCGCATAAGTGAGTGTAAAGAAAGAACAGTGCATGTCTTTTAAATAAAACATCTAAGCTATAAATGCCGATTAGCCATTAAAACACGTAATGCAAGCCCCTGTTCTTTCTTAACTCTCACCAATACGCTCAGACAGTTACACGATG
Source organism: uncultured Desulfobacterales bacterium (assembly GCA_964561845.1). Taxonomy (GTDB): domain Bacteria; phylum Desulfobacterota; class Desulfobacteria; order Desulfobacterales; family JAUVVS01; genus JAUVVS01. The sequence continues at coordinate 10,316 of CAZLRK010000074.1, read as the reverse complement.
AAAAATTTAAAAACCTTTAAAGCTTGCTATTGCTAATTGTTGTCAGAAGGCTAAATTCAGAACTCCTGACCTGTGTATGTATTTTCAAGGTGTTATGAAAGCTCGGTCGTAATTTCAGATGCAAAAATTTGAACATCGAACATCGAACGCTCAACATCGAACGTCGAATAAGGATATCGCTTTCAGCCGTCGTAGCCACTATCCGGCCTTCGTAGCCGTTGTTACTATGGCGGAGTAGACTGGCGAAGTCTGCTCGCTCTATTAAATTATAAAATTGAAACACCAAAGGTGTACATTCATTCGATGTTGGACGTTGGATGTTCGATGTTGGACGTTCATTTTTTATTTTAGTTCATAGTTCAGTGTTTAATGGAATATGTTGCATTCAGATTTACGACGGGTCAGGAGCCCTGAAATTAATATGGGATTATCATGAGTAAATCTACAGTCGCCATAGTGCATTATGAAAAACCTTTGGATTCTGTCCGAAAGGCGGTTGAGCTTTCACTCGGCCTTGAAAGTTTACCCACAAGGGCAAAAGTCTTCATCAAACCGAATATCGTGTTTTGGACGCTGGCTGCTACCTTTCCCAAATGGGGAGTTATCACTACATCCCGCGTTATGGAAGATATGGTAGTTCTTCTTAAGGAGCGGGGAATCGACGATATTACCATTGGAGAGGGCTCGGTAACAATGGATCCAAAGGATAAGGAAACTCAACTCCATGCCTATGAGACCCTTGGATACGGTGTTTTAAAAAAGCGTTATGGTGTGAAGTGTATTAATGTGTTTGAGAGGCCTTTTGAAAAACTTGATCTAGGAGAAGGGGTAGAGCTCAATTTTAATACCGATATACTCCAGAGCGATTTTGTTGTGGATTTGCCTGTTTTAAAGACCCACTCGCAAACAACGGTCAGTCTCGGAATCAAAAACCTCAAGGGGACGATTGATATCCCTTCAAGAAAAAAATGCCATAATGCGGACCCTGAAAAAGACTTGCATTTTTGGGTCTCCAGATTAGCCGATAAGATGCCGCCTATATTTACGCTTCTTGACGGCATTTATACCAACGAACAAGGACCTTCTTTTGATGGCCGCATCCATCGAAGCAATATTATAGTTGCCTCGGTGGACATTTTGGCTGCCGACTTTGTCGGGGCCAGAATATTGGGGTATAAGCCTTCGGATGTTCCGCACCTGGTTCACGCCGCCAAAAAGCGTGGTCGCCCCTTGGATATGTCTGACATCGAAGTGGTAGGCGAATCCATTGAGGATGTTGTTACACCCCATGAATTCACATTTCCTTATAATGAAGAGGGAACTCTCCCGTTACCTATGGATAAAATGGGCATCAAGGGGGTGGCCTATCGCAAGTATGACTTAACCTTGTGCACGTATTGTTCCGGGGTTACCGGTGTGATTCTTAGCGCCATCGCCAGGAGCTGGAAGGGAAAGCCCTTTGAGGGTGTAGAGGTTCTCATCGGAAAGATAATGAAACCAACACCTGGAATGAAAAAGACGATTTTATTTGGTAAGTGCATGTACCGATTGCACAAGGATCATCCGGATATCAAGGAGATGATCGCAATCAAAGGTTGCCCGCCCAAACCAAAGCAGATAATCGATGCTTTTCATCGGGCCGGTATCGAAATTGAGCCTGCGATGATTGAAAACATGGATAAACTTCCAGGGTATTTTATGAAGCGATACAAAGGAAAACCTGAGTTTGATGAGTCATTCTTTCAAATAAAGGAGATAGAATCATGAGGAAAATAATAATTTGGATCGTTGATCATCCGATATTTTCTGTTTTATTTCTTCTAATTGCAATATCTTTTTTATCAATAAAGATTACTAAAGTTGAGTTTAATTCCGATCTAAAGCAATTATTATTACCTGAAGATGATCCTCAAACTAGGTACTATGAAGACATTTTTCAGGATACTTTTGGAAGTGATATTTTATCTATTGTTGTTGTTAAAGCAAAGACCGGTGATGTTTTCTCTTTTGAGACTCTTACCCTGATTGAAAAACTTACCAACGACTTTTATGAAATTGAAGAAGTCATCAATGTCAATAGCTTAACTACTGTTCATCTTATAAAAGGTGAGGATGATTCCATTAATACTAATAAATTAATCAAAGAAATCCCCTCTGACCCTGTAGATTTACAAAAAATTAGGGAAAATGCTTTTTCTAATGATCACTTTATAGGTTACATAATATCCGAGGATGGAAAGGCTGCGGCAATAAATATTTACACTGAAGAATCTGAGGGAGATGATACCTTTAACGAGAGATTTGTCGAAAAAGTAACAAGTATTATTAATAAGAATAACAAAGACCACATAGTTTATCATGTTGGAGGCCCCCTGTCGACTTTGACGATGCTTTCTTTATTAAAAAAGGATCAAAAGACTATAAATGGTGTGATGTTTATTTTATTTCTTAGTTTTCTTTTCCTGGCATATAGAAGTTATCTGGCAGTGCTATTACCCGTAGCAACTACCGGTCTAAGTGTTATAGCAACCTTCGGGTTTATGGCACTTATGAACTACCCAATAACTCCACAAAGTGTTTTAGTGCCAGCGCTTTTACTTATTATCGGAAGCACTTCAAAGATATGCATATGTTATCCCTTTATTTTCACCAGTTAAGAAACGGTATGATCAAGAAAGATGCCATAATGACAACTACGATGCAAAGCGCGCTTCCCATTACCCTTACTTCTTTTACAACCATTCTTGGTTTTGGCACTTTATCCATGATTGAAATCACCATGACAAGAGAGTTTGGCATTATTATGGCTTTCGGTCTATTTGCAAATTACCTTGTAACCATAATTACCGTACCAGCGATCTTACAATTCTTAAAAGCCCCAAAATCTCGTAGACCAGGAAAAAAGCCTAATCAAAAAAAAGGTTTTAACCTGGATGTCATTTTTGAAAGGATTATTGCAATAAACACAAATTATCCGTCTACTATTACAATCATTGTCGCTATTATAGTCATTATTTCCGTACTGGGTATTTTCCGTGTTAAAGTAGACAATGATTCCATGAGTTTCTTTAAAGAAAGTTCGACATTTAAAAAGGATATTAGCAGATTAAACAAAGACCTGACAGGATTGAATACTATTAACATCATTATGCAAACCGAGGATGACGGGGATGTTATTGAACCTGAAGTTTTGAAAATAATAGACGGGCTTCAACAATATATAAAAGAATTGGGGAAATTTGAAAAAACGATCTCCATTGCCGATCATATAAAATTAATGAACAGGGAAATGCACGGCGGCAAAAAAGAGATGCAGATCATCCCGGGTTCAAGACAGGCCATAGCACAGTATATGATTTTAATGGATGATGATACTATATCGGAATACGTAGATGCAGAGCAGAGAAACGCCCGTATTTTAGTTATACATAATATATCAAGCTCATATGAATGCAACATTGTAATTGATAAAATCAGGGAATATATTGATGAAAATATAAAGGATTATGTAAAGGAAGGCAATATTAATAAAATTTCAGTCACCTTTACAGGAATACAATACTTAATGAATAATTCAACCGACGCTCTTGTTAATGGTCAGGTAAGAGGACTCGGTCTTGCTTTAGTTGTAATTTTCATACTTATGTCTATCCTGTTTTTATCCGTCAAGGGAGGACTTGTTGCCATAATTTCCAATATCATTCCGATACTTATAAACTTTGGCATTATGGGTCTATTCTGTATAGAATTAAATACAAGCACTAGTATGGTAGCTCTTATTGCTTTAGGAATTGCTATTGATGATACCATTCATTTCATGGTTCGTTATCAGAGGGGGTTAAGAACTACAAACGACCAGAAACAGGCAATGGCCAATGCCATAAGAACAGAAGGTGAACCGGTTTTATTTACTTCTATGGCTCTTGCTTTGGGATTTGGTGTTCTTATGCTATCAAACTTTGTTCCTTCTATAGATTTTGGTTTTCTTTCCGCCCTGGTTATGATTTATGCCCTTTTAACGGATCTCTTTATAAATCCCATCATGCTATTGGCGGTACAACTGATAACTGTCTGGGACTATATAACCTTAAAATTTAAGAAAGCAGTTTTGGAAGAGAGCATCATATTTAAAAATCTCCGTTTATCCGAGGCTAAAAAGATAGTTCTTCTTGGCAGTATTCGTAAGGTTTCAGCACAGGAATATATTTTTCATCAGGGAGAAAAGGGAAAAGAGATGTATCTCATATTATCCGGTAGTGTTAAGGTGCTTGCAGAAAGTGAGGATAAAGTAAAAGAGTTAAATATTCTTGAAGCAGGGGAACTTTTTGGAGAAATGGCTTTATTAGGGGAAGGCGTACGAACCGCAGCAGTTCATGCAGAAACAGATGTAGAACTCTTACGAATTGATTATAATTCATTAGAGCGAGTTAGACGCCGTAATCCTCGAATTTCGGCAAAGATTTATTTTAATATTGCGCGTATTTTAAGTGAGCGTGTAAATACACTAAATATCCAGCAGTTAAAAGGTGCAACAAGTTAGAGTTTTTATACTATTTTAGTAACGTTCAAAAGTGTTCACGTAATTGTTTCCCCAAATAAATGGGATCTATGTAACAATAATTCGGTAATGCATATTTCCGAAAGACGATATCAATTTACCTATTAGAGGGTGACCAAATATTTGGGATTTAACAGACAGTTTCTTTAACACTATAGCTTATATGGCGCAAATCCCAAATATTTGATCCCTGTGAGCACTATAGGAATTATACAGTGATATCGCCTTTCGAAAACATCCATTACCTTTTCAGATTATGAACGCTTACAAAACAATGCGAACACTTTTGAACGTTACCAATATTTTAGCTGTTTGAAAACAAAACCGCTTCAAAGGTAATTAAAATTTTTCCACAGAGTACACGAAGAAGCATGAAGATTTTTATATCCTTATTATCCTTTCTTAAACTAATAACTAATAACAGATAACGATTAACAATTCCGGCTTGTCCGGGTAAGGAGTATGAAAATGAGAAAAATAGCAAGGAATACGTGTTTGGCTTGTGCTTTCATCGTGATTTTCATCTTTTTTATTATACCCGTGGCATTGGCGGATGATCCTGTGGCCCGGGAGATCATGCAAAAAGTAGATGATCGGGACGATGGCGATAATATAACGAACGAGATGGAAATGATCCTCATTGATAAAAAGAATAAAAAGCGGATTCGTAAAATGTACAGTTTCAAGAAGGACAAAGGGAAAGATACATACGGTATATTATTTTTCTTGCATCCGGCAGATGTTAAAAATACCGGCTTTCTTACTTATGACTATGATGATCCGGATAAAAACGACGACCAGTGGCTCTATTTGCCGGCGCTTCGAAAAACAAAACGGATCGCTTCCAACGACAAGGACGGCAGTTTTATGGGATCTGATCTGAATTACTCGGATATGACCAAATCTAACCTGGAAGACTATGATTTTACACTGAAAAAAGAGATGGAAATAAAAGGCGTAAAAACCTGGGTCATTGAATCTGTTCCCCGCACAAAGGAAGTCATTAATGAAACCGGTTATAAAAAGGCGCTGTTGTTTATTCGACAGGATAATTATGTAGTCATACGCTCCGCGAAATATACAAAAACAGGTGGGTATATTAAGTACGCGGACGTTAAAAATCTTGAACAAATAGACGGTATATGGGTAAGCACCGAAACCCACGTTACCAAGAAAAAGGGCAAAAAAACCTTACATAAAACCATTTTGAAATTAAATAATGTTAAGTTCAACCAGAACATGGACTACGATTTATTTACCCTTCGCCGGCTTGAAAAAGGATTGTAAGTCGTAATAAGATCTATAAATCTACGTCCTTTGGGCCTCCGGCGAGTTAATTTTAAATATATAAGGGCATAAGCGATAACTTAACAATTAATTATTAATAATTGAATATTAATTATTTTTTCCTTAATTAATAATTAATAATCAATTGCTAATTGTGAATAGTTAATGTTTTTTTTGTTTAAGTTAGTGTCCCCCTCTGGGGGGCCATCAAAGCCTGGTCCTCTGTGTGAGGATTCTTAAATTCTGTCAAATAATAGGAAAAAGAGCATGTATGGGAAAATCAAGAAACATCTGACAAAGGAACTGGGGGAGATCCGCAGCAAAGGTCTTTATAAGGATGAAAGGATTCTAACTTCGCCTCAGAGTTCGCGTGTCACCGTTCGGGACGGCAGCGAAGTCCTGAACATGTGTGCAAACAATTACCTGGGGCTCTCCAGCAATCCGAAGGTAATGGCTGCAGCGCGTGAAGCATTGGACAAATGGGGTTATGGCCTGTCATCTGTACGTTTTATCTGCGGGACCCAGGCAATTCATAAAGACCTGGAAGCAGCAGTAACCGATTTTTTAGGCACGGAAGATACGATTCTATATACTTCATGCTTTGATGCCAACGGCGGTCTATTTGAGTCATTGCTTACTGCCGAGGACGCGGTGCTGAGCGACGAACTCAACCACGCAAGTATAATTGACGGTGTCCGTCTATGCAAAGCACAGCGTTATCGCTACAAGCACAGTGACATGGCAGATCTTGAGGAAAAGCTTAAAGAGGCGAAACAATCGCGATATCGACTTATCGCTACCGACGGAGTCTTTTCGATGGATGGTGATGTCGCGAAACTTGACAAACTTTGTGATTTGGCAGATAAGTACGATTCACTCGTTATGGTGGATGACTCGCACGCCGTAGGGTTTGTCGGTTCAAAGGGGCGAGGTTCTCATGAATATTGTGGCGTCATTGGGCGAATAGACATCATTACAGGAACCTTTGGTAAAGCGCTTGGCGGAGCGAGCGGAGGTTATATCAGTGGTCGCAGAGAAATTGTTGAACTAATGCGCCAGCGTTCTCGTCCGTACCTTTTCTCCAATACTCTGGCGCCGACAATTGTTGCCGCATCACTTAAGGCGATCGAACTCCTTATTGAAACAACCGAGCTTCGAGATCGCCTGGAAACCAATACTAAGTATTTTCGCTCGAACATGGCGGAGCGAGGCTTTGACATAAAGCCGGGTGATCACCCTATTGTGCCTATTATGCTGGGAGATGCAGCGCTGGCGCAGAAAATGGCGGCGAGCTTACTTGAAAGAGGAGTGTACGTAATCGGCTTTTTCTACCCTGTTGTTCCCATGGGAAAGGCACGAATCCGTGTGCAACTAAGCGCTCTACACACAAAAGATGATCTCGATTTTGCCATGGAACAGTTCAGCGCAGTGAAGAACGAATTGGGGATTTGATATAATTTTTATTAGAAAAGATGAACATCGAACATCGAACGTCCAACATCGAATAATGAATGAAAAAACCTGAACTACTCAATGATATTTTAGAGGTATAAGAAAATGGATATTTTAGATAAAATGGCCGGCATAGATCCGGTCAAGCTCGGCCCTGACAACAAATTTGAATTTGAATGTCATAAAAGTGTAAAATGTTTCACCAGGTGCTGCAGAGGCATTAATATAATACTGACTCCTTACGATATAATAAGACTTAAGAATCGGCTGCAGCTTTCATCAGAAGAATTTTTAGCAATGTATACAAAGCCCCAGCTTTTAGAAAAAACGGATTTGCCGGTTATAACTTTAAAACTTTTAGACGAAGAGGCAACCGATTCAGATAGACAGGCATGTCCGTTTGTCAGAGAAGATGGATGCATTGTCTATGAAGACAGACCCACAACATGCCGCTATTATCCTCTTGGTGTTGCTTCGCTTAGTCACAAAGAAGATGTAGACGAGAACGAATTTTATTTTTTTGTTAATGAGCCTCACTGCCTCGGTTTTGAAGAGAAAAAAGGATGGACCGTTCGTGCATGGCGTAAAAATCAGGGTGTTGACAAATATGATGAGATCAATGCGGGCTGGGCCGATCTGGTTGTACGAAAAAGGTCTTTCCCGCCAAATATCAAACTCACGGAAGAAAGCAAAAAAATGTTTTTTTTAGCAAGCTACAACATAGACAAATTCAGGCAGTTTGTTTTTGAGAGCTCATTTTTAAACCGTTATGATATTGACGAAACTACTGTTAAAGAGATTAAAACAGATGAAATTTCCCTATTAGAATTTGGTATGAAATGGCTTAAGTGGCTCCTCTTTAAAGAGGGAGATTCCAAGATGTCCTGACCGATACTTAACAAGACTGGTATGCTTGTCAAAATATCTTTTGGGCAATGTCATTACCCCCCCCCATGAGGCAGACATACGCCATTTAATCTGAGGAATTTCCGGATTCGACTTTTTTTCTTGACTTTCTGATAAATTGTTGGTACTTTGTGTGTACATATATTAGAAGGGATATATTATGGATAATTTAATAAAAAACAGTAGTAAAAGCTCCCGCACAGCAAGATTCGGATTCAGAGCAACACTGCAGCAGGAAGCTCTCCTCCGAAAAGCTGCTGAAATCACAGGCAGAAATGTTACGCAGTTTGTCCTGACCAGTGCATGTGAGGCAGCTGAGAATGCTCTATGCGATCAGAAAATTTTCTTTGCTGATGATGAATCATTTCAAGTTTTTCAGGATATTCTCGAAAGACCGGCACAAATCAAGCCAAAACTGCGCAAGCTTATGAAGAGCCGTGCATCGTGGGGAAAATAAAACGTTTGATTAATACACCCCTAACTCCCCCTGCCATTCTTTCCAGCGACCATTCTCTCAATGATTTTGACTGTGGGAACCACACTCTTAACAAATGGCTAAAACGCTACGCAATGTTAAACCAGCAGGCCAATTCTGCCCGGACCTTTGTGGTCTGCAAAGGAAAAAGTGTGATCGGCTTTTACACCCTTGCAGTAGGTTCCATTGAACATGAAACCGCAGGTAAACGAATAAAAAAAGGGCTCGCCAGACATCCGATCCCTGTAATGATTCTTGCCAGACTTGCTGTTGATCTGAAATTTCAAGGGCAAAGTATAGGAAGCAGGCTTTTAAAAGACGCTGTGCTTCGGACATTGGAGGCTGCAGATCTTGCAGGAATCAGGGCGATTTTTGTTCATGCAAAGGATGAAAAAGCACGGAGATTTTATGAACACTTTGATTTTGAGCCATCACCGATTGACCCCATGAAACTCATGTTGCTGATCAAGGATGCTCGAAAAACCGCCGGGTTATAAGAAAGTTGAATGCCCTGTCCAGCGTCGAGCATCCAATGCTGACGGTTTCGTAAAAAGTTTCCCGCTTCAGTTCAGCGGGACGTTGTACTGCATTTCGTATTTAAACCATTATGATATTGACGAAACTACTGTTAAAGAGATCAAAACAGATGAAATTTCCCTATTAGAATTTGGTATGAAATGGCTTAAGTGGCTCCTCTTTAAAGAGGGAGATTTTAAGATGTCCTGACCGACACCTAACCTGGCAAGACTGAAATGCAGGTCAAAATCACTGCTGTCCGGTTAAAAATATAATAATAAAGAACATAGCCGAAACTTTATATGACCATGAAAAAGCTTGATTTCTTTTTTCAATCACAACCACTCGTTTGATAACTGAGATGCTTTATATGTCCGAAGCAAGCATTGGCGGGGTGTGTCGTTTGGGTTGCTGTTCAAGGCAGAAGTTTAGCAATTCAGAAATGTCCATATTGCGTATCGAAGTACTCGCATTTTGTGGTTTGGATTTTATAGCGGATTATTCATACGAAATCTTCAATAATGACCTCTTACACGGGCATACCATATGTTGTATGTTGATCTTTTAGCTGAAGATCTTTCTTAAGGAAGGTCTCGGTGAGATGTAGGAGATAGTGCCGGTTTTGGATGGCATCATTTTCTAATGATAGCCATGATCACAGGTTCAAGGGATTCTCATGGAATGATGGTATCACAATTCTGCTTTTATTGACTAATCTATCTGATTTGAAATTTTATGTGGGTGCAACTCTGTTGGAACAATCTGCAATAAAAAACAGATTGAAATAGTAGATTATATGTGCTATCAATACCGATAAAACTAGTTCCGAGTTTTATACAAAACTCGGAACCGTCACACGATATAAAAAAATGCCTTGACAATATAGTTGGTTTTGATGATATTTGATTTGCTTTTGTACTTTGATAAAGTACTTTAATCCTAAAAAGGAGCGTCAAGATGAGGAAATTACTATTCTATTTGATTACTTTTTCATTCTCGATAATGATATCGACTTCGGCTGCTGAGACATACACCATTACTCAAGTTACTGACAATTCCAATTATAGTGATACTGGAATTCCGATATAAGGATTAAACGAGCATATTCGTCATCCAAGAAAT
>CAZLRK010000073.1:0-16958 GCA_964561845.1 uncultured Desulfobacterales bacterium | reverse complement strand
AAGTTATTTTCGGTTACAGTGTCGTAAAACGGCATATTGTAGCTTTTTACGAAATTATCATGTTTCAAATACAGTTAAACATTCCCAAAACTAAAGATGCTTATATTGTAGGCGGTTCCATCAGGGATATTCTTATTGGTCGGTCTCCCGACGATTATGATATTGCTGTTATTGGAAATCCGGAAAAATTTGCAAAAGAGATAATAAAAAATAAAACAGGTCGTCTTGTCAAGATTGGAAAACCCGGGCAGGTTCTAATTCGAGGAATCTCGGGGAAAAATATTTATGATATAACATCAATAAATGGATCATCCATTGAAGACGATCTTTACAGCAGGGATTTTACGATTAATTCCATAGCATATTCATTAGCTTCGGGAGAAATTATTGATCCCCTGAAAGGTATGCAGGATATTGATAAAAAAAGGATCCGCATGGTTTCAAAAGAGGTCTTTAAAAAGGATCCTGTACGTTTGATAAGGGCATTCAGATTGGGAGCTTCCATAGGATTTGAAATCGAACCAAAAACAAGATTTGCCATATCAAATGATGCACAACTTATTCGGAATTCAGCCGGAGAAAGGATAAGGTCTGAATTTTTCAAAACGCTTAGCACGCAAAAATCATATTATTATCTTTCCCAAATGGCTGATTCCGGGCTTCTTTTTGAAATATTTCCTGAACTTTACAATTTGATAGAATGTGCTCAAAACAAATATCATCAATATAATGTTTTTGAACATACAATGAAAGCTTTTTCCCATCTTGAAACAATACTCAATGATTATAGTGAATTTATTTCTGACATTTCCGGTCAAATTCGTCTGTCTATTAATGATGGCAAAACAGCTCTCCTTAAATGTGCAATTTTGCTGCATGACATCGGAAAACCTTTAGTCAAAACGACGGATGACGCGGGAAATTCCCATTTTTATGGACACTGCAAAAAGAGTGCTGAGATGGTAAAAACAATATCAAAAAGGTTGAAATTTTCGACTTTTGAAACAAATTACTTAAACTTTATTATTCGCAACCATTTAAAACCTTTGTCTATTTTTACAGCCCACCAAAAAAAGACTTTAACTACAAAAGGTTTAACCCGTTTCTTTATCAAATGTGGTGACAACCTCCCTGATCTACTGCTGCATGCAGTTGCCGATAATAAAGGTAAAGGAGATAACAACGGTGAATTAAATAAGAAATTTATCAAATTCGCCAAGGATTTGATCTTTAAATTTTATTCAGTCTTTAAACCAATTGAATCAAAACCCCCTCTTATTACTGGTTATGATCTTATTAATGAGTTTGGGCTAACCCCTTCTCCCTTATTTAAGTCAATTCTCGATCTTGTGGAATATGCGAGGCTATCGGAAAAAATAAAAAGCAGACAAGAAGCGCTAAGGTTAATAAAGGATTTTTTAAATAGCAATTTTTAGCATTTCTTTCCTTGACAATATATTTTCATTTATATAGTTAAGCGGGATAAAATTTTTGTTTATTCAAAAAAGGAGTATCGTATGAACATCTTATTTTTTGGCCCGAACGGTAGCGGTAAAGGAACACAGGGCGCCATTTTAAAAGAAAAGTACAACACGCCTCATATCGAATCAGGCGCTATTTTTCGTGAAAACATTTCAACTGGAACAGAACTTGGTTCAAAGGCCAAGGAATATATCGATCGGGGAGACCTGGTACCGGATGAAATTACAATCCCCATGATACTGGATCGTCTAAAAAGAGAAGATTGTAAAAATGGCTGGTTGCTTGATGGCTTCCCCAGAAATAAGAACCAGGCAATTAAGCTGGATGAATCCCTAAAGGAAGCCGGTATGGCAATCGATATTGTCATAGAAATACTTCTTGATCGTGAAATTGCAAAAAACAGGATCATGGGCCGCAGGCTCTGTGTCAATGACAACAACCATCCAAACAACATCTATATTGATGCCATAAAACCGGATGGGGACCAATGCCGCGTTTGTGGTGGAGATTTAAAGAGCAGAGATGATGACCAGGATGAAACCGCAATCAACAAACGACACAATATCTATTATGACACTGAAACCGGGACCCTGGCATCGGCTTACTACTTCAGGGATATTGCTGCTGACGATGGAACAATTAAATATATTACATTAGACGGCAAACCCGGTGTTAAAGAAGTTTCTACAGAGCTTGTTTCAAAACTTTGACGGTCTCGTAAAAAGCCCAACTTCTGCGTTGTGCTGCATTTCGTAATCATTCAACGTACGATAAGTACGCCTCATAATTACAAAATTTGCACGCCTTGAATTTGAACTTTTTACGAAACCGTCTAAATCGGATTTTTTAAAATTCATCAATTTTTTTCTTGTAAAATAATTTATTTGTAATTATAGTAAAATATTAATGATACAAAATAATTAAATAACCATTATAATTTATTGATACAATTAGTAAATTTTTATGGGAACAAAGGGGGCGAGCAAATTTGAAGGCTATTCAAGTTAAGGTTTTCGATAATGATCTTGAGAAAGCAATGCGCATCTTGAAAAAAAAGATTCAAAACGACGGCCTTTTTAAAAGGTTAAAGTTGAAAAAGAGCTATGAAAAACCAAGTGAACATAGACGTCGTAAACAGCGCGAGGCTTTACGAAGGCAGAGAATTTCTGCTTCAAGAAGCAGATATAGATAAAACCATATTTTGTTATTTTTATACCCGGTATGAATATTAGTTCTGCCGGGTTTTTTAATGATAATGCCACAAAATTATTCTTACAACAACTGTCTTAAGACCATGTATGGTCTTAGAAGATTCGGCATTAAACTCGGCCTTTCCACGATAAAGAATATTCTAAAAGGTTTGGGTAATCCGCATCATCGATTTTCATCAATACATGTGGCCGGCACTAATGGAAAAGGATCCATTGCCTCTACTCTTGCGTCAATTCTGCACACATCCGGATATAAGGTCGGACTTTATACTTCTCCACATCTCATTCGCTTCAATGAAAGAATTCGCATTAATGACCGTTTTATTTCTGATGATGATGTGGTTAAATCTTATGAAGCGGTCAAAGCAGTTCACCATGGTGATCGCGAGCCGACTTTTTTCGAATTAACCACCGCTATGGCGTTTTATGAATTTGCCGAACAAAATCTTGATTGGGCCGTCATTGAAACAGGCATGGGTGGACGTCTCGATGCAACAAATATTATACAGCCCGTTCTTTCTATTATATCCAATATATCTCTTGAACATCAAATGTATTTAGGAGATACCATAAAACAAATAGCCGCAGAAAAAGGCGGTATTATAAAAAGAAATACGCCTGTAATAAGCGGAGTTAAACAAAAGAACGCGATTTTAACGCTTGAAGAAATTGCAAAAACCAAATTAGCTCCTTTTTATCGCCTCGGAAATCATTTTAAGGTTAGGAGAACAAAAAACAAAAAATTTAACTATTTTGGTGTTGATAATATCTGGCGCAATATGCATTCAGGATTGCTTGGCAACCATCAGGTTGATAATGCGGCAATCGTTCTTGCCGCTTGTGAATTGCTAAACAAAACAAAATTGGATATTCCTTTAAATTATATAAAAACCGGTTTTGAAAAAAATTACTGGCCGGGAAGGCTGGAAGTTGTTTCCAAAACCCCTTTTATACTTCTTGACGGTGCACATAATTTGATTGCATCACGAAACCTGGCAAGATTCTTGTCAAACAATTTGGCAAATCGGAAAATAACTCTTGTAACCGGTATGCTGGATGACAAGCCTTATGCTGCAATGCTCCGCAACCTGCTTCCGGTTTGCAGCAAAGTAATTTTAACCCGCGCCAAGATCGATCGTGCCTTAGCTCCCGAAAAACTTTACACAATAGCAAAAGAATTGGTTTCAGATATAAAAATTGTTCCGGATGTAGGCAACGCAGTTAAACATGCAGTTGAAAAAGTATCACCACAAGATGCCGTTTGTATCGCAGGATCTCTTTACGTGGTGGGTGAAGCAAAAGAGGAACTTGAGAAAAAGGTCTAAAAATTATGTGCGCCCGTAGCTCAGTGGATAGAGCGTCAGCCTCCGGAGCTGAAAGTCGCTGGTTCGAACCCAGCCGGGCGTACCAAATATAATTATCCTTTGTTCTTGACAAATTCCTTTAAAATGGTAAAGTACCACTAACAAAATAATATTTTTAAAAAGGAGGTAGTTATGGCTACGACTAAGATTTTAATGCCCTATAATTTTACCGCCTACGAAAAAAAGTCTTTGGCATTTGTCATTGACACATTTTCACACAGAGAGGACATTAAAGTCACTTTGTTTAATACCTATACACCATTGCCCACAGTTGATATGGATGCTAGCCCTGAGCTCGCTAAGATGAAAAGAGGATTGACATTTCTTTCCCAGGAACTGGAACAAAAGGAAGAGGGTCTCAAATCCGCCAAGACTTACCTTATTGAAAACGGTTTTTCAGAGAATCAGGTTGGCTACATTTTTAATAAAAAAGAAAAATCGCTTGCAGACGATATTATCAATATGATCCTTAGAGGGCATTACAATGTATTGGTATTAAGCCGTCAACCGGGTAAAGTTACACGACTTTTTACACGTAGCATTCATGACAAAGCGTTGGCAGTTTTGGAAGGCGTTACTGTTTGTATAGCAACATGATTTAATGTTGATAGTTTACTAAAAAGTCAAAAAATGGCTTTTAAGATTTATTTTGCCGGCTGGAAAATATGATTGAAAGATGAAAAAAGTTATATTATTTTCATCGTATAATCATGTATATTTCAATTCAGGAGGAAATAAATGAATACTGAAACCAAGATAAACATCGAAATATTTAAGACGGTAACCAAAGCTATTGCCACATCAAACGACCTTGATATCATGTGCAATCATTTGGCTCAGCTACTTGTGACAACTTTAGATATTAAAGGCTGTGGCATATTTATCTTGAATCCGGAGATTGGAGAGCTGGAATTATTGGCCAGTTTTGGACTAAGTGCAAAATATCTGTCCAAGGGGCAAATCCGTGCGTCAGAAAGCATTTCTGATACTTTTGGGGGAAAACCGGTTGTTATTTCAGATGTTAATGAAGATAAGACGCTTCAATATCCGGAAGAAGCAGAAAAAGAAGGGATTGCCGCTATTGTTTCTATTCCGATTATTTTTTTAGGAGAGGTTATCGGCACCTTGAGGCTCTATCACCATCAAGTCTGGAATATCGCCGATCAAGACCTTGATTCCTTGATCCTTTTGGGTGAAAATATCGGGCTTGCCATGACCTATACACGCCTTCTCAATGCGGTTCAATCTATCGATGAGGTTATAAATTCTTCTCTGCCCAAAGAACTATTACTGTAAAAGTATAAGAAATAGGGTGGGTTGACTCAACTTAAGGTTTCCTGCGTAATCTCACTTCATCGGTCAGCTCGACAAATTCATCCCGGAACATAGACAGTCTCTCATTTATTAATTCAATAAGTTTTTTATTTAATGACTTTGAGTATTCAAAACCATTCAAAACATATCTTTCTAAATCGGTTTTTCCGAAAGAGTTATCCCTCCTTGGACTGGATACAGGTGGAAGTAAGTTCCCATTGTGACGCAAGTTGTATCTATTGTCCGCACACAGCATATAAAGAGCAATGGCAAAACAGATATCTTCCCATGGAAGCTTTTCAAAATCTCATCCCTGCATTTGTAAAAACTCGACTTGTATATTTGCAGGGATGGGGAGAACCTTGTACTCATCCTCACTTTTTTGATATGCTGCGCATGGCAAAAAAAGCAGATTGCATGGTGGGGACCACTACGAACGGAACCCTTATTAACCAAAAACTCATTGAAAAGTTGGTAAACGAAGGCCTCGATATTATAGGGTTTTCACTGGCAGGGGTGGATGAAAAAAATGACTTGATACGCAAGGGAACACAGCTTAAACAAATCCTTGAATGTATCGATCAAATAAACAGGATAAAGAATAAGCTTGAAACCGATAACCCGAAAATTCACCTTGCCTATATGCTTTTGCGATCCGGTCTTAATGATTTAGAAAAAATTCCGGCATTTCTAGGAAATACAGGAGCATCGGAAACGGTTATAAGCTCCCTCTCTCTTGTGGTCAATCCACCAATGGAAGCCGAGTCAATTCTTGTTTCAGACAAGAATGAATATTTGGAACTAAAGCATCGCTTAATTGAAGTGAGAGATGCATCAGCAAATCAAGGAGCAAAAGTACATTTTCACATTGTTTCACCGAATCCGAAGCAAATTTATTGCAGTGAAAACATATCGCAGGCTATTGTAGTAGGCTCGGACGGTAAAATATCTCCCTGTGTTATGGCTCAGATCCCGACAAAAGGAGAAAATTTTTATTATTTTAAAGGGCAAAAGCAAATACTGCAAAGCTGCACTTTTGGAAATATTCTTAACGATTCGCTCAACAATATTTGGAATAAAAAAGAATACAAACATTTTGTCCGTACCTTCTTAAGAGATGAAGCGCCGACATTTTGTCAAAATTGCCTAAAAAGATTCATAGATAATCTTGAATAAAAATTTGTATACATTATTGAGAGGAAAGGGAAAAGTTATGTCAAGAATTGCAATACTCTACTGCAAACGTATTAAGGATCATTCGTGTCTCGCCTGCGCAAAATGCTTCAAAGGGATGGGCGAAAAAAATGGTGAGTTTGCCCAACATGAAGAAATTGAGTTGGTTGGCATGACCGATTGTGGAGATTGCCCGGGTCTTGTCGTTCCGAGAGTCAAGCTGTTAAGTGAGTTGACTAAAAATCTCGACCGGCCAATCGAAGCAGTTCATCTTGGAACCTGTATGAAACTGGCAATGGAAACAGCAGAATGCCCAATAGATTACGATGATTTAAAGGTTCTTTTGGAGAATACATTCGGTGTAAAAGTGGTGTTAGGAACGCATTCATATTAAAATCAATGCTCTATCCATTATTCTTTCCGCAGCAACTACCAGGTCCGGCACAATCAGCATGGACCGGAGAAGTTCCGCAACAGGCGGTATCGCCGTGTCCGGGAAACCTGTGCGTTGGTTCCCCGGATAAAGATGAGTGGGCTGAAAGCATTTTCTTGAGATTAGAGCTACCACACGCTTGACATTGAGGCCGCTCATAAGAAGTAGTGACAAGGATTTCCTTGAGTTCTCCGCAATCCTGGCACAAGTAATCAAATAGAGGCATTGTTATTCTCCTTGTAGGGGTTTTCATTCTTACATTTATATTCTTGGATTGCTTTATTAAGTGTCTTAACGGTCAATCGAATGCAATGCTGTTTCTGATCGGGAATTTCTTCCAGCATACGGAAAATATCCCGGTCTTTAATCGCCATGGCATCTTCTATGGTCTTGCCCTTGACGAGGTCCATGGTAGCCATGGCAGAAGCAACCGCCCCGGGACATCCGAGAACCTGAATTTTGGCATCTTTGATCCTTCCCTCTTCCAATTTCAGATAGATCTTCATCGTGTCGCCACAGGGTCCGGTTAACTCTGTCACCTGGTCGGCATCGGGTAGGCTACCCATGTTTGTTTTGTTCAGAAAATACGTGATGGCTTTATCCGAATATCCTGAACAGGAAAGAAGTTCCCGGAGATTTTGCGAATCATTTCCGGTAATTTCCTGTAATTGACTCATATTTCCTCCTCAAATGCATATATTTTTGTAACCGTTCACCGTTCAAAGGTTCAGGGTTCACTCAACTATTAGGCGATGCCTGATTTCATAATGTACTATTACCTTTCACTCCGCCCGTTAAGCCCTTCAAATATCTCAGACGCTGCAATAGCTCTTCAGTATGCTCTTTATCGGGGTGGATAGGCAATTGGGCCATCAACCCCAGTCCCTCACTAGCCTCGTGGAAGTTCTCGGACGACAGGCTGCTTACAGATGCACAATTGATCATTGGATTCACTGAAAGCAGTCTGCCTACAAACTCCAAGCCGGTCATATCACCAAGCCTTTCGTCTGTTACAACAAGGTCGATGACGGTATCTGAAGCTGTCGTCAGTGCCGATTGTCCGGATTCCGCCCAGGACAAGTCGACAGCACCATGTTCCACCAAAGCCGATGCCAAACCGGATAAAGAGTCCTTATCCGGGCTCACTAGTAATAGTTTGAGCATTTTTGATTTTCTGGTCTTCTTTAGTTGTTGAAAAGGGCACTAATTGAGTGAAAATAATCCTCAATTAGGTGTTAATTGTTATTCGTTATTAGAATTTGATAATCGTCTCATTTTATTAATCTATGATTGATGAAATATAAAAATGGATTTTATCCTTCTTAAACGATTAACCAATAACAAATAACGAATAACTACCAATTGATTTTTCCTTAATTGGAATCTTACCATTGTCCTTCAACGTTTGCCTTGTCTGATAAAGACAATTTTCCATCAAGGTAGGCATTTACGGCATCTCTAATCGAGCCGCCTGCGTCATTAGCCACCCCAATTTTTGCCGCATTTAGCGCCTTGAACGCGTTGGGGCCGCAAAATCCCGTAAGCAAAACCTCTACTCCTTTATCGCTTACTATGCGTGCTGCCTGAATGCCTGCGCCTTTCAAGGCGTTCACATTCTCTTTGTTATCCAACACCTCAAAATCAAAGGATTCTGAATCGACTATAAGGATATACGAGGCCCTTCCGAACCTGGGATCAACCTGTGAATTCAGATCAGTGCCTGTGGATGTTACAGCTATCTTCATTTTTTTCCTCCACTTTCCAATACTATTCTGTAAACGGCCATAATCTGCGCTCCTGGATTTTGTCATTTATCATATGTCATTAATTTCACTGTTATTCTATTGAAATTCGGTTGAAATTCGCTTCGCTGTCATTCAGTTGAAATCCGATTGTTATTTGTCAATTGTCACCATTATCCAATTTCCACTGAATTTCTACCGAATGACTACTGAATTTCCATTGAATAATCAACTGCCAGTCTGACACATAATCAAAAAAGCTCAAAATAAGACCATTTTAAGTATACATCACTCACCCCCAATTCCGCCTCCACAAACCTGATTGTCCGCTATTTGAGGCAACCTACCTGCAATCAAGTCTTCCACAACCGGTCTTATTTCAGGACGGTTTGCATCGTGATAGACATCAATACCCGCCTGCCTGAAACCCATTAGCGGGCGCATGCCTATACCCCCGACAATTAACGCATTCACCTTATGCTCTGCCAGGAGATTTACAGGAACCATGCATCCTCCCTGAACATGACCCTGGTTGGGGATGCTAGTGACATTTTTAATTTCTCCGCCTTCTACATCCACCAGAGTAAACACATCACAGTGGCCAAAATGGCCCGATCTTTGGCCGTCCAGGCCGCCCGCCTCTGCAGACGGGATAGCTATTCTTCCATCTTCCATTTTAAATATCCTCCTCAGTTGAATTTATTAAGTGTTAGGTTTTAAGTGTTAGGTTTGAAGTTATTGTATTACAATTATTTACAGATACTTAAAAATTAAAACCTTAAATATAAAACATTTGTAAAAGAAAATTTTTTACTTTTTACGAAACCGTCATGATTAACCCCCAAAGGTTTCATTTATTTTCCTCCAGATTTGCTTGACCGCTCCGCCTGTTTCTGAATTCGTGTCGTATTCAAAGATTGTCTGCCCCTGAACCATGGCCTTTGTAAAAATGGGATCAAAAGGGATTTGTCCCAGGGATGTCATATCTTTTTCTTTGGCTATATCCTCGATAATCCGGGTTTCGGCAGGATTGAGATCAAATTTATTGACACAGATCATGGCCGGAACTTTAAAATGAGCGGCTAATTGCGCCACCCTCAACATATCATGCTTTCCTGAAACTGTGGGCTCGGTAACAATGAGCACAGCACTGGCCCCTCCAATAGAAGCAATCACAGGGCAGCCGACTCCCGGAGGTCCATCAGTCAGAATGAGACTAAGCTCCTTTTCTTCGGCCAGTTTCCTGGCCTCCTGTCGAACAAGGGTAACAAGCTTGCCTGAATTCTCTTCGGCAATGCCCAGTCTTGCATGGACCATGGGACCGAAACGGGTATCAGAGATGAACCACTCACCACAGGTTTTAAGCGGGAATTCGATGGCTTTTTCAGGGCAGAAATAGAAACAAACGCCACAGCCTTCACACTCAATGGGATCTATCTGATAATTTTCACTGATAGCCTTCCATCGGCATAAATCCCGGCACAAGTCGCATTCGGAACACTCATCTTGATTGATCCTTGCCGTATGACCTCCCTGAAAATCCTGCCATTTTCCGATTGCAGGCGCCGTGATCAAGTGGAGATCTGCCGCGTCCACATCAGCATCGCAGAGAACCTTGTTTTCAGCCAGAGCAGCAAAGGCGGCGACTAAACTGGTTTTCCCGGTTCCTCCTTTACCGCTGATGATAACCAACTCTCTCATTCAAATTGCTCCTGTTTGCTTCACAATGTCCACAATACGATGATATAGATCTAAGAATTTTCCTTTCCACTCCGGCATGGTTTCCACCAGGAGTTCTCCCCTCGAATAGGCCTCTGCAATTTTTCGATCAAAAGGAATTTCCATCAGAATTGGGAGACCTTCCGCCTCTGCATAGGCATTTACCTGATCATCTCCAATATCAGAGCGATTGATAACCAATCCGCATGGTATCTTCAGGATATTGACGGCGCCAACGGCCAATTTCAGGTCATACAGGCCGAATGGTGTGGGCTCCGTGACCAGCAAAATAAAATCAGCACCCTTCATGGCAGTAATGACCGGGCATGATGTTCCCGGCGGGGCATCAATAATGGTCAGTCGATCGGGGCGGGCAAAGGAGCGAACATTTTTAATCAGAGGAGGAGACATTGCCTCGCCCACCCTCAACCTTCCGCTGACAAACTCCAATCCGTTTCTGTGTCCTTTCTTAATAATACCCAACTCCCGGCCTGTTTCAGTGATGGCCCCTTCCGGGCAAACCTCCATGCAACCACCGCAACTGTGACAGAGCTCGGGAAAGGGTAAAACGGTTTCGCCGATTACAATAATGGCCTTAAACTGGCATATCTCCCCGCATTTTCCGCAGAGTGTGCACTTATTCATGTCCACATCGGGGACCGGGGTGGTTATTGTCCCGGTTTCTTCCCATTCGGGATGGATGAAGAGGTGGGCATTTGGCTCTTCCACATCGCAATCCAGCAACTGAACTGCTGAATCAATTGACAGGGCCAGGTTTGTGGATACTGTAGTTTTACCGGTACCGCCCTTTCCGCTTGCAACACTGATGATCATAATATTCCTTAAACGATTGGTAACGTTCAAAAGTTACGGTCCCTCTTCATGAACACCGGGAATTAAGATTTTTCTTTCAGATTTAATGTCTGTTTGACAAGATTTTTTTCACGTTCGTAATCAATGACTCTTTGCAACATGATCTTATTGGCCATAACAGGTCCTGCGCCATGCCATGTAGCCACGCCATGCTGGCCTGCCGTCCAGTGTTGCAAGAGTTTGTGGGCTTTCATGATATTTTCGGTTGGTTCGTTAGAACCGAAGCTGTAAAATTCTTCTACGTAATCTTTAACCTCTGGATTTTTTAGCTCTTTCATGGATGGCATTGTCACGATCAGGCCACCCCCGATGTCGCCGGCCAAAGCCATTACTCTCCAAAAGGCATTGCAGATATTCAATTTGGAAACGTTACTCATAAGCTCATCCGGCAAAAAGACACCTGATCCGGGGGGTTCTTCCACTCCCCTGGTAGCAGAGGCCAAACCACAGGCTCGTCCTGTCTCTCTCAATACTACCATCTCCATCAACTGGTCGTTGATGTGTCCGGCCTTTTCAAGTCCTTTATATTCCTGGATCAGTTTTGATGCGCCAATGATTTGATTCATGAAACCCACTTTACAGGTGCCGCCACAGGTCATGCGGTGGGTCTTGGCAAATCGGGTTACAAGTTTCAATGAATAATCGTACTCCCCGCAGTGAAAAACCCTTTCCCATGGAACAAATACATTATTAAAAATGACCATGGAGGTCTCTCTCTGACCAAAAAGAGGATTCCCAAGCTCATCAATATCGTCAGCCAGATCTCTTTCCGCGGAATAGGGAGAATACTGGCATACATAGGTTAGGCCCTCTGTATCGGTAGGTATAGCAAATGCTATGGCGTAACTTTCTTCGCCTTCGAAATGGGCGGCCTGGGGTAAAACCACAAGCTCATGGCTTGCAAAAGCGCCGCTGATGTTTATCTTGGCCCCACGCACCACGATACCGTCCTTATTTTTGTCCACCAGTTTTAGAGAAAGATAAGGATCTGGCCAGTCCAAAGTCTTTTGGTTTCGCTTTCCCCTCGGCTCGGTAAGCGCTCCTGCGACAGAGAGATCTTCTTTTTGCACCATTTTGAGGTACTCCATAAAACGGGGATTATACTCTGTTCCTAAATCCCTGTCCATCTCCCAACAGGTGCTGGCCAGGGAATGAAAAGCATCATATCCCACACAGCGATAGATGCATGTCCCCAGCATTTCGGCGGTAAAAGTGCCCGCTTCAGCCTTTTTGACCAGATCATCAATGCCGGCGCTTACATGGGTGTAGCGGTTGACTATATCATCTATAAGTGGTGAATAGCAGGACATGATATCTTTATACTTCGGGTCCAATGCCCATGCATAGCTGGCCTTGTTAGCCTCCACTACGGTTCTGGTATTCTTGTTCTCAAGGATATTATCTACCCGTTTTCCATTCATAAACACTCTTGGCTTCAGTTTTTTCAAACTCTCTTCAAATTGTTCCGGTTTCATTAGGGCCATTTTTTTTCCTCCTATAAAATTCAGACCTCGTTAAGTAGTTCAGGGGTCGGGGAGTTTTTTTATTCGATCGCTCCATGAATAATCATCACGAAGAACATACAAACTCATGTATAAGGACTCGTAAAGAAATAAAAGTGTATGACATATTAAAACAATAATTTAGTTAATATTAAACAGTTCCTTTTTTAGGAAAATGCATACAGAACGCTTTTCTTTCTTAACGATTCCTAATACCTTCAGACAGTGTATGCTTTTCGTGACGATCATCCATTCCGCTTAAACTGGAGATAGAAGAGAAAAACTCCCCGACTGCTCAAGTAGTTAAGTTGTTATTTTAATGGCATCGTCATAATGAAAAGTTATACCCCTTTCGCTGTTGCACACTTTATTTAGTTCTGCTCGCCCCACGACCGGAACCTTGACCGAGACCGCGCTTACGGCTCTGTCGAGGCCCTGCACCCCGGTCCTGGTTCTGTCCAATTTTTTCGACAAACCTTTGTTTGCCCTGCTTTCCGCAGCGACCCAAGCCTTTGCCTGTTCCTGCCCCTTTTCCATGGGGCCCTGTTCTGTCACCTCCTGGCATGGTTTCTTCCTCCTTTCTGATCTGAGATTGTTTTTTTTCCCCAAATCCGTTTTTTTTCAATCGCTCTTTCGATATTGAACCTCGTAACAGTCTTCGCCTCCTGCAACAACCGGGCATTGATAGATTTGGATTAGGCAAGTTACCTGCGAGATAGGCGTCAATCACTTCTTCCACAACACCGGCAACGAACGGGATCATTTTAATGTCATAT
Source organism: uncultured Desulfobacterales bacterium (assembly GCA_964561845.1). Lineage (GTDB taxonomy): Bacteria > Desulfobacterota > Desulfobacteria > Desulfobacterales > JAUVVS01 > JAUVVS01. Next base: position 3,369 of record CAZLRK010000073.1, on the reverse strand, counting down.
GCAGCAAGCATACCTGCCAGCTCTTGGGAGACGGCACCGCAAATCAGCGTTTGTACTTTCAGCTCTGCCATCTTGTAGGCTCTGTGAGCCGGATTATTATCCACGCACGCTTCTTCAATCTTTCCGGCAACAGCCCCTTTTTCGATGTCCAAAACGAGAATATGCCGGGATACATCAAAAACCGGTGAAATCCTCCCGTTCCAAACCGCAAGGGCTACTTTCATTAGATGTTACCTCCACTTCATGCAATTAGACTCAAGCACAGATCGTGCCACAATGAAATTTATATGGGTATTAGAATAAATAAATGAAATATCATCTAGTTATGATTATTTATGGAGAGTGATGGTGTTCTTGAGGGGTGCAGCAATGCGACTCTATCGTAAATATAGAGGTGCAACAAAGCGACTCTATTTATTCCTTAGTCGGGAGCGGCCGTCTTGTTTCGGGAGAGAGATGCCTAAGGATTTCATTTTTCGGAAGAGAGTGCTTTTGTGTATGCCAAGTTCTTGTGCGGTTGTAAGGCGATTGTTTTGGTTGCGTTTGAGCGCTTTCAGTATGGTCTGCGCTTCCATGGCCCTGGCAGCGGACTTTATATCATCCGGACTTTTAAGCTGTGGGACCCGTATAATAAAATCTGCAGGCAGATGGTGACTTTCGATTTGGCCTTTAACGCAGAGGACAAAGGCGTGTTCCAGGATGTTTTCCAGTTCACGAATGTTGCCGGGGTAATCGTGAGCCATCAGGAACGCCAATACCTCCTGACTGACGCCAGGGATGGATTTGTCCTGCAGACGGTTGAGTCGTGCCACGAAATGTTCAACCAGCAGGGGGATGTCTTCCTTTCGATTTCTTAAGGGCGGTAAATCGATTCTTATAACATTGATACGGTAATAGAGGTCATCCCGAAAGGCGCCATTTTTTACATGTGCGGCGAGATCTCTATTTGTGGCTGTGATCACCCGAACATCGACACTGACGGATTTAGTTCCACCAAGAGGTTCAAAGGTCTTCTCCTGTAAAACCCTTAGGAGTTTGACCTGCAATTCCGGTTTTATTTCTCCGATTTCGTCTAAGAAGAGCGTTCCGCCATCAGCAAGGGCGAATCGCCCGGGCTTGTCTTTTCCTGCACCGGTGAAAGCACCGGCTTTGTAGCCGAACAGCTCCGATTCAATCAGACTGCTCGGAAACGCACTGCAATTGACGGCAACAAATGGTTTGTTTTTTCTGGGGCTTAAATTGTGAATAGCTTTTGCCAGCAGTTCCTTACCGGTTCCAGTTTCACCCTGGATGCGAACGGTGCTGTTGCTGACAGCCACCTGGGGGAGAATATCAAATATCCGGTGCATGGAAGCGCTCCGGCTGATCAGATCACCCATTTGGAAACGACCTTCAAGTTCCTTTCGCAACTCTTCAACCAGACTAAGATCACGAAAGGTTTCCACACCACCTACGACTTTGCGAGTCGTGTCCCGCAGTAGCGCTGTTGAGACACTGATGGGAATGCGCCGACCTTTAGCATCAACAATGAATGCCGATCTGTTGATAATGGGAGTGCCTGTCTCCATAGTGCGGCGTAGTGCACAATCAACCTCGCACATGCTTGCGCGGAAGACCTCCGAGCAGCGTCTGCCAATAGCCTCTTTCCTGGAAATACCGGTGATATCCTCCGCAGCACGGTTGAAAGATGTGATTTGCCAGTTGCTGTCAACGGTGAATACACCGTCGGAGATGCTTTCAAGGATGATTTCTGTCGAGCTTGAAGGCACTCGCTTGTTAATCTTTTTTTTTGTGTCCTTTAGTATAGTCTTCATAAGCTATTCATTTTACCGGGCCTTTTTTTGCCTAATTCGATTAGACTGTGAAAGCGGCAATCCCTAAAACCGCCCATTTGATTTCTGATTTTTAACACGTTCCTTTGCCTTTTCAAGCCAGCCTACACGATTTGCCGGATGGTTGTCAAACTCAGGAACATAAGGTTTGATGTCAAGCAAAGGTGTTCCATCAAGAATATCCACATTCTCAACATGAAGTATGTTATCCTCAATGCCATCCAGCTTGACAATGGATAATCCGATGGGGTTAGGCCTTTTGGGCGCTCGGGTTGCAAAAACTCCACGAGGTTGTGAATCTAAAAAAGGTGTAACCACCAATGCAAATTCTTTAATTCGATGAAAATGGTACAAAAGAAAAATATGAGAAAAACCCTTCACATCTTTCAACCCTTCGTTAAATGCCGGAAAAACTTCGACAGTGCCTTTGATTCCAAACGCCCCGACTGGCTGAATAGGCATCTTTTTGATATCCTTGAAAGGGCTATGAATAAGGCCGATTGTTTGATATTCTATCTTCATATTAAATATCACCTCAAACTTCGCACCCATACAACTATGCGGGTTAACTGCTAAATACGATTTATAGATGTCATTTAAAGTGAATTTTAGCTCACATTTCCTCCTTCAAAATATGGGCTAAGCACTAGATTGATCTCTGTTTTCTGCAAATATTGGGTGCGAAACTTGAGATATTATAATATAGGTTTAGATCTTATATTGCAAATTAAAAAGAAAAGGGGGCTCAGAATTTGGTCAAAATGAAGATGAAAGGATTGATCGCTCTTTTAGAAGCCCAGTCATGGCAAAAGGTTAAAAATAAGCCGGATCTTGAAAAGACCGAATTCAGCTATTAATGTAGCAGCTGACAAAGGGCACACCGGTTTGTGGCGGTATGCCAGGTAAAAGAATTTGAGTCAGATAGCGAAAAATGGATTGGCGGGAGATCTTCTTTTCATTCCTCTTCGGGCAATTTCTGTAGCTGGTCATGCTCTTGATTGATCCTTCTATATATTTTCTTCCCTCTCCACCAGAATAGAATCCCGCAAAGGCCCAAGATAATAGAGATACCCATTAAAGCCCTTTCGGATCGTAAAAGGAAACTATTGCTCCTGGTCTCTGGTTCATCTGTTTTTTTGAGATTGAAGGCCTTGCTACAGTTTGCCGTTAATGCAATGCGATGCCCAAGTCCATCGTTAACGACGACTTTCCAATCTCCCATCTTATCCGGATAGAAAAGGAACCGGCCATTTCTATCGGTTCTTCCTGATTGAAAGGGAAGTTTTTTTTCTGAATCAAATATCTCAATACTCGAATAACTCATGGGTTCGCCATCATCATACTCGATTTGAACAAGCATTCCTTTTCCCGAACTGATTCTACCGCGCACACCATGGGATAACACATTCTCTGCTGTTACCAATAGGCACGTAGTGACACACAACCACAATATTATGAATTTTATCCGCAACCTTATTCTCCAACATAGAGTCTATAAGCGTTCAGGGACTCATACGCAATAATTGATTAGTAAATT
>CAZLRK010000072.1:0-16966 GCA_964561845.1 uncultured Desulfobacterales bacterium | reverse complement strand
TTGCTAATGGAGGAGTGTTTTTTCTTGACTTACTTTCTCATAGGCGGGGCGTAGGGCATAAGGGCTGGAGGCCACAAAGATACCCCAGTACCATCTTCCGGAGCTACGGGTCAGGCTAAGACACCAAGATTATAGAATAATTTATTTTTTTCGCTAAGTTTTTTTGTTTCCCAGATATGGGATAAATTTTTTATATTTATTCTCTCTTTGTGCCTTTGTGCCCTGGTGGCTAAAATATTAAAAATTGTTCGCTTTTTGCTTGACTTGAAAGAATGTAATTTAGATAATAGGTTTTTTAAGTATTAATATTGACTATAACGTTATTAAAATTACAGGATATTATTATGGCTTGGGATTGGGAAAAACTTAAGGGACAACAGGACTATAAGAGTGCACAACCTCCCCAGATGGATGAAGTTTTAAAACAAATAAAAAAGTTCAAATTGCCGGGGGGGCCGATTGTTATTCTTATAATAATAGCTATTTTACTTGGTCTTTCGACTTTTTATACCGTTAAACAGGATGAAGTTGGTGTTGTCCAGCGGTTTGGTAAATACGTACGCACCACACCGCCGGGATTAAACTTCAAGCTGCCTATCGGTATAGAAAAGGTTACAAAGGTCAATGTCAAACATATCTCAACCGAAGAGTTCGGTTTCAGCTCTTCAAGAAATTCTTCGATATCTCGTTATCCATCTTCCGGGCAAAATGTAAATGTTTCACTGATGCTCACCGGAGATCTGAACGTAGCCCTGGTTCCATGGATCGTTCAGTACAGGGTAAAAGATCCTTTTAATTATCTTTTCAAGGTAAGAGACGTCCGTCGACTACTCGTCGACATGTCCGAAGCAGCCATGAGGCTGGTGGTGGGTGATAGAAGCATAAATGAGGTAATCAGCAAACGGGATGAAATAGCTATTGAGGCCAAACAGGTCCTGCAAAAGGAGCTAGATCACGGACAATCCGGTATCCATATTGTCACCATAGAAATGAAGAAAACTAATGTTCCCGTGCCTGTGCAACCATCGTTTAATGAGGTAAACCAGGCAACCCAGGAAAAGGAACAAATGATTTATCAAGCTAAAGAAGATTATAACAAAGCGATTCCTGCAGCAAAAGGCGAGGCGGAAAGAGTTGTCAAGGCTGCAGAGGGATATGCCCTCGACAGGGTCAATCGTGCCAAGGGTGATTCCACAAGATTTATGGCACTTTACACGGAGTACGCCAAGGCTAAGGATGTAACCAAAAGAAGGCTTTACCTTGAAACGCTGAAAGATCTTATCCCGAAACTGGGTCCCAAATATATTATAGATGCAGATCAGAAAAATTTTCTTCCTCTGCTTAATATTGGAAAACAAATAGGTATAGAAAAATGAAATCTAAAGGTTTTATCATAATCATTGCGGTAGCCGCACTTATTCTTATTTATAATGCAGCTTATACTATTAATGAAACAGAACAGGTGGTTATTACTCAATTTGGAAGAATTGTTGGAAAGCCGAAGAAGGAACCCGGTCTTAAGTTTAAAATTCCCTTTATCCAAAAAGCCAATTACTTTCATAAAAATCTTCTCGAGTGGGACGGTGATCCGGGACAGATTCCAACACTTGATAAAACATTTATATGGGTGGACACATTCGCCAGATGGAAGATTATTGATCCGGTTCTGTTCTTTCAAACGGTCAATAACAGGTTCGCTGCTGTGGGAAAGCTTAATGATATTATAGATCCGGCTGTAAGAAATTTTATTACTTCTCACAGCCTTATTGAAGCTGTTCGCAACAGTAGCCGACAAATGGATACGTTTGAAATCGGCATAGATGATAACAGGAAGCAAGATGTAACATACGCTATTAAAGTCGGTAGAGAGATAATAACCCAGGGGATATTGAAGCAGGCTCAGCCCAAACTGGCCAAGTTCGGCATTAAGCTGGTTGACGTGAAGGTCAAGCGCATCAATTACGTGGAAGAGGTTAGAAACTCCGTATATAAGCGTATGATTGCCGAACGAAGACAGATTGCAGAAAAATTCCGCTCCGAGGGGAAAGGTGAAGCCCGCAAGATATTCGGCGAAAAAGAGCGGGATTTAAAGCAGATAACCTCGGAAGCATACAAAATAGCCCAGGAGGTCAAGGGAAAGGCTGATGCAAAGGCAACTAAAATATTTGCCGATGCCTTTGGCGTAGATCCGGAATTTTATTCATTTACAAAGACCCTTGAACTTTACACTTCGGCACTTGATGATAAGAGTACTCTTATTCTTTCAACAGACTCGGAATTTTTAAAATACCTTAAAGGGTATTCCAAAAAACCTTAGCCCGCATTTCTCATGAAGAATTTATCTTAATGTCTTGCAAATGAACAAATCAAACTTGTGAAAAAAGCGGGTTAGTACAAAAAAAAGCACCGAATCTTTCAACGGCTCGGTGCTTTTTTTGGTCCATTGAAGCTGGAGACAACAACAATTAATGAATTCAAAAAAAGTCGGATTCATTAAGTATTTGTTATTTAGTATAAGGTACTTATTTACCTTTTCTTCTCTGATGACGCGTACGTGCCAAAAGCTTTTTGTGTTTATGCTTTCTCATTTTTTTCCTTCTTTTTTTAACAACACTACCCAATTTATCACCTCCTACCCTTAATTATTTTGTGAAAAAATTAGTATAAACATTATATTTTCTTTTTGTCCACACTTTTTTTTATATTGCAAAGAATTCAGATTCAAAAAGCCTTGCTTTGATTTCCCTGTCATTCCCGCGAAAGCCGGAATCCAGAAAATATGAACATCGAACATCCAACGTCCAACATCGAATTTTGAATAAGGTATTCTGCCTATTTTTATAAACTATAAACTGGCGGAGCGAAGCGATTTCATCATTCGATGTTCGATGTTGGACGTTCAAAAAATGCTTTATTCTGCCGCTATTGAGTATATTTATTCTCGCCGGAACGGTAAAACCTTTTAGGATCGATCGGGCAAAACCCGAGGTTTAATTAAAAGCAATTAGCCGAGCGAGCTTGTACTGAGAATGAACTACCCCGCGGTAAGCCATGGGTATCAAAGTAAGTATTTTATCTGCTCTATCGCAGCAATCCGTGTAATCTGCGAAATCTGTGGATTAAAAGCAAAAATATAAAAAAATCGTAAACCCTGAACCCCGAACCTCTGAACGGCGAACGGTTATGATTTGTCTTGATTTTTTTTTATGAATCTATAAAATTCAATCAAATGGAAAATCTGGAAAAATTTAATCGTAATCAGATCAAAACAGTTACTAATTCTGTTGCAATGGCTGAAGAACTTGTAAGCAATTTTTACAAGTTGTCGGCAACCCAGTGGCTTCACCATAGGTACGATGTTAAAACTCTATGTGATCTCCTTCCTGATGAAATAGTTCACGGCCCTTTTGCTCAAATTATACGCTATGAGGGTCAACGAAAAGATACATCCCTTGGATCTTCAACCTTTGATTTTTATAAGATCTGTCTTCAGGACTATTCTATTCTTTCGGTAGTAAAACAATCTCCCGATATCAAACTTTTTCCTTTTACACTCTACATTGTAACTCATGAATTGATTCATATTGTAAGATTCAGCAAGTTTCTTCAAAATTTTGATGCCTCGCCTAAAGAAAAAATGATAGAAGAAACACGTGTTCATAAAAATACTCATGAAATACTAAAAACCGTTAGAATTTCCGGACTTTCAGATGTTCTGAAATTTTATGATAAATGGCGGAATCCTTTAGATGAAATGAGGGATACATAAATTGTATATTTTCTCTTGACATGAAAATAAAAAATATTATATTAAGTTGAATTCGATTATAAGCAGGAGGTTTATTAAAATGCCTATATATGAATATGAGTGTACAAAATGTGGTGAAATTACAGAAGCAATGCAAAAGTTCTCAGACAAACCTATAAAAAAATGTGGGAGTTGTTCAGGAAAACTTCATAAGCTTATTTCTCAGAGTAGTTTCCATTTGAAAGGAACAGGCTGGTATGTAACAGACTATGCAAACAAGTCCAAAAACTCATCCACATCTTCAAATAAAAAGAATAAATCATCTTCCTCGGAAAAATCCGGAGATAATTCAACACCAAATCCCGGCAAATCGGCAAAATCAGCCAATAAGACCCCATAAATATTAACGGTTCAGAGGTTCAAGATACGAGTTTACGGTTTATTCTGTTAAATAGGATTTTAACAGGATGAACTCTGAACCTGTTTGCGCCTGCTATAAATTTGCCATCCCAATATTGACTTTTTGCGAATTCATCAACCCTGATGTATTGAGAATCATGCCTTCTTTTCGGATTCCCGTCATTGTTTAGTTGCAAAAAAATTGAACTATTTTTCAGAGCACTCTTTACAAATAAAAATGTGTGATTATAGTTTTTTACAACGCACATATTCGACCAAAAACCAAGGATTTTAATTAATATGTTAGGAACTCATTATAATATATCTAAAAGGAAAGGAGAATTTGAACAATGAAACTTAGACCATTACAAGATCGAATTTTAGTAAAACGTGTTGAGGAAGAAGAAAAAACCAAAGGTGGGATCATTATCCCGGACACAGCCAAAGAAAAACCAGGAGAAGGAAAAGTTGTTTCTGTTGGAAATGGCAAGGTGGGCGATGACGGCAAGAGAATTCCTCTTGAAATTAAAAAAGGGGATCGGATACTTTTCGGAAAGTATTCCGGATCGGATGTAAAAGTTGAAGGCACGGAATATCTAATCATGCGCGAAGACGATGTTCTTTGTGTAATCGAATAACTAATGTTTAATAACGGAGGATGATCAAATGGCTAGTAAAATAATTAAATATGATTTAAAAGCCCGTGAAGCTATGCTTAACGGGATAAAAACGCTTGCTAATGCAGTCGTTGTTACACTGGGGCCAAAAGGTAGAAACGTTGTTCTTGATAAATCCTGGGGTTCTCCCACTGTTACTAAAGACGGCGTAACCGTCGCCAAAGAAATCGAACTTGAAGACAAGTTTGAAAACATGGGCGCCCAAATGGTAAAAGAGGTTGCCAGCAAGACAAGTGATATGGCTGGTGACGGCACAACAACAGCTACCATACTTGCAAAGAGTATTTATGAAGAAGGGCAGAAGCTTGTTGCAGCAGGGAACAATCCCATGGCTATTAAACGCGGTATAGACAAAGCAATTGAAGTTACTGTAAGAGAACTTCATAATATCAGCAAACCCACCAAGGATCAGCGCGAAATCGCCCAGGTAGGGACCATCTCTGCAAACAACGATGAAACCATAGGCAATATCATTGCCGAGGCAATGAACAAGGTTGGCAAAGAGGGAGTAATTACCGTTGAAGAAGCTAAAAGCATGGAAACCAGCCTTGAGGTTGTAGAAGGTATGCAGTTTGATCGCGGATACCTTTCTCCTTACTTTGTGACTGATGCGGAAAAGATGGTTTCTTCTCTGGAAGATCCTTATATTCTCATCAACGAAAAGAAGATCAGCAACATGAAGGATCTTCTTCCCGTTCTTGAGCAGGTTGCCAAAATGGGCAAACCTCTTATGATCATTGCCGAAGATGTGGAAGGCGAAGCGCTCGCAACACTAGTGGTGAATAAGTTAAGAGGAACACTGCAGGTGGCTGCTGTCAAGGCCCCCGGCTTTGGCGATAGAAGAAAAGCCATGCTGGAAGATATCGCAATCTTAACAGGCGGTCAGGTTGTTTCCGAGGATCTCGGGATCAAACTGGAGAATCTTACAATTTCTGATCTTGGCAAAGCCAAACGGATTACCATCGACAAGGACAATACCACTGTAGTCGACGGCGCCGGTACACGCAGCTCACTGGAAGGACGTGTAAAACAGATCCGCGCACAGATTGATGAGACAACATCCGATTACGATCGTGAAAAACTTCAGGAACGTTTGGCCAAGCTGATCGGAGGAGTCGCTGTCATTAACGTGGGCGCTGCCACTGAGACCGAAATGAAAGAGAAGAAAGCCCGTGTGGAAGATGCTTTGAATGCCACCAGGGCGGCCGTTGAAGAAGGTGTCGTGCCAGGCGGAGGTGTTGCACTCGTTCGATGCATTGGTGCACTGGAAAAGATTAAAATCAAAGCCGAACAGAAACTTGGCGTTAAGGTCGTTATACGTGCCATAGAAGAACCTCTCCGCCAGATTGCCAACAACGCGGGCTCTGAAGGCTCCGTTGTAATCGATAAAGTAAAGAATAATCAAGGCCCATATGGTTACAACGCAGAAACCAATACATATGAAGACTTGATTAAAGCAGGTGTCATCGATCCGACTAAGGTGGTTCGCTACGCGCTGCAAAATGCAGGAAGCGTTGCTTCATTGATGCTAACCACAGAAGCCATGATTGCTGAAAAACCTGAAGATAAACAAGAACCTATGCCGGGCGGCGCTCCAGGAATGGGCGGCGGAATGGGCGGAATGGGCGGAATGGGCGGAATGATGTAAAAAAAGCCCTTAATATTTGATTCAAATAAAAAGCCCTCTTGCATAATCAGCAGGAGGGCTTTTTTATTTAATTATTGAAATGCTTGACAAATGGTTAAAGAAAGGATTATAAACAAAGAACAAAATAATTCTTATCTTGTAATATTTTAGCTGTTTGAAAACAATGCAGCTTCAAAGGTAATTAAATTTTAAACCGTGTAAAACTCGCGTATAAGAGAGAGTAAAGAAAGAACAGTGCATGTCGTATTAATAAAGCAAGTAAGCAATAAATGCCGATTAGCCTTTGAAACACACCAATTCAATCCCTGTTTTTTCTTAACTCTCACTAATACACTCAGACAGTTACCCGATTCAAAATTTAACAACCTTTAAAGCTTGCTAATGTAATTGCTTTCATAAGGCTAAAATGTTACCTTATCTTAACAATACAGTAAACAGTCGGGGCATTTTATGAATAACAAAAAGATAATCCATCTGATCACATCCTTTCTTTTATTTAGTGTAATGATTTTTATTTTGCCTTTAAGCACTGCGGCTGAAGAAAACGAAGATAGCATCAAACAAGAGGCAGGCCTTTATTATACCGTTAAAAAGGGAGATACCCTCTGGGATATTTCTGAACGATTCTTTGATTCAGCCTGGATGTGGCCTGAATTGTGGAAAGAAAACAAACAAATCCCCAATCCCCACCGGATTGAACCGGGTGAGAGAATACTTCTTTATCACCGGGAGGGAATGAAGCGTATCATCCAAAAACAAAAGATTGTTGAAGAGGAAAAGGAAGAAGCTATACCGGTAAAAGCTATAGTGAAAATAGAAGAAGAAGCACCATATTATTTCTATCCTTCAATGGATAATATCGGGTTCATAAGGAAAGAACCTGTCACCCCGAGTGGTATAATTTTTAAGGTAAAAGACGATAAATGGCTGATAAGCGAAGGTGATTTTGTTTATATCAAACAAGTCGCCGAGGACCACCATCTCGATCCCGGAAGTCGATATACAGTTTATAGGACTTTAAACCCGACAACGGATAAAAAGTTAAACGCGGTTTTAGGATTACAGTACTATCTGACAGGTATAGTTGAAGTTATAAAAAGAGAACCAGGTTTTGCACTGGCCAAAGTTATTCAATCCTTCCGTGCTATTCATGTAAATGATTATCTGATGCCTTATAACAAGCGTTCACCAAAAATAGCTTTATCTGAAAGCAAAGAAGGGCTTGATGGCAAAATTATTGCATCCGAAGAACATGGAACTCTCATCGGGGATATCACCATTGCTTTTATTGATAAGGGGAATAAGGATGGCGTAAAATCCGGACAGTTTTATAGTATATATTATCAGGAAATAATACAGAGCAGTTCAGGGAGCAAAAAAGAAGTCCCCATTACTACCCCTATTGATTTCGGGACCCTTCTTGTTCTTCATACCGAATTGAATACTTCAACAGTCTTTATAACCAAAACTAAAAGAAGCGTCCACCCGGGCACACCAATTCGAACTCCCAGATAAGCCGAAAGAGCAAGAGTTAATCGTTATTTGTTATTTGAGTTAATATCGGTTAGTTAATGTCTAAACGAAAGCCCTAAAAATCTCCCCCCTTTACGAACTGAGCTTTATACACACTTGACACAGGAGGTATTTTGGATGTGGTTCTAACTGACTGTTAACTTCCTAAAAATTTTGAATATCGAATGTCGAACAAGGAACCGCAGAATCATGAAGTATTCACTTCGACATTCAATATTCCTTGTTCGATATTCTGCGGTTCAGAAAGTTGCTAAGGACCTAATAACAACAAACTACGACTGCCCCCAGGTAACCCTTAAAACCTCCTGGTAGGTAGTCATCCCATGTAACAGTTTCTTGACGGCGTTTTCCCGGAGATTGACCATTCCCTCTTTTTTAGCCTGAGTTTTTATAGCTTCCAGATCAGCCTCTGGTATTGTCAACTTTTTAATTGATTCCGAATAAGGAACTACTTCAAAGATTCCGCATCTGCCGTGATAACCGGTGCCACGACACCGTTGGCATCCGTGCCCTCTATACAGTTTTATTATGCCCTTTTTATCCAAATTCAGACCCATGGCTTTTAATTCTGATGTTTCTATCTCAAATGATTCTTTGCAGTAGCTGCAAATCTTCCTTACCAGGCGCTGGGCCAAAATCCCGACCAGACTGGCCTGAATTAAAAAATGAGGCACACCAAGGTCCAGGAGTCGCGTGATTGAGGAAAGTGAGTCATTTGTGTGTAATGTAGAAAAAACCAGATGTCCGGTTAATGCCGCCTGAACGGCATTTTCAGCCGTTTCAAGATCTCTTGTCTCACCAATCATGATAATGTCCGGGTCCTGTCTCAAAATATTCCTCAAGATAGTTCCAAAAGTGATCCCTATCGCTCGTTGAACTGCTATCTGATTGAAATCTTCATTCACCATCTCGATGGGATCTTCAATTGTCGTAATATTGATTTCAGGTGTGGAGCGACTCCGGAGAGTTGAATATAAAGTGGTCGATTTTCCGCTGCCGGTTGGACCACAGACCAGTACTATTCCATGTGGCATGTTAATTATTTGGTTATAACTGATTAAATCGGTAGAGGTAAAACCAAGTTTTCCAAGATCCTGAAAAAGTATATCGGGATCCATAATCCTCATTACTATTTTCTCTCCAAAGGCAACCGGAATTGTGGAAACACGCATTTCTACTTCCACACCTCCTTTATCGGTCTTAACCCGTCCTGTGGTCTTCTCTTTTCAGCCATATCCAATCGGGAAAGGTTCTTTATCCTGCTCACAATGGCGGAATGAACATTTTTAGGAAGCTCATATATTGTATGCAGGACGCCATCGATTCGCATCCTCACCAGGCTTATATCTCTTTTGGGTTCAATATGGATATCACTTGCCCTCTGGTCAAATGCGTAGTTTAACAAGTGGTTAACCGCATTCACAACATGCAGGTCATTGGAAGGAAGTTCATCCGCTGACTTTAAGCGAACAAACTGTTCCAGATTGCCCAAGTCTACAGAGGGAGCGCCAAACTGGTGTTCTGCGGCGACAATGGAGCGTTTAAAACCAAAGAATTCGTCGATGAGCTTAATGATGTCGGTTTTGGAACTGACAACGGTTTTAACTTCCAGATTGCTTGCCCGGCCGACATCTTCCATGGCTTCAGCATTAAAGGGATTTGATGTCGCCACGGTTAAAAACCCATCCTTAATGGCAATGGGAAGAATAAGATGCTTCATGGCAAAGGAGCGGGGGATGGTTGTGGTCACCAGGTTGAGGTTCAACTTCAAGGGATTAATCTTCTTGTATGGCATTCCCCACTCTTTTGCGAGGGCCTGAAAAATAACTTCTTCATCCAATATTTTGGTGGAATCATCCGCCCTGTCCAGGTTTTGGGAAACTATAACATCGATTGTCGTTATGGAATTGATAATCCGTGTTCCGGAAGGTGCATTGGCATGTTTGAGAGCCCGAATCTTTTCAAGCCTTTTTTTAAAATTCTCCTTTTTCTCAAGGATCTCTTTTTCCTGTGTATGAGAAATCAGGCCGTTTTTTAGAAGAATCCGGCAGACGTTTTTGATTGAAAATGGATTTTTTATGTCATTGGACATTTAAAATACCTGAATTAGTTAATAATTAATAATCAATTGCTAATTGTGAATAGTTAATGTCTTTTTGTTTAAGTTAGCGCTTATGCCCTCGACCCTATTTTTACAAAAGGGGAGATCGTAGAATTGAATAAAGTATAGCCCGCAGAGATTCCGCGGGCTATATCGTTCCATCCGGAAAAAGAGTTGTTCGCCTTAAGCAAGTGCTGCTTATGGTTCTATCCACCATAAATAAAAGAAGTTGTTAGTCGGTAGATCCGGGTCGATTGTCAGGGTTCCTGCACCAAATTCCTCGGATACCAGATCTGCCGCATCAGCTTCCGTGCTTCCCACTGAAATAAAGATTCTTGGTGCTCCTTCAGGTGGAATTACCATAACCGGCTTGGAAGGAATTCCACCTCCAATTGTCGTACTTCGATCTGCTACGGTATCACCGGTAAAATCAACAACCCCTTCGCCTGTCAAGTATTTCAGTGCATAAAGTGTCCCAACACCTCCAGGCATACATGGGTCATATGATGCTGATGACGGATCATGCGGTGTAAAGGTGGTCGCATACAGTACTTTATAAAAGACTATAGGTTCTGCCAGAATTTTTTCACCTGTATTCAAAGCAAGGAAAAAACCATTATCTGACGGCAAAGTGGGCAGTGCGGCAAGAGGATCAGTTACATCAACAAGATCTGCTTCCACCATTGTAGGATTTGATGTAGTTACGGAGTGATCATCTACTACGGCATAAATTCTGTCGCTTGTGGCCTGATTGCATGCGTCGTCCCTATCCCCTGTTCCAAAAAATACCATGTCAAATCCTTTTTCCATAGTAAATGCAGGCGGATAGTGTATTTTTCTAACATTTGTTGCATCGAATAAAACCTGGGCATTCCAGGTTGTAATATCTTCATTAGTATTGGGAAAAGGCATAGGCCCACCGGCATCAGAAAAATTACCAAACCTCCACACCTGACCGCCGAGGTCTCCCACATATATTTTATCTATAACACCATTATTATCTACATCAACTGCTTTAACTGTGCTAGGAATGCTGTAATTCATGCCTGTGGTAGTAGAGTTATCCCATTTTACAACAGCACCTGAATCCATGGAGTAAATAATAACGGCTCTTCCTTTGGCGTTGGTAGAACTGTACCCACCGCCTACAATAAGTGCATTTTCGTTATTTCCTCCATTGTTCACAACCCCGAACACAGGGTCAGACCAGGTATCACCAAGCTCACCACCCACATCGATGGTGCAGCCTGAATTACACATATTCCATAGATAGTTCGGTAACAACGGATTTGTTATATCAAGAGCAAAGTAATATGCCCCGCCCCTTCTTTCGCCACATACAAGGATCGCCGTTTCGCCGGCTTCTACGACCCCGTCTCCATCACCGCCCGTAATAGAAACCTTGGGGGTGCCATCGACAAAATACTGATGTTCGGCGCCTTCTAATATATCCTTTAATTTGGGAAGCAGATCGGAGGGAATAAATGCCCATAACTCTTTTCCATCAGAATCCCTAACAGCATGAAGCATGCCATCATTTGATCCATAAAATACAAAAGTGTCTGTTGAAATGGCATTGTCGTACTCAATAACCGCCGGTTCGCTGTGAAGGATGTCTCCCGTAATAAATGATCTGTTTTCCGTTGTATCGAGATCACCATCCTCATCCAATACATCGGCGCCACGGATATAATTAACTACCTTCTCAACACCCGTGACAGGCGTGCCATTAACAGTGACACTGGAAGGACTTCCAAGCATCGCGGCCGTCATATTGGCTACTGTAAATTCAGTAGCAATATTACCGGCATAAATAGTCCTTACCTGATTATCCATATAATTGGTCTTTCCGGGAGTTGCCCAGTCTAGTGTCGTCCAGTATGGTATGGCGCCGTCTTTAATTGCCCCGTTTGGCCAAGTAGCCAGGTTGTTATCCTTATCGAATATTTGAATTTGTCCGTTTGCATCCAATGCGATCCCGAATTTTGTTACATTTCCTTGCCAAAAATTACCTGTTTTCTGCGGCTTAAAGAATGCCATATAAATATAATCGCCGCTTGTAGTTCTTGTTACAGGAACAACCGGTGCGGTAAAGGTTGAAGTTTCTGAAATGATGTTGCTGATGGCATCCAACAGTTCACTTGAGAGTTCATCGGGATCTTCCGCCTCAAAGTGGAAGGTTCCGTATTCCGGGTCGTTGGGGTCAGAAATTCCATTTCCGAGATTGGAAGTGTTTTTTAAAAAAGCGTTGCTTGCATCATTACCCATAAACCCTATTGTATACGTCGCGACTATTTGTTTTCCGTCCGCTGCGGCGTATTGCGGGATGTCGTTTGTGTATAAATAATATGCAACGTCGTCAAGATAGGTGGAACCGTTTTGATTTAAAGGAACGGTATAATCTATTGACGAAATTGTTACGGTGCCTGGATCAATTCCAGTACCCCCGCCATCCCCGTCATAGTCGGCAAAAACAGTAGGCTGAGATGATGATCCAATAGCCTGGTCTTCAGAGGAGACACCTGGCGAAATAACAAGTGTAAAAAGTTTCTGGCAATATTGACCCACTACTCCTGAAGCGCTGGATGCATAATATCCGCCGACACTTGCCAACCCCTCGGCCAGCGGAGAATAGTTGACAGTCCCCATATTATTGATATTATTAACAAAATTTGTATCAAGGGTGTTGTTCGCAGGATTGGCTGCAAGGGGAGTGCTAACGACAAGCCCAAGGGGCTGAACCCTGGATGCGCCGCTTGTAGTTGCAGTAAAATTATAAATACCAAAATCTGCTTTATTTGCAGTGAGTCTTGCCACGCTAAATATGGCCTTTTTTGCATAATAAAAACGGCTTTTGTCAGGCAGATCGCTGCCGTTTCCTACATATAGACCACTGTAAAATATCCAGTTCAGGTAATTTGCGGAATACCTAAAAATCTCTGCTTTATCTATGATTCCATCGACCTTAGTAGTAGAAGGCGTTGCTGGTAAGCTTACAGTCTTTCCGTTTATGATCCATGTGTTACCACTGTCTGCCTTAAGATCGTTGGCAGTATCAAGTGTGAGATCGTCCAGAATCGGATAAAGATAATTCTTACCTCCTGACTTTTGAATGGCATAACCGTTTTCGTTAAAAAATCCATTGGGCTCATATGATATATTGTCTATTGTTCCGTAAGCTTCTGATGTTGCGCCTGTTACAATATCGCCTCCAGTAAAAGCGTTGGTCAGGCTATTATAATAAAGCCAGCTTCCGATTAGTGTGCCACTCACTGTGGCGGATCCGCTGGTACTGCCGGTTATGGTTTCACCCTCCAGAAATGAAATTTCCTGTATACCAGTTATTGTTGCATAAGCCTCGGAGGTTGCACCTGTTACAACCTCGCCTAAAGCAAAATCGCTCGTCAGAGCATCATAATCAAGCAAGTCTTCAGACGCTCCATACAGTACGCCATTTACCGTGGCGGATCCGCTGGCGCTTGTTATGATTTCATTGTCCAGGAAGTAAGTTGGGGCATCCCGGTATATTCCGCCAGTGTTAATTGTAGCGGTAGCTCCGGATGTTTGACCTGTTACAGTCTCGTTTTCACTAAATGCGTCTGCTGGATCCAGGCTGCCGAAATTAAGCTTGTATCCATCCACCAGCGTGCCAATCACCGTTGCGGATGCGCCGCTGGTGGTGCCGGTTATGGTTTCACCAGCTTCAAATAACTTTGTTTCTGGTGGGACTATGCTGGAAATTGTTCCGTAAGCTCCGGATGTCTCACCCCTTACAACATCGCCTACAGTAAAATTGATCGTCGGGTCATAATAACTAAGCGTGCTTCCGTCCACCAGCGTGCCGTTCAACGTGGCGCTCCCACCTGAATCATCGGTTATGATTTCATCTTGAAATGCAGTTTGTGTTACGGCCACGACTTGATTAAAAGACAGGGACGTATTACCAAAGAAAAACTCATCCACGGTAAAAGTGCTTGTTGTTCCTGTTGGGTTTAAATGAACCAAATTATCAATCTGCTCGCCATTAACTGTCCCGACGCCCGCTTCGCTAGTGGCTAAGGCTTCCCCGTCTACCAAGGGAACGTCGGTTGCGGCAATGATGATTGCTTTACCGCTTGGTCCGACTACGGTATCAATATCAATAGTAGATGGAACAAAGTTACTTGTTTGTCCATAATAATAAAGAACGCTGTAAGTTGAATACACGTCCATATGATCCACTTCAGCGGCACCCCCTTTGGTACTTGTTATGAGGTCACCGTTTGTAAAAGTTCCATCTAAATACAGAGGATCATTCCAAAATAGTAACATTCCGTATCCTGCAGACCAGGTTTGAACCGTTAACGTGTCGGGAGTATTAACTATATTGGTAAGTGTTAAAGTTCCGTCAGTTACTTTTGGGATTATATTGCTAAGCTCTAAATATCCGGCGCTTGCAGGAAGCGGGGTTATAGGGTCAAGCGTTAAAGTTCCTTTAGTTTCAGTTATATTGATAAGCTCTAGATCTCCACTCTCCGGCTGATAGCAAGGATCTCTTTGATCAGCCATTCCGGTTGGCGTATAATCAACACTGTTATCATAACTGGAGTGCCAGACGATCTGTTCCATCTCGGCCCCGTTATCAAGCAGTAGAACGATTAAGGGCGGTATGTCGTCGGCTGTGGTCGTGAACATGCAGGTGTCGGCAGCAAAACCTGATGGTACAAAGACAAAGCAAAAAATTAAAAATATTCCGGTAATATAAGTATGTTTTATTTTTCTTTTCATTGTATTTCTCCCAACCCGAACAAGCCGGAGTTAATCGTTAATCGTTATTTGTTATTAGTTTAAGTTCGGTTATTGAAGATCGATTTTCATCATCCCATTAACAAATAACAAATAACCAATAACTTAGAGTGCATAGTTCTCATGTAAAATATAAAGTGTCAAATAAGTCATAAATTTCAGGACTAAGGCACTAACTTTTTCTCATTTATTAAAAACCTATACGATAAAACCCTGCTTGTACCTGTTTTGTAGAATCACGCGGGCCATATCCGTTGCATGTCATTATATAAATATGCGACCTGAATTTGCCGGCCTCGTACCCTGAACCCCGTGGTGGATCCGTAAAACCGGTATATTCAACAGATCCGTCAAATGACTGATATGTGTTTAACGTATACTCAGAAATGTCAGCCTCCAAATGCTGAACATATGGAACAGAATTATCAAACGGAAACCAATGAGGATTTCCTGCTGTAATATTATCCACGCCATACAATTCGGTCATTGCCTTTACGTAAGCGGCTGCCGTTTCAGCAGCATAGAAAGTTATTTTGTGGAATTTATCGTTTGATGCTATCTTCATTTCGGTTCTGGTACTGTTTGAACCTGCTATCCCGATTACAGTAAGAAGCACCAGTACCATGAGGGCAAGAACAATCGCGGATCCATCTTCATTTCCAAGTGGTCGGGCAAATGATTTCGATTTCATACTATTCCCCTTATTCCTTCTACCGTTGATAAATATATCGCAGTGATATAGTGCCGTCGTCAAAAGTGTCGTGGCTCACGGTAAGATCTATAATCTTTGAATCATCATCACCATCGGCGTCTAAATCCGCATCTGTAATATCCCACTGTGTGGTATAGCCATCTGCAGCTGCTTCTGTATGCGTATTGCCGGCCGGATCCAGGTCGGGATCAGCCCAGGCCAAAGATATAAGTTGTTCCAGTTTATCTTCTGCATAATAGGTGGCATCCGTGATTTTTCTTGCCGTGGAGTTACTGCCTGTGCTGGATATCTGCAAAGCGGCTATACCCAAAATTCCTATTGAAAAAATACTCAAGGCAATTAATACTTCAATTATGGAATACCCCCTGTTGTTATTTTTTTTGTCAGTCTTAGCTGGTTGATTCATGCACATGTCTTAAACTCCTTGTTTAAAAGCCAAGATTGCGACACTTTACCCTGGTTGCTAAAGTCCGGCTTACAGGCCCGGCACGGCCTGCCTCTTCCACAATGGTTATTGAAATAGAGACTGTTCTGATATCAGCAAGAGTAGCTGCAGCCGCGTTAGTCTCGTCTAGGTAAGTAAATGTCACATCAGTTACATTATTGACGACCGGTTGCGTGCTTTCACTTCCTGTTCCTTCATAAAGTATCTGTTGAAGCTGGTTATTTCCCGCATCATAATTATAAGTAACCCGCTCAAAATTTGAATTATCTACAACTCCATTACAATCATCCGGAATAACCTGGCCTGGCGAAACTGCGTCATATGTAATCCGAATTTTTGTTGCTGTGGCTTCTTCAACCCCAAAAGCATCGGTGTCCACCGGATCAAACCCCGCCATCCTTATATCCTTAACCATGATATTAAGCGCGCCGCGTAGATCCTGTTGTACACCTGCTGCGACTTCCTGACTAGTATATGATCGAGTGAAACCTGTATATGTTTGCATTATGGCGATTGAAAGCACACTAAATATGGCTATTGCCACCATAATCTCAATAAGGGAAAAACCTTTTTTGTCTAATATCATGGTATCTGCTCCATATTTTGAAATCATCTATTGCACCCTTATTCGTCCTACGATGTTGACTGTAATATCTTTCGTATTACCGGCTGAGTTTGTAATAACAACTGTACCGCCATCGCTGCGTCCCCTGTCGGTAAATCGCGTTCTGGAATTGACAAAGTTCGTGGCCATCGTATCACCTGCCGAAAGCTGTCTATTTATCAAGAGCTTTTCTCCTCCATCACGTATATAATTGTCTTCAACGCCACCACCATCTCCGTTGTCAACAAAGACTGTATAATTCTTGAATTCCGATATAAGGATCAAAAAAAATGCATATTTTTTCAAAAATACCG
>CAZLRK010000071.1:0-16979 GCA_964561845.1 uncultured Desulfobacterales bacterium | reverse complement strand
TTCAACGTCGAACGTCGAATGTGGAAGGCGCTTCGCTTTGTCTTTATTATAAATGATAGAATACATAATTCGATGTTCGTATCGATTTTTATTCGATTTTAATATAATTTGAGGAGCGGAGCGACATCATTATTGGACGTTCGATGTTCAATGTTCGATGTTGGACGTTCATTTTTTATATGCCCTCAAGGTGTTAATTCTTCATTAAAATATGTTGAATCTGAATTTACGCCACGTCTGTAGTCCTGAAATTAGAATAAACAGTTATTCTTTGTGTCTTTGTGCCTTTGTGGCTATTCTTTCCGCCTTGTCCGGATTATGTTATAAACGAAATATAGATCGGAATAAAACCAAAACAGACCCCAAGAACTATACTAAATACTATGCTTAGTCCTCGAATAAAGGGCATATATTTAGGATGATTTGCCCCGATTGTTTGAAACATGCTCCAAAATCCATGACTAATATGTATTGCTACAACAATCATTGCTGCAACATACATAACAATATATCCTGGTTTTGTGAATGTATCGGTTACAATTTTATAAATAGTAGTATCGCTTTTTTCGATAAAATGAAAATTAAGAAGATGAATAACAACAAAGATAAGGAGAAGAAGACCTGTATATGGCATTGTAGCCGATCCTATACCACGGCCTCCGGCCCATTTATTTATGGAATATCTAACCGGTCTTGCTTTCAGATTTTGATAAAAAAGGATTGCCCCTATTAAGATATGTATAATGGCTAAAAAGAGAAGTCCAAATTCCGCAATAGTGATAATTACACCTAATGAATGAAGTTTTTCAGCATAGGAATTAAAAGCGTCTCTTCCACTGTAAAGTGTGAGGTTACCCGCTAGATGCATAATAAGAAAGCCGCAAAAGCAAAGGCCCGTAACGGCCATCATTAGCTTTTTCCCTATCGAAGTTCTAAGGGTATTTATAAGCCAGTTCATCTTTTCCTCCGTAAAATAAGGGTAACGTTCAAAATCTGAAAAGGTAATGCCTGTTAATTGGATTCCATTTATTTGGAAAAACAATTCTGCGAACACTTTTAAACGTTACCAAATAATGTTACTATTAAGTAGCATTAAAAAGTTTTAATATCAATTTTATCCCATTACCTCAAGAAGAAATATACATACCATTAAAAATAAAATATAATTTCCAAACTATAATTTCTTGACACAATAACCTATTTTATATAGACTTAAGAGTTTAAATTGATATACAGTGCTTTTCGTGGAAATTATTTATTCGGCTAAACACCAAATCCCACAAGGTGGGAATGAATTCGACTTTTTGCGAATTCATCAACAATAACTATACAAAATTGAGTGTTTTTATGATTTCTCAAGAGATAGATGTAATCCACATGATAAGTAACGCCGGGCTTATGGTTCAGTTCGTATTGCTGTTGCTGCTTTTCTTTTCCGTAACATCATGGGCAATTATTTTAATTAAATATCGATATATTAAAAAGGCATTTAGAGAATCTATATTCTTTACAGATTATTTTTGGAAAAGCAGGGATCTTTCCAGCGCTTTTTCAAAGGCAAAACAGCTTGCTAACAGTCCCATTGCCAGGGTATTTCGGATAGGATATGTTGAACTTAAAAAAATTAGCCAGTCAGGAGTTCAATCGTCTCAGTCATCCGATCAGTCGTCCGGGGATGAAAACACATTCTTTAATCCTATATTCACCGGGACAGACAATATCAAACGAGCCCTAAACCGGGCTATCAATACGGAGATAACCAGGATAACTAAAATGGTTCCATTTCTTGCCACAACCGGAAACACAACGCCTTTCATCGGTTTGTTCGGGACCGTTTGGGGCATCATGAATTCATTTCATGGTATTGGGGTGAAAGGCTCAGCCAGCCTTGCTGTTGTGGCTCCGGGAATTTCTGAGGCACTTATTGCAACGGCGGCCGGATTGGCTGTTGCAATACCGGCAGTCATAGCTTTTAATCATTTTACGCACAAGATAAGAATCATCGAATCAGAATTGCAAAGTTTTTCGGCAGATTTTTTGAACATAATTGAGCGTGACATTTTGCGTGTAAAAAGGAAAAATGCATGACATCTGGAAATAACAATAACAGTCTAATGTCTGATATAAATGTAACACCATTTGTTGATGTAATGCTCGTTTTATTGATCATATTTATGGTTACTGCGCCTATGATGACACAAGGCATAGACGTTTCTTTGCCGGAAGCGACCTCCAAACCGTTTGTTTCAGAAAAAGAACAATTATTGATCACTATAGACAAGGATAATCAAGTATACATTAATGATTACAAAGTGGCGCTTGATTTTCTCCAGAAAAAACTATCAAAAATTCTTGAAAGCCGTGCTGACCGTGAAGTTTATCTTCGAGCTGACAAAAATATATCTTATGGCATGGTAGTGCATGTAATGTCTGAAATTAAAGGAGCCGGGGTTGAGAAACTGGGCATGGTAACAGAGCCAATTATTCAAAACAACAAGAATAAAAAGCAAAAAGCAAGAAGCTAATGAAGAAAAGTTTATATGCCCGTGCTTATTTGCTTCAAGAAAATGCAAATGACTCCCGTTTATTGATAATAACTTTTGCTGTCTCATTGATATGTCATATAATTTTTTTTGTAGTACTAGTAATTATACCGAGTCTTACACAGCATAAAAAGTTTTTTCCTTCTGTTGTAAATGTTAGCCTTGTTACATTACCACCACAGCGTCCTATGCCGAAATCCGGCGAGCAAATTGAAATAAAATCTGATAAAAAAGTAAAAAAGCGGAAAAAGACCACATCTAAAAAGAGTGTTAAAGTAGATCAAAAGCCCCAAAAAGCGGTTTCTGTGACCCCAAAAGAGCGAAAGGTAAAAATCTCACTTAAAAAGAAGACATTTGATTCTTCTAAAGTTGTAAAAAGCGCTATAAAACAGATTGAAAAAAAAGTAGAAAAAACAAAACAGGATCAACTTACGGATACTCTTGAGCGATTAAAAAAAAAGGTCGAAAAAACAGAAGCAATTGAACGCCTAAAGAAAAAAACTGAGATTGAAAAAACAGAAGAAATTGATGATCTAAAGAAAAAATCTGAAGTCAAAAAAACAGAAACAATTGAACGTCTAAAGAAAAAAACTGAAAAAGATGTGACCAGTCAGGCTTCCAGAATACCCAGGGAAATTGGTGATGCTACCGATGACAAACAGACATCGGATCTAATCCAAATCTATAAGCTTGAAGTCGCGTATCAAGTTCAAAAAAATTGGGCTTTTTCAGAACAGTTGGCCGGTATGAGCACCGATCTTAAAGCATTGCTGGTTTTCAAAGTAAAACCGGACGGTGAGATTAAAGATGTCTTTTTTACCGATAGATCCGGAAATAAGTATTTAGATGAATCTGCTTATAAAGCAATAATTAAATCAAATCCGGTTCTTCCACATCCCAAAGGTGTTATTAAACCTTATATTACTATCGGTCTACGATTTACGCCTGAAGGCGTCAAATAAAGAAACCTTGCGACAGGATACCACATGAAAAAGATAAGTTTTATTATAATAACAATTATGGTTGTTGTGCCGACCCTGTCATGGGCAGAATTTGATTATATCGATATCAGCAATCCTTTTTTACGAAAAATTCCAATTGCAATCCCTTTATTTAAAACTGTGACCGACAATGAAATGGATGAGTCGATATCAGCTACGGCATTAGTTTTACTATATGAAGCTCTTACATTTACAAGCTATTTCAAAATACTTGATCGTGATGCATACCTGCAAGACCCAAATAATTCAAATATTACCCATCCAAGTTTTAGAAACTGGACCACCATTGGTGCGGAGCTTCTGATCACCGGAACCCTTGCGGTAAATAAAGACATCATAGAAATGGAACTTCGGTTGTTCGATACTTTTAAAGAACAATTGTTGTTTGGTAAAGTATACAAAGGAAAGGTTAATAATCAACGAAAAATAATACACCGGTTTTGTAGTGAAGTGCTTAATAATTTAACTGGAAATTTAGGGTTTTTTAATAGTAAAATAGCATTTGTTTCTACTGGCTCAGGGAACAAGGAAATTTATATTTGTGAATTTGATGGATTTAACCCCGAACAGATAACATACGATAATAATATTGCCCTATTTCCGGCATTTTCATTTAATTCAAAATGGATTGCTTACACCTCCTATGTAAGAGGCAAAGCTGATCTTTACATAAAACATTTAAAGAAAAAACGTGGATCTGTTATCGACAGGAAAGGAATAAATAGCACACCTGCTTGGGTTCCGGGTAAATTTGCGCTGGCAGCCACTCTATCATTTTCAGGCGATCAGGAAATTTATTTATTGACCGGAACCGGAAAGATTATTAAGAGGTTGACACATAAGAGAGGAATAGATACTTCACCTACGTGGTCTCCCGACGGTAAAGAAATTGCTTTTGTTTCACGAAGGTCCGGGAGTCCGCAAATTTATATCAAGACTTTAGATTCTGGAAAAATTAAAAGATTGACATTTGAAGGAAAATATAATACTCAACCAGAATGGTCGTCAAAAGGTGATAAGATAGTATATTCAGCCTTGGAACATGGAAAAAGCAATATTAAAGTGATTCGTGTTGACAATAACGACCTGATTCAATTGACACATGATACAGGAGACAATGAATCACCTTCATGGTCACCCGACGGAAGTCATATTGTGTTCAGTTCAACAAGAGAGGGCCATTCAAGAATCTATGTTATGACAGCTTATGGAACTGATCAGAGACGTTTGCTTACTTTACCGGGCGAACAAACAAATCCTAATTGGTCACCAAGATTAATTAACAAATAAGTGGTTGCGGATTTTGAAAGGAGGAAAAATGAAAAGAAAATTATTTATAAGTTTGGCTCTGTTACTTATAATCCCCGGATTGCTGTTTTTTATATCATGCGCAAAGCAAACTGTTAAAACTGACACTACAGTAATGGGCGAACCAGTTGAAGAACCTGCTGAAGAAAAAGCAGTGGAAGCACCTGCTCAAGAGGAACAAGCACAAGAGGTGGCGAGTCAGGTCACTGAAGAAGCTACTGAAGAAGCAGCTGAAGAGGCTGCTGAAGCTGCTGAAGAGGCCGCTGAAGAGGCCGCTAAAGAGCCTGTGGAAGACTCTTCATCAGTGATGGGGGAACCTATTACAGAAACCGACTCTGAGGAGGTTTCTGACGATGAGGAAGCAAAACTAGAAGAAATAGCTGCCAGAAACCGGTTTATATATGAAGATATCTACTTTGAATTTGATAAATCCAATCTTCTGCCAATGGCACAAGATACTTTAAGAAAAAAGGGGGAATACCTCTTTAGTCACCCGGATATTACGGTTGTTATTGAGGGACATTGCGATGAACGAGGCACAAATGAATATAATCTTGCTCTCGGAGACAGGCGTGCGGAAAGTACAAAAAGATTCCTCGTTGATTATGGTGTTTTGCCCATAAGGTTAACGACTGTTAGCTATGGGGAAGAACGTCCTCTTGATCCTAGCCACAATAGAGAAGCCTGGGCAAAAAACCGGAGGGCACATTTTGTCATAGAATAGTCTCTAAGAATGCGGAATGAAGCTCCCCGCAGCAAGCTGCGGGGTATCAAAGCGGAATTCTGGCGAAGGCGAATAAAATTATCATCAGAACTTTACGGGCTGGTGCCTCCAAAGATTTCTCAGCAAAAATTAGTTCAATATAAATTTTTTAGTGAGATTTAACAACTTCTCTACTACTTGAGAGTAATTTTTTATGCCCGCTTTTAAGGCGGGCATACTTTTAATATAATTAGTATGTTAATACAGTTTAAAGAGACCTTGAGACCTTTTAAAACTCACCTTTTTGTCTAATTTATATCTCCCTTGAAAATGAACTCCGCTCTCCGATCAGATAGAGGATAAGTTTAGCCGGAAGCTTTTTAAGGCTTCAATAAGTTAATTGAAGATGCAATAATAGGTTGTAAAAATATAAGTGAATAAGATATGATTTGAGATTTTAATTTAAACCATAATACAAAAATGTTGACATTTAGCGACATTTTTATTATAATACTATGTTTTTTAATGATTTACTTATCAATCAAGATCCGGCAAGATCCGGCAAAATATTTGCTATGTCGTATAAAGAC
This sequence comes from uncultured Desulfobacterales bacterium, assembly GCA_964561845.1. Taxonomy (GTDB): domain Bacteria; phylum Desulfobacterota; class Desulfobacteria; order Desulfobacterales; family JAUVVS01; genus JAUVVS01. The sequence goes on along the minus strand of CAZLRK010000071.1, from coordinate 10,834 downwards.
AATTAATTCTAAAAGATAGCTCTTTCCATGTTATTTTAATGAGGAATCGGTTAAATTGGAATTTTATTTGCAATTTATTGTATTATGGGTAATATGTTGGCTGTTTGAAAAATAGACCGACCGTGTAAAACTCACATATAAGTGAGAATAAAGTTAGAGCCAATTGATTTTGAAAGGAGGAAAAATGAATAAAAAAATATGGATGTGTTTAGTTCTATTACTTGTGATGCCAGGATTACTGCTTGTTGTATCATGTGCGCAGCAGACTGCCACAACCAAATCTTCGGCTGTTGAAACACCTGAGGAAAAGGCTGTTGAAACACCTGAAGAAAAGGCTGTGGAAGAACCTGAAGAAAAGGCTGCGGAAAAGATTGCAGAAGCACCTGTTCAAGAGGAACAAGCACAAGTAGTGGCGCAAGAGGTTATTAAGGAAGAAGAGACGGCAGTGCAACCCTCTAAAAAAGAGAAAAAGAGCAAAAGCACAGCCCTGGCAGAAAAGCTTATACAAGAGGAAGTTGAGGAAGTAGAGTCTTCTCTGTCGGGAGGGGACGATCTAGACTTCAAACTCAGACAAGCTTTTATAAGACAAAATGTCTATTTTGAATATGACAAATCTACTCTTCTTCCAATAGCGCAAAAGATATTAAAGCTAAAAGCGAAATATCTATTTAACAATCCTGATATTACCGTAGTTGTAGAGGGACACTGTGATGAACGAGGTACAAATGAATACAACCTTGCCCTGGGTGACAGACGTGCCGAAAGTGCAAAAAACTTTCTAGTTGAGCTTGGCGTTTTAGAGTCACGTTTTACGACTATTAGTTATGGTGAAGAACGTCCTTTAGCAACAGCTCAAGATGAAGAAGCCTGGGCAAGAAATAGGCGGGCACATTTTGTTATAGAGTAGAGTTTTTAAAATTGTCAAATTACTTAATCCTGTTTTTGGATGGAATTTAACGGGCTGTTACCCAAATTTATATTTGGTAAACAGCCCGTTCAGCACAATACATTCAAAAAGAGACCTTTGAAAAGTATTTCATCTCTAACGCTGGACGTAAAAAGAGGAATTTTGCAAAGGTCTCGACCCATAAAGATAACACTTTTAATTAACGCAGAGTATATTCCATGAAATTTATTGTATCAATACTTTTAGGCTTATTTACTATATATGGATATGGTTGCGCACTTAAACAGGATTTTTTTTCTCTTGAAAATCGATTGGTAGTACTGGAAAAGCAAAATTTGACTTTGAAAAAAGAACTTTCCCAAATTCAAACACAAGTTGCTGATTTAAATCAATCCGATAAAAAAAAAGAACAGAAGTTTAATGAAAAGGAACAAAGATTTAAAAATAAATCTGCCAAACTACATGCTGTGTTGGAAGACCTCACAGATGAAATTCAGTTATTAAATGGTAAGTTTGAAGAGATTGACTATTTGCTCAAACAAAAAATAAAATTTTTTGAAGACATTAATACAAAAGAAAAGAACCGGTTAAACCTATTGGAGGGTATGTCAAACCAATTAGAAGGCAAGTCAAATGAATTAGAGAACAGATCAAATGATTTAGAGAACAGATCAAATGATTTAGAGAACAGGTCAAATGAATTAGAGAGCAAATCAAATGAATTAGTTGGTAAATCAAATGAATTAGCAAGTAAATCAAATGAATTAGCAAGTAAGTTAGATAAATTAGAAAATAAGCTAAATAAGTTAGCTAACAGCTTGAATTCAAATAATAAATCAATTGCACAATTAGAACAGTATTTAAAATTTGTATCATCTGAAGAGATCGATTCAACAGTGCCGCAAGATAAACAGGTTGAAAAAAAACTTTCAGAGAGTGAATTATACAAATCTGCAAAACTTGCATTTGACAAAGGTAATTTTGAAACAGCCCGTGAAGAATTTATTAAATTTCTAATAAATTATCCTCAATCGGAACGTGCTGACAACGCACAGTACTGGATCGGCGAAATTTATTATCGAGAAAAGTGGTATGAAAAAGCTATTCTAGAATACCAGAAAGTAGTAGAAAACTACCCCAAGGGCAACAAGGTGCCGGCCTCTCTTTTAAAACAAGGTTTTGCTTTTAATAATATAGGTGAAAAAGCAAATGCCCGTCTTGTTTTAAATGAATTAATCGAACAATATCCAAAGTCTGAAGAGACAAAAATTGCGAAAGAAAAAGTTAAGAATCTTTAAAATTAAACACTCTAAATGTCTCATCATATAATGAAACTACTTAACGAAGTAATCTAAAGAATTCAAAATGCCAAAGATCATCGGCATAGATCCAGGTCTATCTGCAACAGGTGTTGGAATAGTCAAAGGAACGGGTTTTAAGATAAATGGTTATTCCTTCGGCAGTATTTATACTTCAAAAAAGAATTCTTTACCCTGCCGCCTCGACCAAATCTTTTCAAAACTTATTCTTTTTTTAAGGGATGAACAACCCGACCTTATGGTTGTCGAAGACGTATTTTCCTTGTCAAAATATCCAAAGTCTGGAATAACATTAGGGAAGGTTACAGGTGTTATTCTGCTTGCGGGACGTCAAAATAATGTGCCTATAAACGAAGTGCCTGTTCGCGAAGCGAAACAGATTTTAACTGGAAACGGTAATGCAAGTAAAATTCAGCTTGAAAAAACAGTTAGACATTTATTAAATATGACTTCTCCTATTAGGCCTTATCACGCTTCTGATGCAATGGCGTTAGCGATTATTGGTATGTATCGCTACGAAAACTGGTTAAAGCATATATGACGTTATAAGGCGGACTTATAGTACGTTGCAATAGCGGAACAGGGAAAATGGGCTTTTTACGAAGCCATCTTAATTGAATAATAGGAAAACATGATAGGTTACATAGAAGGCAAACTTTTAAAAAAGGAAGATGATCGTATACTTCTTCTCGCTAATCAGGTCGGCTATGAAGTTATTCTTCCAGCAATTGTAATGGAAACTTTTAAAACAAAGATAATTGGTGATGAAATTTCTCTTTATATTTATTATCAGCAAACTGAACGACAACCTAGGCCATTATTGATCGGTTTTAATCTTGAAGAAGAAAAAGAATTTTTCCAATATTTTATTTCTGTTGAAGATATTGGCCCTCTTAAGGCTGTTAAAGCTTTAAATATCTCTATTCGTGATATAGCAAATGCCATAGAATCAAAAGATGTCGGAAGGCTTAAGCAGTTAAAAGGTATTGGAGAAAGAACAGCTCAAAAAATTATTGCCACGCTTGAAGGCAAAATGGATAAATTTGCTTTGATCCATAAAATTGATCAAGAAGAGAAGGTTTTACTTACCGATTTTTCAAAACAGGTTTTGAATTTGCTTGTTGCCCAGCTGGGCCATAAGACCATGGACGCTAAGAGGATGATTGCGGATGCAATGAAGCGTAATAGCTCTATTTCAACACCTGAAGAGCTTTTCGAAGAAGTGTATCGTGATAGGAAAACCTAACCCGGATAAACCGGAAATAACAAATTACAATATCCAAATCTCAAATAAGACCCAATATCAAATGTTTGGTATTTGTCTTTTGTTTTTTGACATAAAAACGCAAAAAATCAGATAAGATACTAACATAATGTCCAACAAGTAATCGGTAATCAGTGATCAGTGATCGGTTGATTACCCAATACCTGATCACCGATCACTGGTGACCGGTCACCACATCGACAAAATTTTGTCGATGTTGCACTTCTAAGCACGAGACCTTTGAAAAATGTTCAATTTTGTTCAAGTTCAAGGCAGGCTAAAATTTTAACCACAGGCATACATTGAGTATTTCGAGGATTAAAATTTTAGCCTAACACAGAAATTGGACAAAAGGGGGCGTTTTGCAAAGGTCTCAGCACCTAAGAGAACTTGCAATGCCAGATGATATCATAACATATTCTACTGATAAGCACGGTATGCTTTCAGGATCAAGCATGCCTGATGATCAAGAACCGACAATCCTGTCTTTACGCCCGGAACGATTTTCAGACTATGTCGGACAGATTGAAGTTGTTGAAACACTTAAAATCGCAATTGAAGCAGCTAAGCAGCGTAGCGAACCCATTGATCATGTTCTTTTTCATGGACCTCCCGGTCTCGGCAAAACCACTTTAGCACATATCATTGCCAATGAAATGGCAAGCAACCTTACCGTTTCTTCAGGGCCGGCACTTGAAAAAGGTGGAGATCTAATAGGAATTCTTACACATCTTGAAGATAAGGATATTTTTTTCATAGACGAAATCCATCGAACACCAAAAGTGGTGGAAGAATTTTTATACCCTGCCATGGAGGATTTTGCCGTTGACTTTGTGTTCGATAAGGGTATTCATGCCAGAAGTTACAAATACCAATTGAAGCGCTTTTCTATCATTGGAGCTACCACACGAGTAGGACTCTTGTCTGCACCTTTAAGAGACAGATTTGGAATATTTAGAAACCTTGATTTTTATGATAAGGAAGACCTTGTAAAAATAGTTAGACGCTCGGCAGAGCTGCTTAATGTGGAAATTGATGAAAAGGGCGCAAAAGAACTTTCAAAGCGATCCAGGGGGACGCCAAGGATTGTAAACAGGCTTCTTAAACGGGTTAGAGACTATACACAGGTTCGAGCAGACGGTTTTATTACAAAGGAAACTGTAAAAGCGGCTCTTTCCCTGGAAGGAGTTGATGAGAAAGGTCTCACGAATCTTGATCGTCATTATCTGAAAACAATAATCGAGTTTTATAATGGCGGTCCGGTTGGTATAGAGGCCATTGCCGCAACATTACAGGAAGAGACAGATACACTTGTGGATGTAATTGAGCCGTATCTTTTAAAAATTGGTTTAATTACCAGAACATCTTCAGGAAGAAAGGCTTCAGAAGCCGCTTATAAACATCTTGGATTCAAAATTCAGCAAAAATTGTTCTAAATCAATAATTACTCTACTTACCGATTTTGGTACTAAAGATGAATATGTGGGTATAATGAAAGGAGTTATCTTATCTGTTAACCCATATGCCAATATAATAGATATTTCTCACCATATTGACCCTCAAGATTTGGTTCAAGCCGCATACCTAATTAAATCTTGCTACAGATATTTTCCTGAGCATACAGTGCATGTTGTTGTTGTAGATCCTGGAGTAGGAAGCGACAGATCAATAATCGCCCTTAAGATGAAGGGCCATATTTTTCTTGCACCCGATAATGGGGTTTTATACCCTTTAATGGATGAGGGGAGTATTGAATCGATAATAAACGTTGATAATTCCAGTTACTTTTTAGAATCAGTAAGTCGTACTTTCCACGGTAGAGATATTTTTGCTCCTGTTGCAGCACACATATCTATGGGTATAGAAATAAATAAGATAGGATCGCCAACAGGCCCAAAAGAATTAGAAAAGCTATCTATTAAAAAACCTTTTCTCTCGGATAAAGGTGAAATTACAGGAACAATAATATCAATCGATCGATTTGGAAACCTTATTACAAATATTGATTTAGACAGTATCAGGAAGTTGGGCAAGGAAGACATCGGTAAAAACATCGAGGTAAGGATAGGAGAAAATAAAATCAATGGTCTATCTTTGAACTACCGGAGTGTAAAATCACAATCTCCTCTTGCTATAATCGGCAGTCGCGGATATCTCGAGATAGCAGTAAATTGCGGCAACGCAAAGCATTATTTCATGGCTGCCAAAGGAGATATGGTTAGGGTTATTAAGAAGTTCCCTAAAGCTTGATGAATTTGTCTTTTTGCGCCCCATCAACTTTAATTCTATGAAATGTTTGACAAACATTTCATTTTAATATAAATAAGTCGAAATTATTCAGCAATGAAGGCATTTAAAGATAAAAAAGAATATAAGAGACCTTTGCAGAACGCCCCCTTTTACCCAATTTCTGTGTTAGGCTCAAATTTTGGCACGCAGTGAAGCTTTAGCGCTATCCTCGAAATACTCAATGTATGCCTGCCCCGTAGGTCCGGCAGATCGTACTGGGGTGGTTAAAATTTTCACCTACCTTGAACTTGAACAAAATTGAGCATTCTTCAAAGGTCTCTATAAATCTTTAAAGGAGTGGATTAAATTTATAAATGAAGATTCAGTCATATAAGCTATTGGTAATAATTATTATAGTCTTTTTTATATGCCAGGGAATTTCTTCTTCATCGAATAATGGAAAGGTTTCCAGAAAGATTCCGGATGCATTTGTTTCCTTTGATCTGAAAAAAGGAATTGATTATGCAATAGTAGTAGAAAAAAGTTCCCAACAGCTTTTTCTCTATGCATATGATGGAGTGTACAGAGAAATTTATCGAACGAATTGTTCAACAGGTGAGGTTACCGGCGCAAAGGCCAGATCCGGAGATAAAAAGACTCCGGAAGGTGTCTACTTCTTTACCAAGCAATATAAAAAGAAAGATCTTGCGCCTATATATGGCACCAGATCTTTCCCCATGGATTATCCTAATATTATTGATCGTATTGCAGGCCGAGATGGTAATTCAATTTGGATGCATGGAACGAACAAGCCGTTAAAACCACGTGATTCTAATGGATGTGTTGCCCTGAAAAACAGAGACATCGACAAGCTTGCAAAATATATTTCCTTACACAGAACACCAATTATTATTGTAGATAAACTTTCGTATTTATCATATAATTCTTTAAATAAGAGGAAGAAATTTGTATTAAACTTTCTTGCGCAATCGAATGATGCACTTGAAAAAGGAACCTATCATGAGTATCTTAATTATTACGATCCTGAATATGTTCCTGATATTTCATGGTGGTCTGAATGGAATAAACTTAGAAAAAAGTTATCCGTATCTTACTTACCCTTTTCTGTAAAGTTGGGAAAAGCATCGGTTTTAAAACATAAAAAAGTTTATGTCGCCCTGTTTGATTTATATATTGTAGCTAAAGATAAGGAATCGTTTGTAGGAACCAAAAAACTTTTTATAGCTAATAAAGGTAACCATCTCAAAATAATTGCTGAGGAATATCAAAATTTATCAGCCAAAAAAAAGAATCACAAACAAGAAAATCCGCTTGTTATTGCATGTCGAAACTTAAAATGGACCATCGATGATGAGCATAGAATTCCGGACATGATTGATGAGTGGCTGAAGGCCTGGTCTTCCAAAGATATAAAACGATATGGAAGCTATTATGCAAAAGATTTTCGTTCACAGGATGGGGCTACTCGAAAAAAATGGATTAAATATAAAAACCGTTTGAATCGGAAATACGATTATATCCGTGTTTCAAAGGATAATTTGGTTATAAATAGAGGGCAAAACAGAAGTACTGTTTCTTTTGTTCAAACTTATGTATCCAGTGGTTACAGTGGTATGGGTAAAAAAAGTTAATTTTAAAACGTGAAAAAGGACAATGGAAAATCTACCGAGAAACTTGGAAAAAGATGTAAATACACTAACATTGCCAAACCCCTCAAAAAGGGTAAAACGCTGGACTCTTTTATTTGTTGGCAATCATGGGAAAACAATATCTATTAATAGGTTTAAGGGATTTACGATTATTTCAATCTTTTTCCTTATTATTTTAATACTTGCAACGGTTTTTCTTTTTTTTCTTTTTAAAAACGAAAGAGAACAAAATCAGAATCTACAGAATAACCTGGCTCAATTCCGGCAACAGCTTGTGTCTCTGAAAAATGAAAAAGAAGTGCTCATGGCTCGCCTGATTGTCGCAAAATCTAATATTGAAAGTAGCGAGGCTAAAAAAGAAGAAAAACAGCAAGAAAGGATATCTGACGATAAATCTCTAATTGTTACTCCAGAAGAAAAAAAATCGGATGTAACTGATATAAAAAAGAATGATTTATCTGCTAAAACGCAAACGGAAGAAGAATTAACAACTCCTAAAATAGATCTATCTGAACAACCTGAAAATAAAAGAGTTAAGGTTGATAGTCTTAATATTTATCATAAACCATACATTAACACTTTAATTGTGGAAGTTAAATTAAGAAATATCGGCCAAAAAACAGAGCCTGTTTCAGGAGATGTAGTAGTTATATTAAAAGATGACGAAGTGAAAATGGATAACTGGATAACAGTCCCGGCCGGCGCCATTATATCAGAACAAAACCCCAGAAAGAACAAAGGCCATACATTTTCTATTTATCGCTTTGTTGTTTTAACATTTAAAGTTAAAGGTCAGACTTCTCCTGATAAGTTTAAAACTGCCTCAGTATACGTATTTTCCCAAAAAGGTGACCTTCTTTTAAAAAAAGATTTCCCGATAAAAATAAAATCGTCATCTATTCCAACTCCAAAGAACTATCTGCTATGCATGATGCATAATGCTCAATAAAATATCTATGACTATCGAGATTTGTTCCTTGTGTCCCTCATCTCGTTGTATCGTAACATTTTAGCCTTATGAAAGTAATTATATTTATTTCCTTTATCATTGTTTCGTTTTTGTCGGATATATCCTGGGCACAAAAAAGGATAAATTCCGTTTTTTTTGAGAACACAGATCATGAGCTATATGTGTACAAAATATATGGTAAAGAACAAGGCAAGACACTCATGCTTATAGGAGGTATCCAGGGGGATGAGCCGGGCGGTTTCCTTTCTGCTGATCATTATGCAGATATTAGCCTGGCTAAGGGAAATCTTATTGTTGTCCCAAGGGCCAATTTTCAATCTATTCTCTTAAATCGCCGCAAAATAAATGAAGATATGAACCGAAAGTTTGCGGAAGATCGTAAAATTAACTATGAAACAAAAATTGTTGCAATATTGAAAAAATTGATTGCTGAAAGTGATTATTTACTTAACCTGCATGACGGATCGGGTTTCTTCTCAGAAAAATGGGAAGGTCCGGATAGAAATCCAAAGCGACATGGCCAATCTATCATTGCCGATTGTGAAGTTTATAAAAATCCTAAAACAGAAGAGAGTATTAATCTCGGCGCCATGGCAAGATTAGTTTGTAAACAAATCAATAAGAAAATAAAAAATTCCAGCCATCACTTTCGTTTCAACAATCATAAAACAATAAAAAAAACCTCCTTTCACAAAGAGCAGCGGAAGTCCGCCACATATTATGCATTATACACATGCGGAATACCGGCATTTGGAATTGAAACCAGCAAATCTCTTCCCCTGGAGACAAAAGTTCGCCATCACAATTATGCAATAAATGCCTTTATGAAAATATTCGACATTATCCCTGAAACACCAGGAATAAACATAGATTATCCCGAACTCGACTATCTGGTTATTTCCATAGACGATTCTTTTCCCATTGTTGTAAAGAACCGGCAAACATTAAATATAAAGTCCGGCGACACTATTTCCATATCTCATATAGAGGCTAATTATGAGCGAGGATTGAGTGCAGATATTATAGGGTTAGGATCAACCAACGATATACGAAAGAAAATGAGGATAACCGAGTCCACACGAATAGTTGTCAGAAAGGACTACTATCCATGCGGCAGCGTTTACATTGCAATAGGCGGAAGCCAGAGTAAAATTGCCCGGGATATATCAGTTTCAGGCGGTCCGGCTTTAAGTTCTTCAATCCATTCTTTTAAAACTAGAATTAATGGCATGGAACAAATCTTTAAGGATTATGACCACGCTAAGCTAATAAAGGGTGATTCATTTGAAATTGTGGATGTTTTAGGCGGTCCTGGTGATCCCTCCCATTATATTGTAAATTTTAAGGGCTATGTGGGTAATAAGCAGAACAATACGGGAGAAGACAGAGGATATGTAATAAATACCGGTAAAGATCTTTGGAAACGTTATTCTTTGGATAAAAAGGGAAAAAAATATCAGGTGATTGTAACATATAACGATAAAGCAGTAGGGAAATTATTTGTTGATCTACAAGAATCTGTTCTGGAATAATTAAGTATTGTTTACTATGAAAATTAAGGCAATAATAAACACTAGCCTATTTTGAGACCTTTGAAAAATGTCTCATTGTAATATTTGACGGTTTCGTAAAAAGTAAAAAATTTTCTTTTACGAATGTTTTAAGTTTAAGGTTTTAAGTTTTAAGTATCTGTAAATAATTGTAATACCATAACTTTAAACCTAACACTTTAAACCTAAAACGTGATGAATTCGACTTTTTACGAATTCATCATATTTGACAGGAGATGTATTGTTGTGAAAAAATCAAAAAATCTTTCTATCGTTGATAAAGGACAAACCATTGAAGGCACTGTTTCCTGCAAGGGAAGGTTGGTTATCAAGGGGTGTGTAAAAGGAACAATTACTGGTGAAACCGTAATTATTGCCAAAGAAGGTACTGCTTATGCAGATACAAAGGCGGACAGTTTGACTATTGGCGGAACATTTGAAGGAGAGATTAACACTTCTGAAGAGCTGATTATACTTTCAACGGGTAATTGCTCGGGTAAAGTTATAAGCAAAAATCTTGTGGTTGAGGCCGGAGGTATTCTTAATGCCGAAGTGACTTGTATTGCTGATCAGAGCATAAAAAAATAGAAAATATTCATTTTATAACGGTGAATTTATTTTGAACATTAGAATTTTGGTCATTAGAGTTTGTTTCGTATTTCGGATTTCGTGCTTCTAATTTTGTATCAATTTATTTCGGCAGAGCCATAGGTCTCTGACCTGACCCAAAGAGGCTGTGTCGTAATTAAAGTTATTTTTTTCAATTAACCTAAATAAAAATATTGACGAAAGCGGCGATTTTTGATATAATCTCTTATAATATAAGGAGGTTATATATGGCATATCGCTATGGCAAACGCCACCAGATGTTATTACTTCCACAAAGCATTGAAGAGTATGTCGCCGCAGATGATCCGGTGCGTGC
>CAZLRK010000070.1:0-17139 GCA_964561845.1 uncultured Desulfobacterales bacterium | reverse complement strand
TTGTTTTTGAAAATGACCGTATATTAAAGGATATTCCGGATGATGTTATGGATAAGCTGATGCGAATACCCTATTTCGAAAGAGCGTATTCGGAAGATGGATATACAAGAGAGGAATACAACACCCATCCCGCACTTGTTAAAACTGCGGAACAGTTTTCCAGTGCTACAGGAAAAATGGTTGAATTTGCAGGAAAATGTATCTAAAATTAAAAGGAGAACGTTATGTTAGTTGGAATTTTAAAAGAAATAAAGGCTGAAGAAAATCGTGTCTCCATGACTCCGGCAGGAGTGGAGGTGATGATACAAAACGGGCATACGCTTCTAGTTGAAAATAACGCCGGTATAGGAAGTGGATTTAATAACGATGCATATGTTAAAGCCGGGGCCGAGATCGTGGATACGCCTAAAGAAATTTTTGACCGCTCTGAAATGGTAATGCATGTCAAAGAACCTCTGCCTCCCGAGTATGAACTTATCCGGGAAGGCCAGATAGTTTTTACGTATCTTCATCTTGCAGCAGCAGAAGAACTGACTCAAGTTCTGATCAAAAGCGGTTCAATCAATATTGCTTATGAAACCATTCAAAAGGAGGATGGATCCTTACCGCTACTTACTCCAATGAGCGAAGTGGCGGGGCGAATGGCAATTCAACAGGGAGCCAAGTATCTGGAGATGGCACAGGGCGGCCGTGGTATATTGCTTGGTGGTGTACCCGGAGTAGATCCGGGCACTGTTGTAATTATAGGTGGCGGAGTCGTTGGCACTAATGCAGCTAAAATGGCTTGTGGTTTGGGCGCAAAAGTTTATATCCTCGATATGAACCTAAGTCGCTTACGCTATCTGAGTGACATCATGCCCAGTAATTGTTTCCCTTTGATGTCAAGTCCGGCTATTACTCGTAAACTGATAAAAGAGGCAGATGTAGTTGTGGGCGCCGTTCTTGTTGCCGGAGCCAAGGCTCCAAGATTGGTTACACGAGAAATGCTTAAAACCATGAAAGAGGGGTCTGTTTTGGTGGATGTCGCCATCGATCAGGGCGGATGCTTTGAAACATCGAAACCGACTACACATTCCAATCCCATCTATACGGTTGACGGTGTAGTGCATTATTGTGTGGCAAACATGCCGGGAGCAGTCCCTAAAACATCTACACTTGCCCTGACCAATGCTACTCTGCCTTATGCAGTTGAAATAGCAAATAAGGGCTGGGAAAAAGCCATGAAAGAAAATCCTGAAATTAAACTCGGCGCCAACGTTATCAAAGGCAAAGTAACCTATAAAGGGGTTGCCGAGGCCTTTGATATAGAATATACGCCATTGGATTCTATTTTATAATGAAATTAAATCGTTTTAAAAGGAGAGAAAAATGAAAGAATTAAAAGAATGGATCGTTCCGTGGCTCTACACGTCAAGAGAGTACAATGTCGGTATTTTGGATAAGGCAATGGAGAACCCTGACAATGCCCGTTTGATGCTCAATGAAAACCCCATTCCACCTTCGGAAAAGGTTATCGAGGCGGTGGCACAATCCCTTCGACACGGCAACTGGTATCCGGACAGTTTTTTAAGATTGAGAACCAAAATAGGTAAAATGTATGATCTGGGACCGGACAATGTGACCCTTTGCAACGGGTCTTCGGATACCATTGACGCTATGATGCGCGTATTTCTGCATCCTGGAGACGAGTTCATGCTGTCCACACCAACCTTTGAACTGTTTCCGCCCCGGGCCGAACTTTGCAATGCAAATGTTGTTCAAATTCCGGTAAGGGAAGGTGACCTGCAGTACGATGTGGATGCGATGCTCAATGCCATCAACGAGAAGACCAAGCTGATCCTGATCATAAATCCCAACAACCCCACCGGCGTTTTTATCGAAGATGAGGATCTAATTCGATTCTGCGAAACAGGTGTTCCTCTTTGCGTGGATGAAGCCTACCTGGATTATAATACGGACAGATCTTCAAAGGCATCCCTGATAAAAAAATACCCCCATGTATTTCTGTCGGTGACTTTTTCTAAAGCTTATGGGTTTGCCGGTATCCGATTCGGATTTGTGCTGGGCACCGAAGAGATGATCGCCGCTTTTAACCGGATGTTTCTGCCATGGAACGTCAGCCGGATGTCTGCTGCTGCTGCCGAGGCCATCATCGACAACCCGGATGAGGTCAAAGCAAAGGTTGAACACAACAACAAATGGATGGCCATTTTTACGGAAGAGCTTAAGAAACTGGGGCTTAAACCGTATCCGGCCAATGGCAATTATATGTTGGTGGACGGTACCATGACCGGCAAGACCACTGAAGAAATTCTACAGGCGGCCCTTGATATGGAAAAGATTTTCCTTAAAAAAATTGGGGAAATACACGGTAAAACAGGTTATTTCAGGGTTACTCCCGGCCTGGATGAGGAAAATGAAAGATTTTTAAAATTTATCAAAGCCTATTTTGGTTAATAAAAATAATTTAACTGTTTAAGTATTTTGGTCTCCAGCGCAGGCTATATGGGCAGGAGGCCACAAAGGCACTAAAGAACCAGGACAAGAAGTTTTGAATATTATGGTTTTGCTTTTTTCTTGCAATTTATTTATTTTTTTTATATAAAAAGGTTATACTGATATAATATTAAATACTTTGTGGTTATGTGCCTTAGTGGCTGAATAGTTAAAAATGATTTCAATAAAATTAACAATTTAACCCTGTATGAAATAAACACATTACAATTTCAGACGACAGTTATTTCATAAATATTAACCAAGGAGGTGAAAATATGACCATTAATTATCAATATGCTAATTTGCTTCAGTCGGGCAGCTATGGGCTGAACGTGTTAAGCCAAGATGATCTGGAGCAGATCCATTTAGCCACGCTTGATGTCCTTTGGAATATTGGACTTCAAGTGAAAAGCGCAGATGCGAGGAAGATTTTTGGCGATAACGGGTGTGTTGTCGATGAAAAGACTGAAATCGTCAAAATTCCACCTCATTTGGTGGAAGATGCCATTCAAACAACTCCTGCCACCTATCGTGCACATGCCATAGATCCTAAAAACGACTATGTTCCAGGAGGTAAAAAAACGGGCTTTGTCAATTTCGGTGAAGCAGCGGCATTAATGGATCCAGTCACAAGAGAGGTAAGGGCGGCTACAAAGAAGGATGTGGATGATTCAGTCCGATTCATCGATACCCTGGAAAATATGATCGGCTGGGAGAGGCCCTTAACTGCCAGCGATCTGGATGAAGATATGGCCAGCATCTATAATGCCTATTCCTTTTTTTCACATTCATCAAAACACGGTTTTTTAGGTATCTATACAGTTGAACATCTTAAGGCGGCTATTAAAATGGGAGCTGTTTTAGCCGGTGGAGAGGACAAGCTTAGTCACAGTCCCTTATTCACCTGTTCAGCAGACCCTGTCAGCCCCTTAGTCCTTTCTGGAGAAGCAACAGATGTTTTAATCGAAGCCTGCAAGTTCGGGGTGCCCATAAAAATTAACGGCCTGGGGATGTGCGGAGGCACAACTTGCGTTGATATGGCAAGCACATTGGTGACCCACAATTCGGAAGTGCTTGGCTCGATTACGCTTGGGCAGTTGGTTCGAAAAGGTGCTCCGATGGTGTACGCCAGCTCAACCAGCATAATGGACCTTAGAACCACATTGGTTTCCATGGGTGCCCCTGAAATGGCAATGATCAGCGCGGCTGTTGCAAAACTGGCCCAGTTTTATAAAATGCCCTCTTGGGTAGGTGGTGGGTAGACTGACAGTAAAAAACTGGATGCCCAGTCTGCCCATGAGTTTACTCTGACCGCCATTGTACCAGCGTTGGCAGGTGCCAACATGATTTATGGCGTCGGGATGCTCGATAGTGCTTTGACATGGGATTATGCTTCTGCATTGCTGCAAAATGAATTTCTGGATATGGTTTTGAAAGTTGTTGAAGGGATTCGGGTTTCAGAAACAAACATCGCATATGATGTAATTAAGGATGTGGGGCCGTCCGGTGAATTCCTTACTCATGAGCATACCTATCAAAATTATTCACGGCTATCGCAGACTACGCTGATGAATCGGAACACCAGAGAAAATTGGGAAGAAGTCGGATCACCAGACATTGTTGAATTGGCATACGAAAAATCTCTCGAAATTCTTAAAAACTATAAGCCAACACCGCGTCCTGAGAATATACAGAAAGAGCTGGATGGGATCTACGCTGAATATGAAAAGACCGTAAAAGAGAGAAAAGCCAAGAAAGCAGCGTAATAATAAAAATTACAATATAAAAAAGGAGGAAAATTATGAAAAAATTAAAAAGAACATTATCCTTAGGTTTTTTCAGAAATGCAACAATCGCGATCTCCATTCTGGTTTTTATTATGATGTCGGGCTCAGCTTTAGCCGGAGGCCCTGAATCGAAAGACCCCATCAAAGTTACGCTCAACGACTGGACCGGTCAACATCTTTCCTCATACCTCATGGGAACCGTGCTCCAGAAAATGGGCTATAATGTGGAGTATGTACAGGCCGATTACATAGCTCAATTAGCAGGCCTTGAGGCGGGTGATCTTCACATCGCAATGGAATTGTGGGCGACCACAGCCAGCGATGCCGTGGCGGCAAGCCTTAAGACAGGCAAGTCAGTGGACCTGGGCGAAACAGGCATGGTCGGGATCGAGGATTGGTGGTACCCGTCATATATGAAAAAGAAGTGTCCCGGTCTTCCCGATTGGACAGCCCTAAAGGATTGTGCAGAGGTCTTTGCAACCCCGGATACGGCGCCTAAGGGACGATATCTTAGCGGTGCAGCAACCTGGGGAGGATACGATAAAGAGCGAATTGAGGCACTTGGCCTCAACTTTGAGGTTATACAGGCTGGCAGTGAGGGCGCACTCTTTGGTGAATTGAGGGCGGCCTACGAACGTAAGGCTCCGATAATATTGTGGGTCTGGTCCCCGCACTGGGTACCCAGTAAGTATGATGGTGAGTTTGTAGAGTTCCCCCGCTATACAGCCGAATGCTATGAGAATCCCAGCTGGGGTATCAACCCGAACAAGGCCTATGATTGCGGTAAGCCGCGAGGCTGGATCAAAAAGATCGGCTGGGCCGGAGGTGATAAAAAGTGGCCAAGGGCCTTCCGGGCGGCCCGAAATTATAAGTTCGACAACAAAACAATGGGAACACTTGTTGCTGAAGTCGATCTGAAAGGGCGAAAAGCCAAGGAAGTCGTCGAGGAGTGGATCAACAACAACGAACATATCTGGGAGAAATGGACCCAGTAACCACCAAAACTTCAAAAGGTCAATATGATCCTGTGCCTGCACGGGACATATGAATCGCAGACCATTCGGTAATCCAATCTGTGATTGGATTACCGAAATAATCCTTAAGTTCAGATCAATTCAACAATATCTTAACTTGATGCTATCTCAAAATTAGGATTTTTGTTCGAGATCAAGGTGAGGCCGAGACTCAACACCGATATCGGGCGAAAAGATTTTTTAGGGATAGATTCTAAATATGAAAGGAACCATTCATGATGATTTCCATTGAATCTGTCATCACGAAAATCCCTCTTTTCCAGGATAAAAAAGTGAAAATCCACGACCTATCAGGGGGTATAACCAATCACAACTACCGGGTGGTTATGGATGAAACCAGTTATGTTGTGCGTATTCCAGGGACGGGAAGCGAGCTTTTGGCCATTAACCGCGAAAATGAATACCACAATACATTGAGAGCCAGTAAATCGGGTGTCGGGCCTCAGGTAATTTATCGCCTGGAGGAAGAGAGTGTCATGGTCCTAGAGTTCATCCCGGGCCCAACAATGTCTAATGACACGCTACAAAGTGAAGAAATGATTCCCAGAATGGCGGAATCGCTGCACATGCTACACAAGGGTCCTGAGTTTGTAAATACCTTCAGCATGTTCCGGATAATGGAAGGCTACCTGCAGATCATAAGTGAGCGAAATGTAAGGATTCCCGACGGTTATATGGAAAATGCCCCTCAAGCAGCGCAAAAAATTGAGGCTGCTGTTTCCATACATCCTGAGCCTTTGGTACCTTGTCATAATGATTTGCTGGCAGAAAATTTCATTGACGACGGGTCAATGTTGCGAATAGTCGATTATGAACTTGCCGGAAATGATGAACCATGCTTTGAACTGGGAAACATGGCGGCGGAATACGAATACGATGACGACCAGATCGCTATGCTATGCAAAGCCTATTACGGCCAGGTGGATTCTGTTAAAATCGCCCGCATGAACTTGTATTCCATGATGTCAGATCTGGGCTGGACCCTGTGGGGGGCAATTCAAAACCAGATATCCTCCCTTGACTTTGACTTCTGGGAATATACCAATGGCCGCTGGGAACGGGTGCGAGAAAAAATTCACGCTGACCTTTTCCCTCAATGGCTGGATGCTGCAGGACAATCCTAATTCTAATAGTTTGTTTTTATAAGACTTTAAAATAGGCTACCCTATGTTTTTATGGATAGGATTAGTTCAACTTTACTCTTTCGTTAGCTTAATCCCAGCGCTTTCTTTCGTTCCGTGCTCCAGGCCATGATAAGCCGGTCTGAAATAATGGCAATAAAGGCGACGCATAGACCGGCAACGAGACCGCGCCCGGTGTCCGCCTTTGTCAGGGCCATATAGACTTCTTGTCCGAGATCTCGGGTACCAACAAGTGCAGTGATGACCAGCATACTTAGTCCCAGCATGATTGTCTGATTCACTCCCAGCATAATTTCTGGCAGTGCGAGCGGTAACTGTATTTTCCACAAAATTTGACGCCGTGTACAGCCGGCAACGGTAGCCGCTTCGATTATTGAGGAGGGTACCTGGCGAATGCCATGATCGGTGTAACGGATGATAGGTACAAGCGAATAGGCCACCACGGCTATCATGGCTGAGAAGTCGCCGACACGGAATAGCATCACCACCGGGATGAGATAAACGAAAGCCGGCAGTGTTTGTAGGGTGTCAATGATTATCTGGATAACACGGTGTACACGGTCGTTTGCTGCCGCCCAGGCTCCGAAAGGCATCCCGATCAGCGAAGCGACAACCACAGATATTCCTATCAGATAAGTGGTGATCATCGCCTTTTCCCAGTTTCCGGTAACCACAATGAAAGCGGCAAGGGAGGAAACTAAAAGGGAGAGCCGCCATCCCCCGAGTTTGACACCGGCAAGCGACAATAGACCCACCACCGCCACCCACGGAAGTGCAAGTAAAAATCGTTTTACGGGCATGAGAATATTAAGCAGAAGCCACGATTTGATGGTGTCCAGAATATCGAAAAAGTTTATATTGATCCAGGTAATTAAGCCGTCCCAATAGGTGCTGGTAGTGATCGTCATTTTTTCCGGATAGTTTGCGATAGCCTGGACAAAAAATCCTATTACCGAAATGACGACAATAATGGCTATAGCGGCTACGAGATGCGGATGGGCCTGAATGAAATTTTTTTCTTTTTCCAAATGTTCGTGCCGCTGTTCGGTATAGGCCTGACTAAGCCTGTCGAGGGCGATGGCAAGGACGGTGATAGCGACTCCAGCCTCTATTCCATCTCCGATCGCGAGTCTCCGAAGAGAATGAAGAACATCAAAACCCAGCCCGCCGGCACCGATCATCGAGGCTATAATCACCATGTTGAGCGATAGCATAATGACCTGGTTTAGGCCGACCATTAGCGTGGGACGGGCGGATGGAATCATAATTTTCCACATCAACTGGCGCCGTGAACACCCGGCCATGCGGCCGAACTCAACAATCTCCTCGGGTACCTGTTCAAGTGCCACCAAAGCACAGCGGACCATAGGCGGCAAAGCATATATAAGCGTTGCTGTCATCGCCGCCACAGGTCCGAAACCGAATAAAAAAAGTACCGGAACCAGATAGGCAAATACCGGGACAGTCTGCATGAGGTCTAAAACAGGAGAGATAACCTTTGCAAACCAGGGGTGACGAAAAGCCACAACGCCAAGAAATAAACCGATGGCAACACCAAGTGGCACAGCCACCACGATGGACGAGAGGGTCACCATGGAACTCTTCCATTGGCCGAAAACGGCAAGGTAAAAGAAGCTGCCACCGACTAAAATCGAAAGACCGATATCACGGACTGAGTAAGCCATAAGAGCGAGTACGGTAACCAGTGTGACCCATGACAGTGGTGGAAGCTGGAAAAACGTCTCTCCGCCCATAGGAATTTTTACTCCCCCTGCAAAGAGCCCGTGTGAAACCACAAGAAACCAGTTGAGGATCCAGGAAAGGGAACGCGTGAACTCTTTAAAGGTAAAGAGACCAAAGGTAGCATCATTGATCAGCCATTTCATGAAGTCGCTGATCCAGAATTTGAGAGGCACAACTAATCCACGAGGATATTTGACCACCCACGGGACAAGGTCACCGGCAGCGAATAGTCCAACGGAAAGCGCCAGCGCTGCTATCCAGATGATAAGCCATCGATGTCTGCTAGTCAGGTTTATAATCAATTTCGGTGGGAACGTACTCACTTTTTGGCCCTTTTATTAATGAGTACGTCAAGTACAGTGTCACGATCGATCTGACCGATGATCTCACCCTTTCCGCTTGTCACCGCAATGGATTCCTCCTGGTCAAAAATACGAGCCGCTATTGTCTCGATCTTTGTATCCTCAACAACACTGCCGACACAAGTAGTGGAATTGTTCACAGGAGTCATAATGGAACGTACGGACAACACCTTTGGGCGCGGAATATCACGTGTAAAATCAGCAACATCCTTGTTGGCAGGGTTTGTTACCAGCTCTTCAGGGGTGCCTAACTGGATAATGGCGCCGTCTTTCATGATGGCGATACGGTCGGCAAGCCGAATCGCTTCATCAAAATCATGGGTGATAAAAACGATCGTTTTCTTAAGAACGTTCTGCAGGCGCAGGAACTCATCCTGCATCTCGCGGCGAATGAGCGGATCGAGTGCCGAGAAGGGTTCATCCAGGAACCAGATTTCAGGCTTTACCGCCAGGCTGCGTGCGATGCCGACGCGTTGCTGCTGTCCACCGGAAAGTTCCCGCGGATAATAGCTTTCACGTCCTTTCAGTCCCACAAGTTCGATGATTTCAAGAACACTGTTCTCGCGTGTAGCCCGGTCCACTCCCTGAACCTCGAGCGGAAATGCGACATTTTCAAGAACGGTAAGATGCGGCAAGAGTGCGAAATGCTGGAATACCATTCCCATCTTATGCCTACGGATTTCAATGAGGTCTTTCTCTTTTATTTTAAGAAGGTCCTGACCTTCAAAGATGATTTCCCCGGCAGACGGCTCTATCAATCGTGACATGCAGCGCACCAGGGTTGATTTGCCGGAACCTGAAAGACCCATGATGATGAAGATCTCACCCTGGTGAATCTTGAGCGAAACATCACGGACGGCACCGATGAGACCGGCACCAGAGAGCTCTTTATAGGTAGGCTTGGATTTATGCTTTGATAAGAAACGCCGTGCCTTGTCACCGAACACCATCCATACATCCTTGCAGACAAGCTTTGGCGTTCTTGGTTGTGGGGTAGTTTCGACATGCGGATTACTTGAAGTCAATTTAGGAGTCTCCATTAATCGCTCTAAACATTGCCTGACATTAACTTTCCTAATGTTAATTGTCAAGGAGAAAAATCAACTACTTAAAGGCACCTGGCATATTCATAAAGGAATATGGAGCCTGCTGGTTGCCAAAAACAGTTACGACCGTCGTATCAATACTGATATGCATCTAAAAGCAAGATAGACCGCATAACTGACAAAACCGCTCCCGTAGAATACTCGTAATTTTTTAGAAATTAAAAAGAATTTCTAATACTTTAACTATTTGAAAACAACGCCGCTTCAAAGGTAATTAAATTTCAATAATGGGTTTACATTTTTTCATTTATTCTGTATTCTTTAATAGATAGAATTTGTCTCATAAAGATTTGGATAACCATTACTATTTTAGGTCGCCTCCCAATATTTTAGAAGTAATAATTTTCGATGCAAATATCACAGGAAAATTTAATCAGACTACTCAATAACCTACCCGGATTGGCTTATCGATGTCTGAATAATAAAAATTGGACGATGATGTTTGTAAGCGAGGGTTGTTATGAGTTAACCGGGTATCACCCTGATGAGTTGGTGGGCGACCGTCTTGTTTCTTATAATGATTTGATTCACAAAGATTACAGAGAAATTGTATTTCACCAAGCCCAAAAGGCTTTAAATGAAAAACGGCCGCTTGGGTATACCTATCCCCTCATACATCGAAGCGGCAAGGAAAAATGGGTTTTTGAACATGGCGTAGGTGTATATTCGGATGATGGCAAACCGGTCGAAATCGAAGGCTTCATCAGCGATATTACTGAATCTATTGAGACAGAAAATAGACTGCAAAAGGCCAATATTTTTCTTAAGGCTACAGTGAGGGATTCAGATCAATTCTGCGACATGATCGGCCGAAGTCCTGGTATTCGAAAGGTTTTCAACCAAATACTGGACGCCGCAGAATCCGATGCCAACGTCATCATTTATGGGGAGTCTGGTACCGGGAAAGAGATGGTAGCACGCGCCATACACAATATGAGTCGACGAAAAGAGAAAAGATTTGTTCCCGTTAATTGCGGCGCCATACCGGAGAATCTCATTGAGAGTGAATTTTTCGGCTATAAAAAAGGCGCATTCAGCGGTGCTTATGCAGATAAACTCGGTTATTTGGACCTAGCTGGCGGGGGCACATTGTTACTCGATGAAGTGGGTGAAATTAATCCGAATATGCAAATAAAGTTGTTGCGTGCGATAGAGGATTACGGATTTACGCCTATTGGTGGTAAGGAAATTCATAAGCCGGATATTCGCATCCTTGCGTCAACGAATAAAGATTTACAGAAACAGGTTGAAATTGGCAAGATCCGGGAAGATTTCTTTTTTAGAATTCATATCATTTCAATTAAATTGCCGCCATTAAGGGAACGAAAAGAAGATATTCCTCTACTCGTCTTCCATTTTTTAAAAAAGTTCGGGAATGACAAAGAAATAACCATGATTCCACAGGACTTGACAAGATCAATGATGACCCACGATTGGCTGGGAAACATTCGTGAACTTCAAAATTTTGTCTATCGCTATATTACTTCTGCGGACACTGAATTTCTAAAAGTTAAGGCATGTGGATCCCCAACTATGAATGATTCTGTTGAAAATTATATCGGCGAACATGAGGAGATTCAAGGTCTCCAATCCTGGTTGACGTGCTTTGAGAAAAATTTAATTCATAAAACTCTTGAAGATCAAAACTGGCATAGGGGTAACACCGCCCGGGCACTTAAGATTCATTATCGGTCGCTATTAAGAAAGATGAAAAATTATGGCATATCTCAGTCATAAAATATGACAAAATTGCCACAATAGATACAATTCATATTATATTCAGGGTATTATAGTTTGTTGGATTTATTAATGTCCTTCAGTTAATGTGACATCCTTAGCACATTCAATGGTCTTAAATCTATTTATGAATATCCTCGCCTCATAAAAAGTGTAAGGCGCCATTTCAAAGCTCTCTGTTTCGCTTACACAATTAACCAACCTTGTAAGAAAATATGATTACATAATCAACATATAACATCATATGTATGTCCTTAATTTTTTAGAATATTATGATTCATGATAAGATTCGAAGTAGAATATTTTAAAAATTTTGACGCGAACAACTTTCTATCCTCAACATCCTTTGCATCTCCCAGTCGAACAGCCTGATATGAACTGGTATGGAAAATGCAGTTATGAATCTGAAATACCTTCTATCTATGCTACATTCATTATTCTAAAATACGGTTATTTCGTGCGCATATTGAATAAGAGTTGTATTTGCCTCTAATTTTGATGAATTCGTAAAAAGTCGAATTCATCACGTTTTAGGTTTTAAGTGTTAGGTTTGAAGCTATGGTATTACAATTATTTACAGATACTTAAAACTTTAAACCTCAAACTTAAAACGTTAGTAAAAGAAAATTTTTTACTTTTTACGAAACTATCAATTTTAATGGTCACAAATTTTGAATGCGACAAAGGAGAAACAATAATGTTTGATAAAATGCATTGTTTTACGGAAAAGGAACGGGCCAAGATTCATAATGCCTGTGTAGAACTATTGAAAAATGTAGGCGTTGTTTTCCGAGATGAGAGAGCTCTCGCTGTGTTTAAAAAGCACGGCATCAAAGTTGATGGAGAAAAGGTCTTTATTGAGGAAAAGCATATACGAAAAGCATTGGAGACCGTACCAAAACAGTTTGAAATTACCGCGCGGAATCCGAACAAAAGTGTAATCATTGGGGCCGGTGATCCCGTTTGCGCGCCGGGTTACGGTTCCCCATTCATCATTACTGAAACAGGAGAGCGCCGTGAAGGTACTTTGGAAGATTATGTTAACTTTTGCAAACTCGTCCACACCTCGGAACAGATCGATATGACCGGCTATGAAATGGTTGAGCCGTTGGATGTTCCTAGCGAACACGCCTATCTATATATGATGCAGGCCAACATGATTTACTGTGACAAGCCTTTTATGGGATCCGTGGTGCCGAAACAGGCTGCCAAAGACGCCATCGAAATGGCGGGAATTTTATGGGAAGGAAAAGAATTTGTTCAAGATAAGTATGTCCTTTTGCCAACTATAAATCCGGTTTCTCCTTTAATGTGGGATGATAATATGGCTGCGGCCATAGTTATATATGCTGAAAATAATCAACCCATTATGTTCGAAAACCTCGTGATGTCAGGATCGACCGGGCCGGTCACGCTTGCCGGAACCATCGTACTGCAAACCGCAGAGATTCTCTCGGGTCTCGTGTTAACCCAACTCGTCAATCCGGGATTACCGGTCATTTTCGGGTGTCTGGGAGGAGTAACCGACATGCGCACCGGCAACCTCTCAATAGGTGCTCCAGAAGGATCGATGTTTGTTTCGGCAACCGCGCAGATGGCTGAATTCTATGGGGTTCCGGGGCGAAGTGGTGGGAACCTGACCGATGCTCATATTCCCGATATGCAGGCCGGGATCGAATCCGCCATCTGTCTTTTCACAGCCATGAGGAGCGGCATTACTTTTCTTCTTCATTCTTGCGGCATTCTGGGTGCATATCTGTCAATGAGTTATGAGAAGTTTGTAATCGACGAAGAAATCATCGCCATGGTCAAACGGATGTTGAAACCGATTGCCATTTCAGATGAATCTATCGATCTTGAAATGATTAAAGAGGTAGGGATTGCAGGAGAATATTTAACTCATAACAATACCTTGGATTTATTTCGAAATGAACACTTTCAGTCAACACTTTTTAATCGATTGGGTTACAATGAATGGGAAGCAGCAGGAGAGCAAAGCCTTTTTGAGCGTGCCGTGGAAATCGTTAAGAACAGGATAGAATCTTATGAAAAACCTGACATCGACCGGACGACTGAAAAACAACTTTCTCGATTTCTGCAGACAAAAATAAATGGATGAAATCGTTTATAATAATCTAAGGAGGTACCTCAATGACCACTGTTACAAACCTAAAAACCTACGGGAGTACACCTAGAATTCAGAAATTACGCAATCAGTACGTAAATGCAAAAGTCAGTGTATGTCTTGATCGAGCGATCGTATACACGGATATCTACAAGGCTGCTGAAGCCGAACCCATGATGATAAAAAGGGCAAAAGCATTCAAAAGGTATTGCAAAACAAAACCCATCAGAATTGAGGATGGGGAGCTCATCGTCGCCAGTGGGGGTGACCGCCCACGGGTGGCTGTCATTTGTCCGGAAATTCATGCCGGCTGGTTTGAAGAAGAGCTGGATACGTTATCGACCCGACCCCAAGATCCCTATTTTTTGAGCATTGAAAATAAAGAAACCTGGGGAAAGCAGATTTCTTCCTTTTGGAAAAATAAAACAGTTTTTGACTATTGGTTTGCTCAAGTTCCTGCAGAAACGAAAAAACTTTCTTATGACACCGGTGTGATCGATTGTTTATTAAGAAGCGAGAACGGGCCAGGGTACCAGACCCCCGGTTTGCAGGAAATCGTTTTTCAGAAAGGTTTCGACGGCATAAAAAAGGATGCAAAAAAGAAGATCAGGTATCTTGATCCGGCACACCCGGACAACTATGACAAGCTGAATTTCCTGAAGGCTGTGGTTATCTGTTGTGAAGGGATGTCTATTTTAGGCGAACGGCATGCCCGACTGGCAAAACAATTAGCGGATGAAGAACAGAATCGGAAAAGAAAAAAGGAGCTGGAAAAGATTGCCGAGGTATGCACACATGTGCCTGCCAATCCGCCAAGAAATTTTTACGAAGCCATTCAAATGGTCTGGTTTGTGATGATGACAATCCAGATCGAGGCCACCGCGGATTCTGTAGCAGTCGGTCGATTCGATCAGTTCATGTTCCCATTCTATAAAAAGGATATTGATGAAAATATTTTAACTAAAGATTCCGCTCTGGAGTTAATCGAAAACCTGTGGCTCAAGTTTTATGGGAATATCTGGCCGCTCAGCGAAGCCGGGGCCTTTTACTACTCCGGATACCATCCTTTCTGTGCCTTGACCATCGGCGGTGTCACGCCCGACGGAAAGGATGCTACCAACGATCTATCCTATTTGTGCATCGACGCGACCATCAACCTCAAAGTTACTCAACCTTCTCTCGGCACTCGTGTTTACAAGCAAAGCCCACAAAAATTTCTTTTGAAAAATGCCGAGCTGGTCCGGGAAGGTTTGGGTTTCCCGGCTTTCCACAATGACGAGCCGGCGATAAAGATGTTGCTCAAAAAAGGAGTCACGATGGAAGAGGCCAGAAACTGGAATACACTTGGGTGTGTGGAGCCGAGTCTTGCCGGGAAGCTCCACCAGTGGACGGCGTCCGGCAATTATAATTTTGCTTCAGCAGTAGAGTTTGCCTTGTTCAACGGGAAACACATAATGAGCGGGAAACAATTGGGTCTCAAGACCGGAGATCCCAAATCATTTGATACCTTTGATGACTTCAAATCGGCGGTTGAAAAACAATTGGCATACATCATCAAACAACACGCCATTGCCACCACATTTATCGAAAGAATTCATCGAGATTATCTACCGTGTCCGCTGCTATCATCTCTTCATCTGGATTGTGTGGAAAACGCAAAATCCCTGATGCAAGGTGGAGCTCGTTACAATGTAGGACCCGGCAATCTCGGTATAGGCCTCACGGATTGTACCAATTCCCTCGCTGCGATCAAGCAGCTCATATACGATAAGAAAGCGGTCACTTGGGATCAGATGTTGGATACCCTGGAAAATAATTTTTCGAGTGATGGACAGTTAAGGAAGATGATTCTGAATGCACCAAAATGGGGAAATGATGATGATTACGTGGATGATTTTGGAAGGGGGATCACCGATTTCATGGTGAAAGAACATCATAAGTATAAAACGCTGACAGGTAAATATCTGATGCCGGCTTTACTTCCGGTCTCATCCAATGTTCCCATGGGAAAGGTCGTCTGGGCGTTACCCTCCGGACGAAAAGCTTACGAACCCCTGGCAGACGGCATCTCACCAAATCATGGTACTGACAAACTCGGACCAACTGCGGTTTTAAAATCCGTATCCAAAATAAATCATGAAGACGTGGATGGGGGCACCTTGTTGAATATGAAGTTTGATCCCAAAACCCTAAGCGGTGATGAGGGTCTTAACCGGTTTGCCGCATTCCTTAGAACGTTTGTCGACTTGGGTGTGTATCACGTACAGTTCAATGTGGTTGAAAAAGATACACTTGTTGCTGCTCAAAAAAGGCCCGAAGACCATCGTTCCTTAATGATACGCGTGGCAGGGTACAGTGCCTACTTCGTGGAGCTTTGCAAAGAGATTCAGGATGACATTATCGGTCGCACAAGTCATCAAAACTTCTGAGTTTATTGTGATTTATTCGTAAAAAGTCCGAATTAGACGGTTTCGTAAAAAGTTCAAATTCAAGGCGTGCAAATTTTGTAATCATGAGGCGTACTTGTCGTACGTTGAATGATTACGAAATGCAGCACAACACAGAAGTTGGGCTTTTTACGAAACCGTCATAATTGAAAGAAGAAAATGACATGATAACAAATGGGGACGGCACAATTTTCAACATCCAGCGTTATTCCGTAAACGACGGTCCCGGGATTCGAACCCTTGTTTTTTTCAAGGGTTGTCCCTTGCGATGCGCATGGTGCTCCAACCCCGAAAGTCAGAGTAAAAATCGGCAGATCATGTATTTTGAAAATTTGTGCAGCCGATGCGGCGCCTGTGTGGCAGCATGTTCAAATGGATGTATTGTCATCGAGGATGATAACAGAGTGCACGATCCGAATATCTGTACCATTTGTGGTCACTGCGAAAATGCATGCCCCAACAGCGCTGTGAAGTTGGTGGGGGAAAAGATGCGCATCGAAGAAGTGATCGCCATCGCGGAAAAAGACTATTTATTTTACCTCAATTCCGGGGGCGGTGTTACATTGGGCGGAGGCGAGCCTACTATGCAGGCCGCCTTTGCTGCTCA
Source organism: uncultured Desulfobacterales bacterium (assembly GCA_964561845.1). Lineage (GTDB taxonomy): Bacteria > Desulfobacterota > Desulfobacteria > Desulfobacterales > JAUVVS01 > JAUVVS01. Next base: position 553 of record CAZLRK010000070.1, on the reverse strand, counting down.
ACTATTGAGTGGTCTCAAGGGACTCGGTATCCACACAGCTATGGAAACCTGCGGATACACGGATTGGTCGATTTTCGAAAAACTGCTCCCCAACCTGGATTTACTGCTGTATGACGTCAAGCATTGCGACCCTGCCATCCACAGGCTGCAAACTGGAAAATCAAACGCCAGGATATTGAAAAATCTGGAGAATCTACTGAAGGGAGATATACCTGTTATCATCCGTATTCCTGTTATTCCTGGGTTCAACGAAGATATAGGAACCATGGAAGACATCGTATCGTTTTTAAGCCAGCACGACGGCGGTATCATCGAACGGGTCGATCTTTTGCCCTATCACAAGCTGGGGATCGGCAAGTACGCGGCATTGGACTGCTCCTACCAACTGGAAGGCAGTGAAACGCCTGGTGACGAAGTGATGGCTGATTTTAAACAAATTTTTATCAAAAAGGGTTTTAATACAATAGTAGAGTATCTTTAAATCAAAGTAAGCGTTTCGTAATATTTTAGCTGTTTGAAAACAAAGCCACTTCAAAGGTAATTAAATTTTAAA
>CAZLRK010000069.1:0-17225 GCA_964561845.1 uncultured Desulfobacterales bacterium | reverse complement strand
CGGTATTTTTGAAAAAATATGCATTTTTTTTGATCCTTATATCGGAATTCAAGACACACGATAAAATGTCTTGACATCAAGAACATGCTAAGTCGTCAAACAGAAGAAAGAAGAATCCGATCTTAATGTTTTGGCCCATAAAATAGTTAAAGAAGTCACAAAGGAAAAATCCAACACCAAAAAAAGAAAAGGGATAATTCCAAAAAATAAGATTGGATTAAATCTCACACAACAGTCTGAACCTGGCTACCGGATGGTGCCGGGTTTTGTTTTTATGGAAGTCAAATGAGCGACAGCGATAAGCTATTTATAGAATGAATAAAGAAAATATTGGGAAACCCACACAATAAGCTTGACAAGGCAAGTATAGCGGTGTTATGTTGTACACAATTAAAACTTGTGGAGGATGTTATGGATTTTATCGGCAAACAAATCGATCTTTTTAAAAAAAGAAAACAAGACCTTATGGATGAAATTAAAAAATTAGACAGGGCTATTACTGCACTAATGGGTGTTGAAAATGAAACCATAACAGACAGGGCGGCTATGGTGGATAAAAAACGCTTTCAATGTATGACAGAAACAGTCAGCGTGTTTAGCCAACACGATTATTTGTCAATTAACGAAGCCCAAGAGATTATGATTGATAAGGGAATCGAACAGGCTAGGGGAAGTCGGGGTAGAAATGCAATCAACACAACATTTGGAAGGTTACATAATCGTGGTGCACTTGGCAAAACTAGTGAAAACAAGTTTTACAAAACAGAACAGTGGGAGGATAAAATAAAGCCTCCCAAAAGAAGATTGATGCACAAAAGGGATTCAAAGCCAGCAGTGTCCGACGCCGCCTATCAAGAACTTCTAAAATGCGGAAAACAAATTCACTATGTAGCGTTAATGGAGTTGATTCAAAAAAAAGGGGTGGAAGTGGGTGGTAAAGATCCCAAGTCAACCATGTCTGCGCACTTAAGCAATGATAAAAGGTTTATTAGTAAGGGTGGGGGAATGTGGACGTTAAAAGAATGGAAAAGCGTGGCTGACACTAGTGGCAATGATGAAGAAGTGGTAAGTTTGGTTTCTGCTAATGAGAGTCTAAGCAATGATAAACCCACACTTAGATTACGCAGACTTCACAGACCGACAGAAGAATAACAAACCCACCCAATGGGCTATAAAGAGTGCTTTTGTTGTAATTAATAATTTTATCCTGCCTAAACGTCCTGTCAAGAAAATTCTGGTTTTTTAGTGGATAGGAGAATAAAGCATGAGCAGGTTAAGCGTTGAACGCATAGGGCAAGCTATTAGGTGTTTGGTTGAAGATATTGCTAAACTTATATAACATCAAACAAACACTATGAATGGGGGCAATAATGAAAAAGAAAACTATTAAACAACTTCATGAAAAATTTGAGAAAATAGTAAGAATTGAGGTCGAGTCAAACACTGAATTTTGGCTTGGGAGAGAACTTCAGACGGTGCTATCTTATGCAAGGTGGGAGAACTTTATCAAGGTGATAAAAAAAGCTAAGGCCGCTTGTGTAAATGCCGGGCATGCTACACAAGACCATTTTCTTGACATCACGAAAATGGTTAGTGTGGGGTCAGGGGCAAATAGGGAAATAAAAGATGTTATGCTTACGAGATACGCCTGTTATCTAATTGCCCAAAACGGTGACCCGCAAAAGGAAGTTGTCGCTTTTGCTCAAACTTATTTCGCAGTACAGACACGCAAACAAGAAATAATCGAACAGCGCCTTGTAGAAATTGAGCGCATAGGCGCAAGAAAAAAACTTACCCAGTCTGAAAAAGAGCTGTCCGATATAATATTCGAAAAATTAGGGAAGGGGCCGAGTTTTGCAATTATAAGGAGTCAGGGGGATAGTGCTTTGTTTGGAGGACACTCAACCAAGGATATGAAAAATCGCCTTGGAGTTCCTAAAAACCGTCCGCTTGCAGACTTTTTACCGACGATTACAATCAAGGCCAAAGATTTTGCAAATGAAATTACTAATTTTAAAATTAAACAAGAGGAAATTGAAAAAGAACATGAAATTTCGCGTCAACACATACAAAACAGCGAAGATGTAAGAAAATTACTTTTAGACAGAGACATAAAACCAGAAGACCTTCCTCCCGATGAAGACATAAAGAAAGTAGAGCGACGAGTAACATCAGAAAAGAAAAAGATCATACAGGGAACAAACAGATTTTAGCAATTTCTGTGCCATGAAAAATTCAAACTAACCAACTACCGACGTTTTTGTACCATTAAAGTTACATAAAATTCATGATCGTGTAATTGAAAAGCTTGTGTTACAGTTGGGATGGGGCTATCCGGAAAGCATACAAATCATAACTCCGACCGGATTTCTTCGGCAAATTGCAAAGGCTACCCTATCTTTGTAGGGTCAATTAATAAAGCAATGTGATATCAAGTTGTTGACTTTGAAGGCATATACTGTATGGCACTACAAATTTACGTTAATGCACATACCACCTTTTTAATTATTCTGCATGGATAATAAGAAAACCCTAAGGCATCATAAATAACCTGCTGCCTTTTATTTTTGGTTCGATAAAGTCTGATAACCCCCCTATCCACAGCAAATTGAACTCTATGTAAGTATAGACGACAAAAAAGCACCTACAAATATTTTTTACAAATTAGTATTGACATTCCTAATTTGTGCAGAAAAGAAAGGAGAGTCCATTGAAACATGATAGCCCTTCGGGCAAGCCTGATTTGCCTATTTGATGTGTTATAAGGGGATTGCAGTAGAAGGACTACGGCTTCACACCTTATGCCCCCGACGACGGAATTTCGTTTCACTCAACTTGCAAATGAACAAATCAAACTTGAGAAAAGCGGGATAGATCGATTCTGAGAGTCAGGAAGAGAGGCTATGGCAACTTATATATCACACCACCCCAGGTCAACCCAGCTCCTAAACCGATGAGCATGATGGTGTCATTTGGTTTCAGCATGTTTTTTTCCATGAGTTCGTCAAGTGCAATAGGAATGGTTGCCGCAGTTGTATTTCCATATCGTTGAATATTGTTATACATTTTCTCTTCAGGGATATTCATCCGTGCCCTGAAAGCTTCGTTTATTCTCAGATTTGCCTGATGGGGAATAATCATATTCAGGTCTTCAATTTTCATGTTTGCTTTTACCAAAAGTTCCTCTGTTACCTTTGGCAGGAGGGTCACAGCCAGTTTGAAAACTGTCTTTCCATCCATATAAGGAAAATGTTCCTTGTTTTTTATTACGGTTGGACTAATTGCCTGTCCGGATTTTCGAGCAGGTAATCCAACACGCAATGCCCCTGAATGTTTTCCGTCTGCATGGAGAATCGATGTTATGATTCCAACTTCCTTATTGGTTTCAACAGTCTCAATGCAAACAGCACCGGCGCCATCTGCAAAAATCACCGCTGTATCGCGGTTTTCAGTTGTCAACTCCAAGTATCGGCTTTGGAATTCAGCGCCTACCAAAAGGATCTTCTGTGCTTTTTCGCTCCTGATATAGGCATCGCAGATCTCCAGCCCATGCAGAAACCCGGTGCATTGCTGCCGGATATCGAGAGCAGGTACTTTTTTCGCACCCAGTCGGTTTTGCAGAAATGCCCCGGATCCCGGCACGTTCACGTCGGGTGTCATGGTTGCAAATACAACTAAATCCAGGTCCTCCGGATTCCAGTCCGCTCTTTCCAATGCTATAATTGAAGCCTCATACGCAAGATCCGATGTTCCGACATCCTCACCTTCACCGACCCAGTACCTGGCTTCGATACCTGTGCGTTGCACAATCCATTCATTTGATGTGTCCATCAATCCAGCTAACTCTTTGTTTGTGACATGTCTATCAGGTACATACCTGCCGGTACTCTTTATAATTGATCGTTTCATAGCAAAAAATGATCCGTTGTCTTTTTTGTCTGTTTATTAGCGGGTTTTAATCGCTATTTGATGAGATAAAGCTTATGAATATCGTAAAGTCCATGGGAAAACATAAGAGATCGGGTTTTCGAGGTCAAGAAAAAATTTTTGAGCAAAAGATTTACTGACAGAAAACCAAATAAAATAGGGTTCGTTCGTATAGAATGTTCTTTGCCAATGCAAATTCTGTACGAATGTCCTCTATTAGCTCAAAGACGATGCCCTTTCGTCGATAACTCAAGAAAAACCTCGCGATCCATGAATCGTTCAATTCGATGGGCAAATGAACCCCGAAAGTTGAGTTATTGTGATATTAATTTTGATCTTTTGTAAATTTTTTCACATTTTTTTCTTGACATTACATATGACATGCAGTACTCAGTATTTAATATATCAGATTTATTTTGAAATTTCCTTTGGAGGTATAAATGCCAAAGCTTCAAAAATTAGAACAACCCATGCCGCTGGCTAAAATGGCTTATGAAACGTTGCGTGATTCTATTCTGGCCGGCCATCTTAAACCAGGTGAGGTTTATAATGAGATGGTTCTGGCAAAAGAGCTTGGAATCTCTAGAACTCCTATACGAGAAGCGCTTCTGGAAATCTCAAATCACGGACTGGTCACCTACCTGCCGCGAAAAGGCGTTCAAATTAATAATCCCACAAAACGCGACGTAGAAGAAATTTTTGATTTACGAAAGGCTATAGAATTAACAGCGGTAGAGAAAGCAGCTAAAGCTTCACCGCTACACGATTTTAGAAAAGCAGAAAAATCCCTGGAGGATCAACGTAAGGCTTTAAATAAAAACGATTTTCTTGGCTTCTTAGAGGCTGATAGAACGTTCCATACCACGTTCAGCCAAATGACAAACAACCGACGTTTGGTGGCTATCATTGAGAATATTCGTGACATGATGCACCTGATTGGTGTTCAAGCATTGGGCATAGAAGGCCGGGGAGAAGAGGTCATCGCCGAACATGAAAAAGTGTTAGCGGCGGTAAAGCGAGGAAAGCCCAAGGAAGCAAAAAAGGCCATGAGCTACCATTTGGACCGAAGCAAGAAAGCTGTTGATAAAGCCCGGCTTTCAGACTGATAACTACTCTCACCCTACCATCCCAATTGAGTAAAAAATCAATTGGGAGTTATTGGTTATTAGTTATTCGGTTAAAATAAAACCCGTTTTTATATTTCATCAATCGTAGATTTATAAAATGTTTAATTGAGCATTATTTTCGTTTAATTAGTGTGCCAGCCAATATGGAGTAAGATATGAGAATCCGTCCTTTTGATTATTTTGACGCTATAAATATAAACGATGCTTTGGAAAAGATAGAGCATTATGGAGCAGAGATAAAGCTTATAGCCGGAGGCACTGATATTGTTCTATCCATGAAAGAGAAAAAGATCCTCCCTCCCAAAGTTATGAGTCTGCACAAGATCAGAGAATTGGACTTTGTTAGAGAGGAAAACGGTGCGGTGCGGATCGGAGCACTATCCAGACACGCCGACCTGGAAGTGAATACCATCCTGAAAACCAGATTGCCCATCCTCTGTGAGGCGGTTGGCTCCATTGGGTCATGGCAGATCCGGAACGTTGCCACCATTGGCGGCAACCTTTGCACGGCTTCGCCGGCTGCTGATTCGGCGCCAGCGTTGTTGTCTCTAGATGCCCGGATGGTGATTGTAGATACTGAAGGAGAAAGAGAGGTTCCGGCAGTTTCCTTTTTTACCGGTCCCGGCGAGACGATGCTGAAATCGAATCAGATGTTAAAAGAGATAATTATTGGACGCCCGAAGACCCGATCTGCCGGTTGTTACTTAAAGCTCACACGCAAAAGGGCGCTTGATCTGGCTCTGGTGGGGGTTGCATTTCAAGCTGAGATGAACGAAGAGGATGATAAGCTGGCCCGTGTGGCAATCGCTCTTGGTGGAGTCGCGCCAACGCCTATTCGGGCACCGGAGGCGGAAGAGTTACTTGCGGGCCTATCTTATGACAAAGCCTTGAAAGAAATTCCCAATGCGGCCCGGGCAGCTGTTGAAGCAACACGCCCCATTTCCGACGTACGCGCATCGGCCGATTATCGTAAAGCCATTGTCGAAGCTTATACACGGCGGGCCGCAGAAAAAATCTTAAACACCCTTTTCAAGGGAGAAGGTATTCAGAGATGAAAATTTCCATAAAGATCACTGTGAATGGAGAGGAACACTGTCTGAAGGTGAAACCTAACAGGACCCTGGTTGATGTTTTGCGAGAGGACCTTGGGCTTATTGGCTCCAAGAAGGGATGCGGTGCGGGTGAATGCGGATCGTGTACTGTCCTTATGGACGGTCGACCTGTAAGTTCGTGTCTTATTCTGGCTGCACAAACGGACGGCAAACAAATTCTAACAATCGAAGGCCTCGCGGATCAGGAACCCCACCCGCTTCAGATCGCCTTTGCAGAAAAAGGGGCCATTCAGTGTGGTTTTTGTACACCTGGAATGATCCTCACGACCAAAGCCCTGCTTGATCTCAATCCCAGGCCACGGGAAGCTGAGATCAGGTCAGCCATTGCAGGGAACCTATGCCGCTGTACCGGGTACAGTAAGATAATCGAAGCCATAAAGGTTTGTGCAGCTTCCAAATCTGAATAAAATGCCAGGGGCAGGGAGGAAAGCATATGAGTAGTAATCTTAACGTTGTAGGACAATCTTATCCACAAATCGATGCCATGGAGAAGGCCATGGGTAAGACAAGATTCGTTTCAGACCTGGTTCTGCCAAACATGCTCTATGGACGCATTCTGAGAAGTCCTTATGCCCATGCCCGCATTAAGAACATCGACACCTCCAGAGCTGAGGCGCTTACAGGGGTCAGGGCAGTTGTAACTTATTCAGATACACCAGGTATCAAATTTGGACCACGCACCGAGGATTGGACAATTTTTGCCGGCGACAAAGCCCGGTTTTGTGGTGATGAAGTTGCTGCTGTTGCTGCTATAGACGAGGATATTGCGGAAGAGGCCCTGGAGCTGATCGAGGTCGAGTATGAGGAGCTTCCGATTGTCTCCGATCCGTTAGAGGCAATGGAACCGGGGGCGCCTCTGGTTCACGAAGACAAGCCCGGTAATATCGCCGTTGAATTCAAGGTTGAGGCCGGCGATGTGGATCAGGCATTCAAGGATTCCTATATCGTTTATGAGGACCGTTACTATACTAACCAGGTATACCAGGCCTACCTGGAACCCATGGGCGTATTGGCGGATGTGGATCCGTCGGGGCGTATCACACTCTGGACCGGAACCCAGATTCCGAGCATGATGCGTATTACTTATGCAAATGCCCTGGGTGTTTCTCCTGATGACATTCGAGTTATCGTTCCCGACTATGGAGGTGCCTTTGGTGCAAAGATGGAAAACAACGTTCATCTTGTCACCGCTGTTTTGGCACAAAAGTCAGGAAGACCGGTCAAGATAATCAACACCCGCCATGATGACTTCATTGCGGGCAATCCCCGCGTTCCCATGTATATCGACATCAAACTTGGAGTATCAAAAGATGGTGTAATAACAGGAAAAGATGTTCGAGTTGTGGGCGGGGCCGGAGCACGAGTGGTTTATGCCCAGGCAATTATCGCCACTGCCTGTTACAGGGTTGATTCTCTGTATCGTTTCAAACACGTAAGAAGTAAAGGTTACACGGTTTACACAAATACCGTACCGACCAGTTGTTTTCGGGGCTTTGGAAATGCTCAAATGACCTTTGTCCTTGAATCAGCAATGGACATGATCGCTGATCAACTTAACATGGACCCGGCAGAGCTGCGCATCAAAAACGGCATAGGTTCCAATGAAGTAAGTGTTCACGGATGGGAGGTTACGAGTTGCGGTCTGAAGGACTGTATTTTGAAAGCGACAAAAACGTCCAACTGGCAGGACAAGAGACAGCAAAAAAAACCGCTAAGGGGTATAGGCCTGTCATGCTGCAACCATGTATCCGGCAACCGAGCCTTTGCCCGGGCATTTGACGGAGGGGCAGGGATAGTCCGCATTGGATTAGACGGTCGGGTGACGGTATATCACGGCGAATCCGACATGGGTCAGGGACAAAAAACCACCTTTGCGCAGATTGTTGCAGAGCGACTGGGTATACCATTGGAGATGGTTAACATAGCCACCGTAGACACGGATATTTCTCCTTTTGGTTTCGGCAGTTTTGCAACCAGGGGTACCGTGATGGGTGGTAATGGAGTTTTGGCTGCTGCAAACGAGGCTTTCAAACAACTGGCCGAAGTGGCTGCCGGTATGTTAGAGGCCTCAGATAAGGAAATTGAATGCCGCAACGGAAACTTTTTTGTCAGGGGTTCTTCAGAAAAGAACGTGTCCTTCAAGGATGTGGCCAAACAAGCAGCATATGAACGCCATGGGGCGCCAATAGTTGGGATAGGGTTTTACAAACCACCCACTGTTTTTCCTGATCTCGACACTAAGTATGGGAATATATCTCCTGCCTACCCATTTGCATGTCAAATCGCTGAGGTAGAGGTAGACCCTGACACCGGCCAGATAACTGTGCTCAACTTCACAGCTGCACACGATGTTGGTCGGGCTATCAATCCGATGGCCACGGAGGGTCAGATTGAGGGAGGCGTGACCCAGGGCATCGGGTGGGCATTGATGGAAAATATGGCAACAGAAAACGGGAGAATAACCAACCCCAATTTTCTCGATTATGTCATTCCAACAGCCATGGATGTTCCGAACATAACGCCTATCCTGGTGGAGCCGGTTGAACCAAACGGTCCCTATGGCGCCAAGGGAATCGGTGAACCGGCCTTGAATCCGGTCATGTCGGCTATTACCAATGCGATTTTTAACGCAACCGGCATCAGGGTCAAAGAATTGCCTGTTTCACCTGAGAAAATCTTGGCAGAGTTGAAGAAACGTCGGGAGTAAGGCGGTTATTGATGGTTTTTTTTGATAGTTAGTGCTTGACCGAAAAGTGCCAGATTTCTTCATAAGTCCTCCTTTCGTCATAAGCGCTAACTTAAACAAAGAGAAATTAACGATTCACAATTAGCAATTGATTATTAATTGTTAACTAAAAATTGTGGTGAACTTTGCAAAACCATGAGTGAAAGCGTGAAGGCAGCTCAAAGACGCAAGAAAAATAACTAATAATCAATTGTTAATAATTAATGGTTAAGTTAGTGCCTGTGCCCCCTTTTCCATAGGAGGAAGATTTATAGGGTTTTCGGACAAGCACTAGTTAGTTGAATAAAAAACAGAAAAGGAGGAAGTAAAAGTGGCAAAACCGGAAATAGAATTCATAGACTATGATACCGAATACCAATGGCGCCCCGTTGAGGGCGATATTCTGGGAATCAAGGAAAAGATTCTCAGCGAAGACCCGGGAACAGGTGATTACACACGTATGTTGAAGTTCCCCCCCGGCATTGAAACCAAAGAGACCCTGGTGCATGATTTCTGGGAAGAAGTGCTGATCGTTGAAGGAAGCCTTTACGATATCGCCAAGAAGGAAACCTACTTGCCCGGCTTTTATGCGTGCCGTCCGCCCGGGATGAAACACGGGCCTTATAGCATTCCTTATGGGTGTGTAACTTTCGAGATCAGATACTACAAAAAGTAGTCTTGATCACAGAGGAGGAAATTGTGCAGATAGAACTAACCCTTGAACAAACCGGGAAAAGCAGGCCCTTGAATTTTGAGTTTTCTCGTATGGTTAACGGCGGCTATGTAGGACGAAATCAGGAAGAAGTGCGGCGACACATCGAGGAGCTTGCCAAAAAAGGAATTCCAGGTCCAAAAACAACACCCGTCTTATTTCCTGTCATTACCCGCACTCTTGTGACCGATCATGAAATCGAGGTTTACGGCGACAAAACCTCAGGTGAGGTTGAATATGTTCTTCTTGTTGAAGACGAAAATAACGTCTATGTCGGGCTGGGTAGTGATCATTCGGATCGACACCTGGAAGAGACCGACATCCCTCGTTGCAAACAGATCTGTCCGAACGTTATCAGCGAAACAGTCTGGTCGTTGAACGAAGTCCGAAAACACTGGGATGAACTTGAAATTCGGAGCAAAGTTATAAAAGACGGCAAAGAAATTATTTATCAACAAGGTTCTCTTGCGTTGATCCTCGAACCGGAGGCTCTCATGGAATTTGTCCGATATAAGATACCGGCTCCGTTAGATGGTACTGTTATCTATTCCGGTACTTTAGGAATGCTCACAGGTGATTTTGTTTTTAGTGAAAATTTTTCAGCGGAATTGATTGATCCAAAACTCCATCGAAGTCTCGAATTGGCTTACGACATCCGACCGCTTAATTACATGACAACGGAATAGGAGCAAACAATATGCTGGTAGCATCCATACAAATGAGTGTAGTAGAAGACGATAAGGCCCGGACAATCGACAAAGCCGTTGAAAATATCCGCAGGGCCGGCGAGGCTGATCTAATAATCTTGCCTGAGATATGGAACGTGGGATTTATGAGCTTCGAACGCTATATACCTGAAGCCGAAGACAAAAACGGACCAACCTTAAGTATGTTGCGCAAATTGGCAATGGAGGTGGGGTCATTTCTGCATACCGGCAGCTTTGTTGAGGAAGATGGCGGAAAATATTACAACTCCAGCTATTTAATCTCTCCCCGGGGCGAAATTCTGGCCAATTACCGAAAGGTTCACCTTTTTGGTTACAATTCCAAGGAAACGCAGATATTAACGCCTGGTGACAGGACCGTTACGGTTGAAACACCCATTGGAAAAATCGGAATGGCAACCTGTTATGACCTTCGGTATCCTGAACTTTTCCGCCGCATGGTAGATGATGGGGCTGAAATATTCATGGTCTGTTCTGCCTGGCCCTATCCCCGGCTGGAACACTGGTTGCTGCTCAATAGGGTTCGTGCCATGGAGAACCAGTGTTTTCTCATATCTGCCAACTCAGTTGGTATAAACCAAGGGATTCAGTTTGTCGGCCACAGCATGATTGCGGACCCCTGGGGTACGATTCTGGCCAGTGCCGGCGACACCGAAGTTATAATCAAATCCGAAATTGACTTGGCCGATCTTGAAGCCGCTCGAAAGCAGTTTCCGGCATTGGCTGATCGTAAAGATTGGCTGAAGGGAGCAGGCATCTAATGCAATTTGCAACCAGGCAAAAAGGAGAAACATTATGGCAAATTTAGAAATAAATTTTTGTGGGGTTCGTTTCAAAAACCCTTTGGCGGCTGCTTCAGCAGAACCAACGTTAAATGCGAATAATATGAAAAAGTGTATCGATGCCGGGGCAGGCGCCGTCATCGCAAAAACCATGACCGACTCGCCGGCCATGCGGGAGCTGACTACCCGTGCCAAGTGGCGATTTTTGAACGAGCGCCATGAAGTATGCAGGGGCAAAGTGCCGAGATGTTTTAGTCTTTACAGTCGCAGTGGTTTGGCCATAGAGCAGCCCGAAGAATTCATGAAGGAGATCAGGGAAACGCTCCGGTATGCTGCTGAGAACGATGCCGTTGTCATAGGGAGCATCGGTTCCACAGAAATTCCCGGTTGGATCGAACTGGGCAAGCAGATGGAGGATGGTGGTGTACCGCTCATTGAGTTGAATTTCGGTTGTCCCCATCCCAAGCTGATGCCTGGCGTGCGAACCGGCATGAATGTCGGACAGGATTTTGACTATGCCTGTGAGATTACCCAGGCAGTGGCTGAAGCTGTCAGCGTTCCTATACTTATCAAGGTCACTCCCCAGGTACCCGATCTTGTTGAGTTCTCAGGAAGGTTGAAAAAGGCAGGTGCAGCCGCGGTTACCCTTACCAATCGATTTATCGGTTTTGTTCCGGACATTGAAACCGGGAAACCTCTAATTTATGGTAAGGCCGGCATTGGCGGGCCCTGGATCAAACCTCTTACTTTGCGCTGGATAAATGAGGTGAGATCCGCATATGGCAAAGATATCTTCATCGCAGGCACAAACGGCGCATATGACTGGCGGGATATCGTCCAGTTCATCATGAGCGGCGCCCACATCATACAGATGTGCTCTGCTGTTATGTGTTACGGTTATGAGTGGCTGGGCAAGCAGGTGCGAGGGCTGGAAAAGTACATGGATGAAAAGGGGTACAATAGTATTGACGATATGCTGGGCATCGCTACCGATGCTTGTATGGAGTATGCCGATATGCCTCGGGAAAAAGCCCGGGTTAATGAAGAAATTTGCAAGGATTGCGGACTCTGCCTGAGGGCCTGCTTTTCAAATGCAATGCAGCAGGGTGATAATACTACCTTTGTACAGAAAGAAAATTGTGTCGGCTGCGGAGGCTGTTATTCGGTCTGCCCGGTTTCCGGTGCAATCGATATCATGGTTCAGCATTGAGCTGACATCGATTTTTGAAAGCCAAAATGATTTATAAAAACGGATGAATTAGACAATGAAACCTAATTTACAGTTCTTATCGGAAGAGGAAATTCGGCTGATACACCAGTCTGCCCTGAATATCTTGAATGAAATAGGATTTCGGTTCCCTCTTGAAGAAGCACTGGAACTTCTGAAAAAGGCAGGCGCGGAAATTACCGACAACAATATCGCCCGGATTCCGGTAAATCTGGTTGATTATGCCGTGGAAAAGGTTCCCAAGAGAAAAGACGTAACCCTCTACGGGCGTGTGCCGGAAGCCGATGTCACATTTAAAGGGCATCACCCTGCGATCTCCTGCATGACCATGGCAACCCACGTCATTGATCCTTATACCCGTGAAAGAAGGCCGGCAACAAACAACGATCTTGTCGGACTTACCAGACTTGCCGATCAACTTGAAAATATCATAATCAATGGCGGGCTGATTACACCCCAGGAAGTACCTGGAGAAGTCAACGACTGGTTTACCTGGGCTACCACAATTAAGAATACAACCAAGCACATTACAGGAGGGGTTCTTGGGGCTCGATGCGTGCGTGACGCAATACTTATGGCATCCGCTGCCGTAGGAGGAAAAAAAAATTTTCTTGAACGTCCGTTTATCTCCGGTTGGGTTCTTTCCCTCCCACCGCTCGCAATTGCAAAAGACTCATTGGAAGCATTGATGGAGATGAGCCGGTGTAATATCCCTTCGATCGTTAGCTCGGGACCTATCCTGGGGACATCTTCACCTGTCACTATTGCGGGAACATTAGCCCAGGCTCATGCGGAAATCCTGGCATGCCTTGTCATCTCTCAGGTTGTCAATCCCGGGGCGCCGTTTGTATATACGAGTTTTGCCCGCGGTATGGATATGAAAACCGGTAATGTTTCTATGGCTTGCCCTGAGTTTGGTATCTTGAAAGCGGGTATGGCTCAAATGGGCCATTTTCTGGGATTACCGGTAAGAATGCCCGGGATGCTCAGAGATGCGAAAATGCTCGATGCTCAAGCCGGCTTTGAAACGGGCCTTGTCGGAACTGTAACCGCTTTAACAGCCGATATCATTGATGCAATGCAGCTTGATTCGGATCTTCTGGTAGATTTTGCAGATCTTGTTTTCTGTAATGAATGTATGGGGGCACTAAAGCGCGTTTCAAGGGAACTCACTGTGGATAAAGACACTCTTGTCCTAGAAGTCATCAAGGATGTGGGCCCAGGAGGCACTTTCCTCACACACGACCATACTTTTGAGAATTTCCAGAAAGAGCTATGGCAACCCCAGGTGATGGAACGCCGAAACTGGGAAAACTGGGAAAATGACGGCTGCAAAGATATCCGTGAAGTCGCGATGCAAAAAACGATAGAGATTTTAAAAACAGAACCCACCAGCCGGCTCTCCCCCGAAGTGGAGGCTGAAATAGACAGCATTGTCAGGAAAGCAAAACTGGATTATACTAGCAGGCATTAGGTCATGATTCTTGCCGTACGGTCCCAGAATTATGCAAAAACTTTCGCCAGACGCTCAATCCCTTCCACTAGATCGTCAGCACCGTAATAGGCAAAACTAAACCGCAGGTAATTGCGCAGACCATTCATACTTGAAAACTTGATTCCCGGCTGGAAACCAACCTTATGTTGCTCTGCTTTGGCAAGTAAGGCTTCGGCATCTGTTCCGTCTGGCAAATGAGACCAAATGAAGTAACCACCATCCGGTTCAGAAAATGTCAGAGATGGTATGTGTTGACGCAACGCTCCGCTTAGAGCAACGATCCGATCTTTATATACTTTTCTTAGATAGTTCAAATGCTCCTGTTGCAGACCAAGTTCGATCACACTATTAACTATACTTGAAACAAAGGGATTTAGCCCGCCCCCGCTATCGAGGAAACCACAGACCAGGAATGGCTCAAGCAAGGCAGGTGTGCTTTGCATCCATCCCAGCCGCAGGCCCGGAGCCAATATCTTAGAAAATGAGCCTAATGATATAACTCGATCAGAAGAGTCGTAGGTGGCCATTGGCGGTGGAGGTGTGTTAGTGTAAGCCAACAATTGATATACTTCATCGGCGACGATCAGAAAGTCATACTGCTCGCTCAATTTAACTAACTGCTCACGACGAACTGTAGACAGGGTCACGCCTGCTGGATTATGAAATACGGGTATGGTGTAAAGAAAAACCGGCTTCTGTTCCGCCAATTTTTCCTCTAATGCTTCAATAACTAGACCATCCTGGTCGACAGGTATCCCAACGATATTAAGCTTGTAATCGGCAAAAATACGTAAAGCCAAAAAGTATGAAGGCTCCTCAACAAAAATTGTGTCTCCAGGTTCGGTCAAAATCGAACAGATTAAATCAAGCGTTTGTGAGATCCCGGCAGTGATAAACAGATGGTCTGCATCCACGGGAGCCCCGTATTCCTGCCCGAGAAATTGGGCCAGCGCTATTCTAAAATTGTCGGCGCCTTGCTGCATACCATACTGCAATATGCTACGGTTGCCTTGATCAAGACAATGAGACGCGGCTTTAGCCATCTTGTTTATGGGAAGAAGGTCTTCATGTGGCTGACCGATCCCGAAATTAATTACGCCTTCCGGGACACTCACTTGAGTTACTTGAATCTTAGGCATTGTTTCCTCAGAGATTTCTTTTTTGTTCTTGAGGTGGATTAGTAGGAGAATTAAAGTTTTATGTCAATAAAAAAGGGGCTATGCATGAACTATACCCCTTTCATCTTTAGATTCAAAAAAAGTTGATATCTTCAAGAGTCGGACTTGCATCCGAAGGATTGTTCGTATATGGTAAAATTGATGTTACGATTACGGTTATGAAAGCTGCTATTTTACTGGTTTGATAGCAGTTGCAACATAAGGCAAGAGGTCTACAGACAGGGTTTATGACTCATGAAACAATTAACAGAGGGGATAAAAAATGAAGAAATCATTATTCGTTCTGGCAATGGCTGGGTTGATTTTATGGTTTCCACTGCTAGCAGATGCTATGGAAGGCAAAGTCACAAATACATATACATTAGATAACACAATTTGTGTCGAATACAACAACATTACTTATTTCTGCGCAGATTCATTTAATGTAAGTATACAGGGCGACAAAGTTATTAACTCAACTTTCGGGTTTCATAGCCAAGTTGTTCTTTGACAAACCGACACACTTAAGAGCGGTGTCCATAATGGCATCAAAAAAGGCCGATGCTGTTTTTTCGCAGAAGTTGCCAATCGTTTTCAACTGATCAGCAGCTAAGGTCAATATTCGGTAAAGCGCTTCAATAAACGAGATATCGCTGACTTCATCACAGCAGAAGTAAAAAAGATCTCCAAAGGTTCTGTGATCAGTCTCGATTCGGCACTGATAGACAAGAAACATATACCGCATAAACACGATGGAAGTGTGAGCAATCAGCGCATCAAAATCACGGCACTGGATTTCTTTGGCCAATTTCAAATGCTGTTTGGCCATTTTAAAGAATACTTCGATATCCCATCGCTTCCCGTAAATGCGGACAATATCTGCATTGGACAAAGTAGTATCGGTTGATAGCAGCGCCAGCCAGTCCTTTTTCCGTTTATCCCGGACAAAGACCAGCTTGGCCATGCGACCATCTTTAAGTTGCACCAGGGTGCTGGTCAATATCTTGGCCCGTCCTCGTCGCTTTTTTAATTTGCCATATATGGACATCAGATCCATGCTATGTCCATTGTAACGATAGAAAATCCTGGAGGACTTTTTCACCATGCCGATCACATTAATGTGTTCTGCTAAAGCGGTAACGATAGCAGGCATCGTGTACCAGCTGTCCATCAGAAGATATTGTGCTTGGATACCAGTAGAAAGTATTCGTTTTACCATGGCTTCCAAATGCCCAGTGGCCTTGATGATCGCCTCTTTTCTTCGTTGATGCGCGCAGCAGCGTTTATCCAGGACTTTTTGGCTATCACACAAACGCTTTTTTGCATCGGCAGAGGAGAGCAAAGAAAAATCCAGCGGCAAGCAGCTGACGCCATCGGACCAACAAACGGTGAGCATCCTAAAGCCTTTCAAAAAACGTCCAGTACTGTGATCGTAGACACGACAGAGCAGTTCAACCAGTTTGGATCGAGAGCGGTCATAAGAGCTGTCATCGATAATGAGTACCGCCTCTCGATCTTCGTACGTTAGTCGGTTGAAAAAGCTGTGAAGCCGCTGGCCAAGACCAAGAAGTAATAGACGCCAATTGTAGGTTGTTCCCTTGAGAAGCTGATAGGCAGCGTCTTTACCAAAAGGAAGATCCTTATTGATGACAATGCCGCGGAAGAAGTTCTTTCCGACAAATGGCAGTGTGAATATGGCTTGTGTCAAAGAGCGAACACCATGTCCGTGACGTTTACGAACGCCACAGCGGTGCAAAAGGGTGCCGATTCGAAATCGGTCGAAAAAATCATCAATTTTGCTTTGAACTTGAATGTTTCCTTGTGATTCGGAGGTAATGCTGATATGGTCCATTTGAGCCCTTTCCTTTTGATATTATTTTGTTTTTGGTCAAATTCACTATAATTCAAAAGACTGGGCTCTTCAAGCTTTTTCTTCATTATTTCAGCTGATTAGACCATATTTTTGCCTCCTGCGTTCAATCCCGAAAGTTGAGTTATTAATATAGAGATGATGCACCAAGGAACGTAGGAAGCCTAACTGGAAAATGGTAAAAACAATAGTATTACCTCTCTAATTCCTTGCTTTTTTAATAAAATAAATATAAGGAGCTAAAAATGATTGCTGTTTAAATAATATTGTAACTTAAAATAAAAAAGGTTGACAACTGTCAACTTAACAATTATTTGTCAAATGCCAGGACATCGATGACCCAAGTCTAACAGTGAAAAGTGTCA
>CAZLRK010000068.1:0-17295 GCA_964561845.1 uncultured Desulfobacterales bacterium | reverse complement strand
ACAACAGCCTGTTATGAAACATGCTGATAATTTAGTTATTTGAAAGTTCAAATTCCCCCGCTAAAAACCAACGGGATAAAAAGGCGTACAAATTTCATAATTATAAGGCATACTTATGGTACGTTGAATGGTTGCGAAATGCAGCACAACGTCCCGCTGAACTGAAGCGGGAGGCTTTTTACGAGACCGTCATTTCTTCCAAAATGACGGATAAAATATTACCAGCGCTGAAAACATTTCGAGTCTTCCGACCAGCATATTGTAAGATAAAAACCATTTCCCCACATCGGAAATATGAGCATAGTTTTCCGCCGGTCCCACTGCTCCAAAACCCGGGCCTATATTCATGAGCGTGGCAATTACGGAACTCATGCCGGTAAGATAGTCCATATCATCTACAAGCACCATGAAACAGCCCCCTCCCAACACCATGAATATATTGACAATAAAATAGCATATGGCCAAATCAATTGTTGAAGGGTCAACAGGGCGCCGGTTCAGCCGGATCGACATAACAGCCATGGGTTGAAAAAAAATTCTCTTTATTGATGCCGCCATATATTTGCATATAATGACGTAATGGACGACTTTGATGCCACTGGTCGTTGAACCCGCGCAGGCGCCGATAAAGCACACCGCATATAGAAACATTTGCGCTGCCTGGGGCCATTTTTCATAATCGGCAGTGGTGAATCCTGTTGTGGTCAAGATAGACATTACCTGGAATGTCGCATATCTTATAGAATCCATTAAGCTATTATAAATATTTTCCTTCCATAGGATCCATGAAACAATACCACAAAAAAGCAGCAAAAAACCTACGTACCAGCGGAATTCAGTATTTATTCTTAATACATTCCAATTCCCTTTCAGCATCTGATAAAAAAGCATAAAGGTCATGCCGCCTAAAAACATAAATAGAATGATTACCCAATCAAAATAAGCATTGTTGTAATGTCCTATACTGGCATTCATGGGGGAATAGCCTGAGGTTGATACCGTTCCAAACGAATGGCACAGAGAATCAAAAAGGGACATGCCTCCGAGACATAACAACAATGTTTCAAAAAGATTCAGCGCCAGATAGATACCCCAGAGCCAGATCATTGTATCCCTGTTGCGTGGTTTGAATTTTTCTTTGGTAATAACCTGACCGGGACTCGATTCTGCTCGAAATAGACGAAGTCCACCCACTCCATGGGGTAGAAAAATAACGGTTAACGTTAAAAATCCCATACCGCCGAGCAAATGGGTTTCGCTTCGCCAGAACAACAATCCGTGAGGTACCACTTCTATGTCGGTGAGTATAGTTGCTCCGCTGGTTGTATAACCGGACATCATTTCAAAAAATGCATCGGTAAAAGAAGGAATCGATCCATGGATGATAAAAGGCAGGCCGGAAAGAGCCGAGACCAGAATCCATCCAAAGACGGCAATGAAAATACCGTCTTTTATACTTAATTCATAACTTCTCCGACAAAACCACCGTAAAGATAGTCCCAATGCAATTGTAATGATTCCGGAAATTAAAATTGAGAACAAATCCCCTTCATTATAGTACAAGGAACATACTACCGGTAAAGCCATGGAAGCACCGGTAACAATTAATAAAATTCCCACGATATTTGATATTGAGGCGAAGTGCATAGATTTCCTAAGTTCAGGTCTCGTTAAGTCGTTTCCTACTAAACCACTTAACAACTCAACTATTTGCCGATGTCTGTATATATAATAAAAGTTATAAAATCGAAAGTACTATTTTTTATCCCGCAAAGAATTTGCCTTGGCAAAAGAAAAAACATTAGATATAGAAAAGACAATTATGTTTACTGTTTTTACAACATTACTTCCTATCTTTGGCCTCATTCTGATCGGTTATTTATTTAATCGTTATAAGTTTCCTGGTGATGCATTTTGGCCTCTTGCCGAAAAATTAACCTATTATGCGCTATTTCCTGCTCTATTGATAGTTAAACTGGCCACAGCTAATCTAAAAGGCATTCAAATTCTGCCTATGATGGGAGCGCTTTTAATCACAATAATGATTGTCTCATTCTTACTTCTTATTTCAAGAAAGAAATTACCTGTTAAAAACCGGGCTTTCACTTCCATATTTCAGGGAAGTATTCGTCCAAATACCTATGTAGGGCTGGCAGCCTCTTTTACGCTTTATGGTGGACAGGGGTTGACAATGGCGGCTGTGGCACTCGCCACAATAGTTCCTCTTGTGAATTTACTAAGTGTTACAATCTTAATAATTTTTACTTCCAGCACTAGGGCTGGTATTAGAAAGATAATTTTATCTATTATTACAAACCCTTTAATACTGGCTTGTGCAATAGGCATTGGACTTAATTTTTCAGGGATTGGCCTTCCATATGGAACCGAAACCATTTTGGATATATTCAGCCGAGCCGCATTGCCGCTGGGATTGCTTTCAGTGGGCGTCAGTCTTGACCTTGACTCAGTAAAATCGGCAACATTTCCTTTAATACTCTCAAGTAGCATGAAGCTTTTGATACTTCCAATCCTTACAGCAATGTTATGTAAAATAATAGGAGTGGGTCATCTTGAGGCTAGTATCGCGGTTCTATTCAATTCGTTGCCCACTGCCGCTTCAGCATATATTTTAGCTCGGCAACTCGGAGGCGATTTCAAACTAATGGCTACTGTTTTGACAGTTCAAACTGTGATAGCTGTCATAAGTATGCCGGTAATATTATCAATATTCGGTTAAAATGAAACAATTACAGGAAATTACCATTGAAGAAGTTGTTAATCGCTATGCAGTTGTGCTGTTGGACGCTTACGGTGTCCTGGTCCATACGTCCGGTGCGCTTGCAGGGGCTGCCCGGCTGATTAATGAACTCAATTGTTCTGGCAAGCCATATTATATTCTGACCAATGATGCTTCAAAACTGCCGGCAACAGCTGCTGCACAGTTTCAAAGTTATGGTCTGGATCTCGATTCGGATCGGATCATTACATCCGGAGCTTTACTTGAAAGGTACTTTGCCTCCCATCACCTGGTTGGGGCGCGTTGTGTAGTACTTGGTCCGGAGGACAGTTTGCGTTATGTAGAACTCGCTGGTGGCCGGATCGTATCCTTTAAAGATGAGTTTGATGTTTTGGTGATTTGCGACGAATCAGGCTTTCCCTTTCTTGAAACAGTGGATAACGTCCTAAGTACCTTGTTTTACAAGTTCGACCGCAGAGAGGATGTACACCTTATTTTGCCCAATCCTGATCTGATCTATCCCAAAGCTGATCAAGGTTTCGGGATTACGAGCGGGAGTATCGCCTTGATGTTCGAAGCAGCTCTGAATCTTCGATACCCAAATATCAACAACCTGAACTTTGTACGCCTTGGCAAACCCGATTCTCCAATCTTTGAAGAGGCGCTGAAACGCAGCGGAAATAGGGATATGGTAATGATCGGTGATCAACTGGAGACTGATATTCGCGGCGCCAATTCCTTTGGCATCGACTCGGTACTTGTAACAAGCGGTGTGACAACCCTGGAGATGACAATTATACCGAAAGATACTTGTCCGACCTACCTAATGAACTCGCTCAAGCTCTCTTGTTAAAAATGGAAATCTGTTGACTTTGATTCACACGCTATTTCTCTGCGCTTTTTGCGACTGCGGTAAACTGTAAGCAATTTTCTATGAGACCTTTGAAAAATGTTCAATTTTGTTCAAGTTCAAGGCAGGCGAAAATTTTAACCACAGGCATACATTGAGTATTTCGAGGATTAAAATTTTAGCCTAACACAGAAATTGGGCAAAAGGGGGCGTTTTGCAAAGGTCTCTCTATATGTCTTCGTACAAGGCTTTCTGAGTGGTCGGCATGGATGCAAACCTCTTGTGTGCATTCTCCTGGGAGACAGCTTCACGGCTCCCATCCGAATTTTGTATCACGACACCGGATTTAGTTAGCATTTTATAACGCGCTTTACGTTCGTTTTTATCCGGACAGCACACAAGCTGACAGTTGGCGCAAGATACGCGCAGTTTTTCATCCATAAAATAAAAATACCTGCCGCCTTCAGATGCAGGCCACTTATTATGGGCGCGCTGCATTCGTTCATAGGCAGGGCGGAGTTCGTCATCGTTTTTGGGAATAGCAAACCGACCAGGAGACCATGTAGACCATTTCCCCGACGAATGTAGTCCGGTATAGCCGCTGCAGACAAGATCGCATCGTCCGTAATTGCAACGTTTAGAATATGTAACCTCAAAACCACCAAGCGATATGGATGTCTTTTCCCGCCGATCCATAAATCCCGCAACGCATGATGCCATGCATAAGCCACAATCGTCGCAATAATTTTCTTCCTCCGGCAAGGGAAGTGTAGGGATAAGTTGAGCCGAAGTTACAGTGGCTCCAAGAATGACAGCAGCGCCCTGGTTTTTTGTAATTATGTTGCCGGACGATCCCATATGTCCAACACCGGACCTCACTGCTAAGTATCGGTGGGCGATATCCGGATAATAAAGGTCAACGATATAATCAGATGAAGCATCAGGGTCTGGTGGCCTGAATACATTATTAGCAGCAACCGGCACAGATGGATATCCCTTTTGCGTTAGATAATTGGCCAAGTGTAATGCGATACCGCTGGCCAATACATTTGCTCGAATAAACGCCTTCTCCAATGCAAGCCGTTCCTTCTTCATTAAATAGGGCTTTATCGGCTTCTGGTCGATTGCGATGGCATAGCTGACAACGGACTTTGCCGCAGGCAAAACATAAGTCAAATCTGAAGATGGAGGACCTCCTTCAAGTGTTTTAACTGTTGCAATTCCAACTTCACATGCGCCCTCGATCATTACGAATTCTCGTACGATTCTACTCAATTTATTCATAATAAATTATTCCCTTCCTGCTTGTGGTCAGACAGTATGACGGGCAAGTATTGATATCATACCACCAATTCAATCTATTATAATTGAATCATTTATTGCATGTATGTTTGATATATGTCAAGATTTACAATGGGTTCATCTTAAAATATAAAAACTGTGTCAGACGTGAAAATTACACAAAAAAAATTTCAAAAGCAGGCTGATTTCTTTTGGGAATCATTAGACGGAAAAGCGTCATATCTTAAAAGCTCGCCAAAATTGGAATACACCAATAATACCTGAGCTTGTGTAAGCACCCGAATGGGCGGGAGAAGATCATTATATATAGCAATTAACTAGTGTCCGTCCATTAGTAAATCAAAGACACTAAGCAGTTTCCAATTCAGAAATGAGGATTTTTTTCGAATATCCAGGAAATCAAGGAATTACGCGGAGGTGTAATCGTGTACACCGCACAAGTGATTCCGCGGATTGACGCCGAGATTCGGAAAAAAGACCATTTATGGATGGAAACTAACTAAACGAGGAACCAATGCCGATAAGATATATACAACCAGTTGCGCCAAATTCTACTGAAGAACTAGTCGCAAAAGTATACCCTCAAATAAAGAAAGAATTCGGCGCTCTTGTAGAACCTCTTACCCTTCACTCTCCCTCTCCGGAGCTGTTGGCAGGTGCATGGAGTGCTTGTC
This sequence comes from uncultured Desulfobacterales bacterium, assembly GCA_964561845.1. Taxonomy (GTDB): domain Bacteria; phylum Desulfobacterota; class Desulfobacteria; order Desulfobacterales; family JAUVVS01; genus JAUVVS01. Next base: position 11,732 of record CAZLRK010000068.1, on the reverse strand, counting down.
GGGAATCGCTCCTTGTGGGAACTGTTCGTCGAGATATCAAGGAAGCCGTGGCAGCTACAGTCTCCAGAATTAACCAGTGTCCCTACTGCGTAGATGCCCATACAATCATGCTCAATGCGACTTCGGCGCGTAACTCTGCAGACGCCATCGTTCATCAACAGGACGATCAGATTCGGGATGCAGTCGTGCGTTCTATCGTAAAATGGGCTGCTGCCACCCGTTCACCCGGAGCAAAGGTTCTTTTTTCACCTCCTTTCTCTCAGAAAGATGCACCGGAGATTATTGGGACAGCCGTGTTCTTCCACTACGTGAATCGGATGGTAAGTGTGCTCTTGAGTAAAACGCCTTTACCATCCAACCATCCGTTGTTGAAAGGAGTTTTCAAAAGAATAGCAGGCTGGTTTTTCTCCAGAGCTATTCATCGCTCTAAACCATTAGGAGCTTCATTGGAATTATTACCCGAAAGCGAGCTGCCTGCCGATTTAGCCTGGGCAAAGACATCACCGAACACAGCGGGTGCCTTTGCACGTTTTGCGGCAGTGGTTAATAGGGCTGGTAGAGATTCTATCCCGGAAGACATACGTAACTGCGTTGTGAAACATGTGCAGGCTTGGGATGGTAAGGATCCGAGACTCGGCCGGCATTGGGTTGAGGAAGCTATGAGTGGATTGGATGAGAAATCTAAAGATATTGGAAGACTAGTTTTGCTGACCGCACTTGCGCCACATCAGGTTGATAAAGGGGTGGTTAATGCATTCACCGCCCACATCATTGGGGATGATAGACTTCTGGGTGCACTGGCTTGGGGCAGTTTCACGGCCGCACGGAAAATCGGAACATGGTTATATGTTTCTTAAGATATTATTTGCTTAAACTTTGAATTTAAAGTACAAGAATAGGCTTGTTGCCATAGTTGCCACCAACTTTGGTGTGAGGTGTAAAATAATTATAAGGTAACAATGGAAAAATTAAAAGCATTAGAAATAATTCAATTATTAGCAGACGGTACAAATCCTTTCACAGGTGAAGAGTTTCCTCCAGAGAGTCCTTATCAGCATCCTCAAATTATACGTGCTCTATTTGCTGCTGTTGATGTTCTTAAAAAACATCCAAAACATATTCAGCGACAAAAAGATTTGCCTGAAAATGCCGGTAAACCGTGGCCTACAGAAGAAGATAAACTTTTAGAAGAAACATTTGATTCAGGAAAGACGATTGCAGAGTTGGCTGAAATTCACAGACGAACAAGAGGCGCAATTAAAGCTCGTTTAATAAGATTAGGAAAAATTCAACTTAATGAATAAAATTGTTGCATTACTTAAAAAATATGTATAATATAGTAATGAAGCGTTCAGATTGACATAAAATTTATAACAAAGACAGGTAGAAATGAGAAATAATGATGATAAAAATGGAGAAAGCGGCTTTTCTTTACCATTTACATCTTCTTCTGACCTTAGAGGCAGGCAATCCGTTAGGGCAACCTTTAAGTTAACGGAAAAGGCCATAGAGGCGATCAGTGTTGTTGCGGTTCATCTGGGTATAAAGCAAAAATCTCTTTTCGATCACCTGATAGAGGATGCACGATCTTTAAGTTCAATTGCCCGTGAAGTTAAACATCCTGAATTCAAAAAACAAGACCGCGTTCAAAAAACCTATGTCATAAGCCGAAAAACCTTGTCTTGTCTTGAAAGAGTATCCAATAATTTTGATACCCCCAGGGATGCGCTGGTGGAATACTCAATTAAGCGGCTTATGCCGATTATAAATGAGGAAAGAGAAAAGCATCGAGAACGCAAGAAGATTTTAAGTGAAATTACTGAATATTTGAAGCAGGGTGAAAAAATATTAAGAAAATCGAAAGAGATCCTTGGCGAAGATGATCCTGTTTACTACAAATTTGAAAATGCAATGACAGCCAGTTATAACGCATATAGTAATATCAAATCTTTCGTTGAAAGAGGAAAAATAATCGAAGATTTTTAGCATCAAATTGTCCCCAAATCAAACTAACCGTATAAAAACTTTCCTAATACCCATTCTATTGTTTTTGGCATATCTCAGTAAAAACCCTATCCACATTACTGTAATCGGCTAAACATAAAAAGTAATATTATTTTATTGACAGGCCGATATAAGTGATTAATTTTTTGTTACTAAAAAGAGAAATTAATATAAAACTTATTTTATAATTTTAATTTAGTCTTCTGAAAACACTTGGAAATAGTAAGCTTCAAAGATTATTTAATTTTTAATTGTGTAACTGTCTGAGAGTATTAGTGAGAATTAAGAAAGAACAGGGGCTTGCAGTATGTGTTTTAAAGGCTAATTGGCATTTATAGTTTAGCTGTTTTATTTAAAAGACATGCACTGTTCTTTCTTTACACTCACTTATGCGCGAGTTTTACACGGTTTAAATTTAATTATCTTTGAAGCGACCTAATTTTCAAACAGCTAAAATATTACATTTTATATAACAAGGAGGAATTAAAAATGAGCAAAGTCATAGGAATAGATCTTGGTACCACAAATTCATGCGTTTCGATCATGGAAGGTGGCGAAGCTAAAGTTATAACAAATTCCGAAGGTGGGCGAACTACTCCTTCCATAGTTTCGGTTTCAGATAAAGGGGAAAGATTGGTGGGACAGATAGCTAAAAGACAGGCCATCACCAATCCCGAGAATACGGTTTTTGGAGTAAAAAGGCTTATCGGTCGAGGCTTTGATTCACCCGAGGTTCAAAAGGATATAAAAATCCTACCGTATAAAATCGAAAACGCAGGCAATGGCGATGTCGGTATACATCTTCGGGGGAAAAATTACAGTCCTGCGGAAATTTCATCCCATATTCTTGTAAATATCAAAAAATATGCAGAAGAATACCTTGGAGAGAAAGTTACTGATGCAGTAATTACCGTGCCTGCTTATTTTAGTGACAGCCAGAGACAGGCCACCAAGGATGCCGGAAAAATCGCCGGATTTAATGTTTTAAGGATTATCAATGAACCCACCGCCGCATCACTCGCCTATGGGTTGGACAAAAAATCCGAGGAAAAAATCGCCGTATTCGATCTGGGCGGCGGCACGTTTGATGTTTCCATACTTGAAATCGGTGATGGTGTTTTTGAAGTTAAAGCGACTAATGGGGACACACATTTAGGCGGTGAAGATTTTGATCTCAGACTAATCGATTATCTGGCTGACGAATTCAAAAAGGATCAGGGAATTGACCTGAGAAATGACAAAATGGCCCTGCAGCGCTTGAAGGAGGCGGCTGAAAAAGCCAAGATGGAATTGTCCGCTTCCATGGAAACAGATGTGAATCTGCCGTTCATTACGGCCGATGCCGGTGGACCCAAACATCTAAATATAAAGATAACCCGGGCTAAGCTAGAAGCCCTTATCGGCGATCTTCTTGATAAACTTGAAGAACCTTGCAAGGTAGCTTTAAAAGACGCCGGCCTTTCATCCGGTGATATCAATGAGGTCATCCTTGTGGGCGGCATGACCCGTATGCCCGCGGTTCATGAGCGTGTCAAAAATATTTTCGGCAAAGAACCCAACAAAGGAGTGAACCCGGATGAGGTTGTAGCACTCGGTGCGGCCATTCAAGGTGCAGTCTTAAAGGGTGATGTTAAAGATGTGTTGCTGCTTGACGTTACACCGCTTTCTTTGGGTATTGAAACCCTTGGAGGTGTAATGACCAAGCTCATCGACAAAAACACAACCATTCCCACCAAAAAGAGTCAGGTCTTTACAACTGCTGAAGATAATCAGCCGGCGGTTTCGGTTCATGTTCTTCAGGGAGAGCGAGAGATGGCTTCCGTAAACAAAACTCTCGGGCGTTTTGAACTTGTGGGAATCCCTCCTGCGCCCAGAGGAGTGCCGCAGATCGAGGTAACCTTTGACATCGATGCCAACGGTATAGTGGAAGTTTCTGCAAAGGATCAATCGACCGGCAAACATCAATCTATAAGGATCACAGCCTCTTCAGGCTTATCTAAAGAAGAAATCGACCGACTTGTCAGGGATGCGGAACTTCATGCAGAAGATGATAAAAACAAAAAAGAGCTTGTTGATGCCCGAAATGCTGCCGAGGCACTGATTTATACAACCGAAAAATCACTGAAAGAACTGGATGACAAAGTTGATGGTGCTACAAAGGCAGAGGTTGAAAGCGCGGTAAATAACCTTAAACATGCCATGGAAAGCGAAGATATTGTTGAGATCAAACGTCTGACTGAAGTGTTAACCCAGGCTTCACATAAGCTGGCGGCTTCAATGTATCAACAGGCTTCCCCATCCGATGCGCAGCAGAGCGGCGGTAGTGCGGAAAGCTCATGGCATCAGGGTTCTTCCGGACCGGATGATGATGTGGTTGACGCGGAATACCGTGAAGTTGCATAATTGATCGTGTCTAATTTACTAAAAGGGTGGTGATATTATTAAATTCACCACCTTTCACTTCTCAATGAGCCACAGGCTCATAAATGTCATAAAAGGTTCTTTCTCCAATCAAAGAATCCACCTTGTGTTGAATGTCTTTTCTGTCTTTACTGTTAAACCAATTTTCCCAATCTTCCTCAGTTTGCCACTCGCTTATGACCATATAATCTCCGGGCTTGCTAATGCCCTTCAATGTTCTACCGGAAATATAACCTGGTTGATTCACGGCAAGTGAGCGTAGTTGATTGATAAGAGGAATCAGTTCCTCTGGGTTATCAATTTTGTACTTCCTTCTGATAATAACCTCAATAGCCATTTTGCCCTCCTTTCTTGGTAAAGAATAACTTTTAAAAAGTTACTCCTGTAGTTCCTTTAGATTGGCGTAATAGTCCAGTGCTTCCGGATTTTTCAGTGCGTCTTTGTTATGCACGGGCTGGTTGTGAATGACTTTTCTAACTGCAAGCTCAACCTTTTTCATGTTTAGTGTATAAGGAACATCCTTCACGGCCAGTATTTTGGCAGGAACGTGTCGTGGAGAAGCATTTGTGCGAATCGTGTTTCTAATTTTGTTCTTTAGATCTTCATTCAATTCATATGTTTTCGCCATTTTTACAAAAAGGATCACACGAACATCGTTCTTCCAATTCTGACTTATAACAACACTGTCTTCTATTTCCTCCAACTGATCCATCTGTCTATAAATTTCAGCTGTTCCGATCCTAACCCCTCCGGGATTTAGCGTGGCATCCGATCGCCCATGCATGACAACCCCGCCCCGTCCCGTGATTATAATATAGTCTCCGTGCCGCCAGATGTTAGGATATACATCAAAATATGCTGAATGATATTTCTCGAAATCCCGATCGTTCCAGAAATAAATCGGCATGGAAGGAAAGGGAGCGGCGCAGACCAGTTCACCCTGTTGGTTGATTACGGGTTCTCCGTTTTCGTCAAAGGCCATAACTTTCATAGCCAGCCCTCTACACTGTAACTCGCCTGCATAAACCGGTCCCATAGGGTTTCCAAGTGCAAAGCATCCGTTTAAATCCGTACCTCCGGCAATTGATGCCAGTTGAATGTCTTCTTTGATATCTCTATAGACATACTCAAAACTTTCAATGGAAAGTGGTGAGCCGGTTGAAAGTACGGCTTTTAAAGGTGAAAGATCATACTCTTTGCCTGGCTTCACACCGGCATTTTGAAGGGCGGCGAGATATCCGGCACTTGTCCCGAATATTGTAATTTTTTCATCTTGAGCCATTTCCCAAAGCGCACCTGGGATAGGGTGAAATGGATTGCCATCATATAAAACAAGTGTCGCGCCCACAGCCAGAGAGCTGGTAAGCCAGTTCCACATCATCCAACCGCAAGTTGTAAAATAAAAAATTGTATCGTCGCGCTTCAAATCGCTGTGCAGCATAAGTTCTTTTAAATGGTGAATCAAAATTCCACCTGCACTTTGCACCATGCATTTTGGAAGACCGGTGGTGCCGGACGAATACATAATATAGAGCGGGTGATCAGAGGGGAGTTGTTCGAATTCAATTTCAAGATTAGATTCTGAAGACCGGAAATCTTTGTATAGAATGGCGTTAGGTATCCCTTTGATTTCGGGATGTTGTTCCGTGTATGGTACCACTACTAATTTTTCAATGGAGGGTAGCTCTTTTAAGATTTTTGAGATGCGCTCTATGGAATCTATGTGTTTCCCTTTGAAAGAATATCCATTAGCAGTAAAAAGCACCTTTGGTTGTATTTGCCCAAATCGATCAAGAACTCCTTTTATTCCAAAGTCAGGAGAGCAGGATGACCAGGTTGTGCCCAGACTGGTGGCGGCCAGCATAGCAATAATTGTCTCGGACATATTCGGCATAAAACCGACTACTCTATCACCAACCTGAACACCGGCTTCTTTTAGCGATCTGGCAATTCGAGCAACTTCATCATAAAGCTGGGCATAGGTTAAACTGGTAGATTCTTGTTCTTCCCCCTTAAAGATCAATGCTGTCTGATCATCTCTGTAACGAAGGAGATTTTCGGCAAAATTAAACCGGGCTCCCGAAAACCACTTTGCGCCGGGCATTTTGTTTAAATTATCGATTACCTGATCAAATGGTTTTGAGGCTTTAATTTCAGCAAATTCCCATAGTGACATCCAAAAATCGGGAATATTTTCAATGGACCACTCATAAAGAGGTGTATATTCAAAGAAATTTTTACTATATTTTTCATTAATAAAATTCATAAATCGATACATATTAGTGCCTTTAATTCTTTCATCAGAAGGCGTCCATAATAGTTTGATCATGATTCACTTCCTAAAATCAAAATGTTAAATTTTGTTCAGCCACTAAGAACTCTATCTCATAAATTCGGTAACGCATTTTACCAGAACACCTATGCTGTACAGGCTGAGACCCTAGTTTAGTGTCCCTATCCCTGATAAACCTGAAATATACAAAAGAAATTTATCACGAAAGCACGAAATTACAAAAACACGAAAAATATAATTTTATTTCGTGATTTCAATCTTTCGTGTTTTCGTGATTATTTTTTAAATGCTTTACAAGGCACTTCAAGCGCTTAAATTAATAAACTCATTATAATACGTAATCGTATTGATGAATGCGTGTACTAAAGCACCCCGGTACCATTTAACTCTATAACACCAAATGGTTTTTTTTTCAATAAATAATTATCTTCTCTATGCATCCTTTGTTTTCTAATTCGTAAGTTCGATGACGTATTTTGTTTTATTGACATCAGGGGGTGTTTTGGTTAGTCTCCATTTAAATTGTTTATTATTCGAGACCTTTGAAAAATGCTTCCCGCTGAAGCGGGATTCAAGTTCAAGGCAGACGATCCCGCCATGGCGGGATTAACCACCCCAGTACGATCTGCCGGACCTACGGGGCAGGCAGACATACATTGAGTATTTCGAGGATAGCGCAAAAGCTTCACTGCGTGCCAAAATTTAAGTCTAACATCCCGCCTATGGCGGGAGACAAAAGGGGGCGTTTTACAGGTCTCGATTCAATTAAGGAAAATTCCATGATTATAGGCCTAGATGTAGGCGGCACACACACTGATGTGGTTCTTTTGGGAAACGAAGGTTTTTTAAAGGAAATAAAGGTTCCTACCGATTCATCAGACCTTTTTAATACGGTTCTGTCCGGCCTTGAAAAGCTTTTAGAAGGTGTTGAACCGGCCAAAATAAATCGCATTGTCCTCAGTACTACGCTTACCACTAATGCTATTGTCCAGAAAAAACTTCCGCAAGTGGGAATGATAGTTTCCAGCGGACCGGGAATCGACCCCAATTTTTTTCGCACAAACAGTCACTATTTTGCTGTTTCCGGGTCCATAGATCATAGAGGTCGGGAAATAGAACCTGTTGATAAAAATGAAATAAAAAATATTGCAAAAAACTTTCAAAAAGAAGGAATTCGTAACATCGGCGTGGTTTCTAAATTTTCAATTCGAAACCCAAGTCATGAAATATTAATTAATGAAATCTTGGAAGATTCATTTGGAAAAATCTTTCTGGGACATCAAATTTCGGGCAATTTGAATTTTTCACGGCGTATTGCTACAACCTATCTTAATGCAGCGGTTTACCCGTTGCATAAGGAATTTTTCGAGGCTGTGAACAAATCACTAAACAAAAAAGGGCTTATGGTGCCCATCCACATTCTTAAGGCAGATGGAGGCACCATGAGCTTTGATGCTTCAATTGACTCTCCAGGTCGAACTATACTTTCCGGACCCGCCGCCAGTATTATGGGATCGATTGCCTCCGCTCCTGATGATGAAGAGAGCCTTGTGCTGGATATAGGAGGAACAACGACCGATATGGCTCTCCTTATAAATAGTATACCTGTTTTAGAGCCGTTGGGTATAAGACTGGGAGGTTATAAAACTCTTATACGCTCTTTGAAAACCCGTTCTATAGGGATTGGCGGAGACAGTGTTATAAGAATGGAGAATGGCATACTTAAAATCGGACCTGAAAGAGTTGGCCCCGCAATGGCCTATGGCGGACCTGTACCTACACCTACGGATGCTCTGTTTGTATTGAATAAAATTAATAACGGAGATAGGGAAAAATCGACTGAAGGCGTTAAATCTATTTCAAAAGAGATGGGGACTTCTCTTGAAAATGCAGCTTATGAAATTATGGACCGAGCCTGCACAAAGATTATCAGAGAAGCTCAAGAAATGATAAATCTTATAAATCGCAAACCGGTTTATACCATTCATGAGATAAAAGAGGGATATAGTGTAAATCCGAAAAAAATCATTATACTCGGCGGGCCTGCGCCTTACTTTGCCGAGTATCTTGAAAAACTTTCCGATTATAAGATCGGTGTTGTTCCAAGGTGGAAAGTAGCAAATGCCATTGGAGCTGCTCTTGCCAGAACAACATGTGAAGTTACGCTTTTTGCGGATACCGAACAAAAAATTGTTGCGGCGCCTGAAGAAAGATTCAGTACATCGGTAAAAAAAGATTTTACAAAAGAGGAAGCTATAGAAAAAGCTTATGACCTGCTCAAGGAGAAAGCGCTTCAAAGGGGGGCAAATATTGATGACCTTGAGATGGAGATCCTGGAAGACTTACAGTTTAATATGATACGGGGGTTTTACACCACCGGGAAAAATATCAGGATTAAAGTACAGGTAAAACCGGGGCTTATTCATGGGTATGAATCTATAGCTGAAAGATTATCATAAGCTCTCCGAGGTGGAACATAATATGTTACGAGCAAAACATAAAACCGGCCTTGTCTTTTTCCCGGCCTTTGACTGGGCAATAAGTCCCACACATCCTGAAAGGGAGGAGCGGCTTCTTTATACACAGGATCAGGTGTTTGAAGAAGGGCTTTTTGATATCGAGGGTATCGAGGAGCTTAAACCCGATATTGTGGCAGTTGATGACATTCAGCGTGTTCATTTCTGTGTTCCGGATGTGGAGCATGTAACAACGGAATCTCATTTTATCAGTGCAGGCGGTGCAAAAAGAATAGGTACGGCCGTACTCGATAAAGAGATAGAAAAGGGTTTTGCGCTTGTGCGACCGCCAGGCCATCATGCCATGCGTGTTGTGCACGGGGCAAGAGGCTTTTGCAATGTGAATATTGAAGCCATCATGATCGAATATCTCCGTAAGGCATATAATATAGATAAGGTTGCAATAGTTGATACCGATTGCCATCATGGAGATGGAACCCAGGATATTTACTGGCACGATCAGGACACGTTATTTATATCGATTCACCAGGATGGCCGGACGCTCTATCCAGGCTCAGGATTTCCCAACGAAATGGGCGGCCCTAATGCTGTGGGAACTACAATAAACATACCACTACCTCCCAATACCTCTAAAGAAGGTTTTTTATATGCCATAAAAAATATGGTGCTGCCCATTCTTGATGATTTTGAGCCTGACATCATTATTAACTCGGCTGGGCAGGACAATCATTATTCAGATCCAATAACAAACATGAATTTCTCCGCTCAAGGATATGCGGAGCTCACTTCGCTGTTAAAACCGGATATTGCCGTTCTGGAAGGCGGATACTCTATTGAAGGGGCGCTTCCATATGTAAACGTGGGAATAATTTTAGCCATGGCAGGAATAGATTACAGCAACGTAAAGGAACCTACCTACGATCCGGATAGTATTCGGCAAAACCCGGAGATAACAAGATATATCGAAAAATTAGGTGAAGAAATTTTAACAATTTGGAAGCAAAGAAAAAAAATAGAAGAAAAAATTCGAGGGACTAAGGAAGTTGATGAAAGAGACCGCAACATATTTTACGACACCGACAGCCTCCATGAAAAACAAAAAGAAAAAATTCGGGTTTGTCCTGATTGTAGCGGAGCAATAAGGATCGATTCATCCTCGGACGGCGGTTATCACATTCTTGCCATACATATCCCCAGAAAAGCATGTAAGTCTTGCAAAAAATTTGGCTATAAATGGTATGACAAGGCTCAAGCAAGCGAGTATGACATGGTTTTTTTACAAGATCGCATGGAAGATAAATATCTAAGCCTAATTGAGTAAAAACTCAATTACGTGTTATTCGTTATTAGTTAATTGTTATTAGTTTTAGGTAAAAGGTAAACAGAATTATATCTCACTTTTGATAGAAATACAGAATATTAGTTTCTATTCTTTCGAGTAACGAATAACTAATAACAAATAACTTTCAATTGAGCATTATCACTCAAGAGACCTTTGAAAAATGTTCAATTTTGTTCAAGTTCAAGGCAGGCGAAAATTTTAACCACAGGCATACATTGAGTATTTCGAGGATTAAAATTTGAGCCTAACACAGAAATTGGGCAAAAGGGAGCGTTTTGCAAAGGTCTCTCAATTGAAGTCTAACTGAAAGGATTCCCATGCTCTTTAAGGCAGTTATCTTTGATCTCGATGGGACACTACTAGATACTTTAGAAGATCTGGCGAATGCCACAAATAGAGTTCTTACGGAAAATGGCTTTCCCATTCATGAGTTGGATGCTTACCGGTATTTTGTCGGCGACGGATCAAAAATGTTAATTACCCGTGCGCTGCCCGAGAGCAAGCGTGATGAAGTTACTATAAGTGCTTGTTATAATATGCTCATGGAAGATTATGGTCGAAACTGGAAAATAGATACCAGGCCATATGATGGTATTCCGGAAATGCTTGATGCTATGACTTCTCAAGGATTGAAGATGTCGATCTTATCCAACAAACCTCATGAATTCACAATAAAATGTGTTACAGAATTTTTAACAAATTGGAACTTCGATATAATCATTGGGCAGCGTGATGAATTCCCCAAGAAGCCCGATCCGGCAGGCGCTGTAAAGATCGCTCGTCAGATTGATATACCACCTTCAGATTTTCTCTATTTGGGTGATACCTCAATCGACATGAAGACCGCAATTGCTGCCGATATGTTTCCGGTTGGAGCTCTCTGGGGCTTCAGGCCGCGAAAAGAATTGCAAGAAAGTGGTGCTAAAGCATTAATCAAAAAGCCGATAGAGATTTTAAATCTGACTTATCAAGGAATTGTGTGAAACATTATTTCATATTCACCGCAAAGTCGCAAAGAGCGCAAAGAAAAGATACTTTTCTTTTGCCGCTGGGAGAACGGCAAAAGAAAAAATCAATCGCTACGCGATATTTTTAGACCCTAAATGCCCGCAGGGCACGTTTCTTATTGTTTTCCGTACTCTCTCAACGGAAAACAATAAAACAAATGACCTCTGCGGTCTCTGCGGCTCTAATG